>JAKLLB010000013.1 GCA_023150345.1 Aquabacterium sp.
TTCGACGCCACGCCCTATGCCGGCGACGCCTACTTCCAGGACTGGCCGCACACGCTCGAGCGCATCGCCGAGCTGGCGCCGCAGGCGCTGGTGCCGGGCCGAGGCCCTGCGCTGGTGGGCGCCGAGCGCGTGGCGCGCGGGCTCGAGGTCACCGGCGCGTTCGTGCGCGACGTCTATGCCAGCGTCAGCGCGGGCGTGGCCGCGGGCCACGACCTGAGGCGCGTCTATCGCGACACGCTGGACGCGCTGCGGCCGCGCTATGGTCAGTGGGTGATCTTCGATCACTGCATGCCCTTCGACGTCACCCGCGCCTACGACGAGGCCACGCAGCATCCCGATCCCCGCATCTGGACGGCCGAGCGCGACCGCCAGATGTGGCAGGCCCTGGAGGGCTGAGGACCATGCCGCCGATCAACGAGACCCACGATCCGGCGTTGCGCAGCTGGGTCGGCTCAGCCCAGGAGCCGGGCTGCGACTTCCCGCTGCAGAACCTGCCGCACGCGGTGTTCCGGCGAGCCGGCAGCAGCGAACCCTGGCGCGGCGGCGTGGCCATCGGCGATCAGGTGCTCGACCTGGCCGCCGCCTTGGCCAGTGGCGCGTTCGATGCTGCGTCGGCCGCCGCACGCGAGGCGCTGGCCGACGCAGCGCTCCCTGCGCTCAATGCCCTGATGGCCCGCAGCCCAGAAGACTGGAGCGCGCTGCGTCTGGCGCTGTCGCGGGCGCTGCGCGAGGGCGCTGCCGCGCAGGCTCGGCTGGCCCCGGCCCTGGTGCCACAGGCACAGGTCGAGTACACGGTGCCGGCCCACATCGGTGACTACACCGACTTCTACACCTCGGTGCACCATGCCACCAACATCGGCCGCCTCTTCCGGCCCGACCAGCCGTTGATGCCCAACTACAAGTGGGTTCCGATCGGCTACCACGGTCGCGCCTCGACCATCGGGGTCTCCGGGCAGGCGTTCGCGCGGCCACAGGGGCAGACACTCCCCGCAGGCGCCACGCAGCCGGTATTCGGCGCCTGCCAGCGCCTGGACTACGAACTGGAACTGGGCCTGTACATCGGGGCGGGCAACGCGCCGGGCGAGCCCATTCCAATTGGCCAGGCCGAGCGCCACCTGTTCGGCGTGTGCCTGCTCAACGACTGGTCGGCGCGCGACATCCAGGCCTGGGAGTACCAGCCGCTGGGGCCGTTCCTGTCGAAGAACTTTGCCACCACGGTTTCGCCTTGGGTGGTGACGCTGGAAGCGCTGGCGCCCTTTCGCGTGCCCTTCGTGCGCCCGGTCGAAGACCCGCAGCCTTTGCCCTACCTCGACGATGCCCAGCAGCGGCGAGCCGGTGCGATCGATGTCCAGCTCGAGGTCTGGCTCGAGACCGAGGCCAGCCGCGCGGCCGGGGGCGGCGCGATGCGACTGACCCGCACCAGCTACCGCCACGCCTACTGGACCCCGGCGCAACTGGTGGCGCATCACAGCGTCAACGGCTGCGCGCTCCAGCCGGGAGACCTGCTGGGAACGGGCACGCTGTCGGGTCCCACGCCAGGCGAGGCCGGCGCCCTGATCGAGCTCACGCGCGGCGGCCGTGAGCCACTGGCACTGCCCGACGGCTCCTCGCGCACGTTCTTGCGCGACGGCGACGCAGTCATCCTGCGCGGCTGGTGCGAAGCGCCGGGCGCGGCGCGCATCGGTTTCGGCGAGTGCCGCGGCACAGTGCTGCCAGCGAGGCACCCCGCTGGCTGAAGGCCGCCGGCAGCCGCAGCCGCGCGAGGTCCGGTTCGTCACCGAGCGGTGGTCCAATCGGCTGCCATGAGCACGACCGACGAAGCTGGGAATGGCAGACAGTCGCAGCCTGCCGAGAAGGGGCGACTCCTTCCGCAGACAGTGACTGGCTACGGCACCGATGCCGATGGCCTGATCTGCGGCTACTTGTTCGAGCCCGGGCAGCCGGCCCGCACCGTGGGCTGCGAGGGCGCCCTGCGCTGGCTGGACAACGCCGCCGCGGGCGACGGCGCCTTCGTGTGGTTGCACTTCCATGCGGCCCACACGGGCGCACTGCCTTGGCTGCGGCAGCACGGGCAACTGCCTGAGGCGTTTTTCGCAGCGCTCAGTGCGGGGTCGCGTTCGAGCCGCATCGAGCGCGATGGCGAGACGCTGTTCGCCGTGATCAACGATGTCACGTTCCACTTCGGGTTCGATGCCAGCGACATCGCCACGCTCTGGGTCAGTGCCGGGCCTCGGCTGGTGATCAGCGTGCGGCGTCAGCCGCTGCGTGCCATCGATCGCCTTCGAGCCGCCGTCAAGGACGGCGAGGTCCTGCAGTCGAGCGTGGAACTGCTCGGCCACCTGCTGCACGACCAGGCCGATGAGTTGCAGCGCATCGCGCGAGAGGCCGGTGAGCGGGTCGATGACATCGAAGACCAGTGGCTGGCGCACCGCCCAGGGTCCTATGCCACCGACCTGTCACGCCTGCGCCGCCTGACGATGCGCCTGCACCGCCTGCTGACCCCGGAGCCCGGTGCGCTGGCGCGCGTGCTGGGCAGTCCGCCCGGCTGGCTGCACCCGATGCACCTGCAGCGCCTGCGCGAAGCCGGCGACGACTTCAACGTCACGCTGCGCGACATCGCCACCCTGCAAGAACGCATCAAGCTCCTGCAGGACGAGGTGGCCTCGCGTGTGGCCGAGCAGAACAACCGCAGCCTGTTCCTGCTGACGATGGTGACCGTGCTGGCCCTGCCCATCAACCTGATGGCCGGTCTGCTCGGCATGAACGTCGGCGGCATACCACTGTCCGGGCACCCTGCCGGATTCTGGTGGGTGCTGCTGGCCATTGCGGGCATCACCTGGGCGGTCGCGTGGCTGGCATTGCGCCGGCTGGCGCCGCGTCGCGGCTCCTGAACCTGCGGGTCGACGTCTGCCGCCGCAGCGGCACCCATCGCCATGCGGGCCGCATGGCAGCAGGGGCCGTCATCCGGATGACACGCTGGCCGTGCACGCTGCCCGGTTTTGCATCGGGATGAGGAGCGTCGGCATGCGCAGGATGGGTCACTGGGTGGTGTGGGGGTGCGGTGTTGTCTGGGTGCTGGGCGCTTGCTCGGGCAGTGGTGAGGCGCCGCGCGTCGATGCCCGCCTGCTCGACGGCGCGGTTCAGGGCGTGCGCTATGCCGCCGAACCCTCGGGCATCAGTGGCACGACCAGCGCCGAAGGTCGATTGAGTTGCGCCGAGGGCGACCGTGTGACCTTCACGGTTGGCGGTGTCGTGCTGGGTCAGGCCGTCTGCGCGGCCACCATCACGCCGATCGACTGGGCCGGCACCGACAAGCTCGACGCCCCGACACTGACCAACCGCCTGCTGTGGCTGCAACTGCTGGACGAGGACGACACCGCATCCAACGGCATCCGCATCACCGACGCGGTGGCCCAGGCGCTGCAGGGGCGCAGCCTGGATTTCGGCGCCGCGCCGGTGGCCTTTGATGCAGCGGCAAAGGCGCTCTTGCCGGCCCAGGTCAACGACGTCCATGGCCAACCCTACGGCGCACGGGTGATCGGTGCCCGCCGGGCGCTGGCAGTCGAGCACTTCGAGGGCACGCTGGCCACGGCGCTGGGCCGGCGCGACACCAGCGCGACGAACCAGGTCAGCGCCGGCGGCGAGGTGCGCATCACCAAGTACACGTTGGCGGCATTGGCCAGTCAGGGCGTGCCCTACGAGGGCGACAACGCGGCGGCCAAGCGCGACTTCCCCACCGGCTTCGCACTGGCTGTGGGGTCGGGCCTGGCGTACAAGGGCACGACGGCCGACGGCACGCTCGAGTTCTGGGGCATCACCGATCGTGGCCCCAATGGCGACACGCCGAGTGCGCCGGTCCCCGGCAGCAGCACGAATGCCGTCACCAAGATGTTCCCGGCGCCCTCGTTTGCACCGACCATCGGAGTCATCGCGCTCGGCCGTGCCGGCGCGAGCATCACAGCGACGCTGCCCTTGAAGGTCGATGCCGTGGCCAAGGCCACCGGCCGGCCACTGCCTGCCGGAGCTGTCGGCGCCAGCTCCGGCATCATCCAGAAGCGCTATGCCCCCGGTAATGCGCCCGGCAGCCTGCCTGCGGTGTTGAAGCATCGGCGCGCCAATCGCGGCATGGAGGGCCTGGCGCTGGACGCCGAGACGGGTCATCTCCTCGGCTTTCTGCAAAGCCCGATCGACCCGCTCGATGCGGCCGGCAAGTCGATCGAGACCATCGACACGCAGGACCGCGACCGCGACGGCAAGTCCACCGACAAGGTGAAGGTGCGCGACTTCGCGCCTTTTGCGCGCTGGCTGGACTTCGACCCGGCGACCGAACAGTCACGGCTGTACGCCTATCCGCTGGACTACCCGCTGGCCGCGGCCGGCGGCCGCTGGGACCGCAATCGCACCGGCAGCGCCAAGCTGGGCGACCTGGTGGCACTGGGCCAAGGCCGCTACATCGTGATCGAGCAGGGCGCCGATCAGGACGGCAAGGTGCGCAACTTCCTGATGCTGGTGCAGCGCGCAACTGACGTGACCGACATTGCCGGACTGGGCTACGAGTTGGAGCAGAACGCGATCGATGGAGCAACCGCCTCGGCTGTGGCATGGACCGATGTGGTGCCCTTGAAGAAGACGCTGCTGCTCGACTTGAACGCCGCGGGCTGGATGGCCGAGAAGGCCGAGGGCCTCACGCTGGTGGACGCGCAGACGCTGGCGCTGATCAACGACAACGACTTCGGCCTGCGCTCCATCCTGTTCGATGCCGTGGGCAAGGAAGTGGCCGGTGACCCCACCGAGTGCACGGTGGACGCCGCCGGTGCCATCGTGGCCGACGGCAAGTGCGCCAGCGGCGCCGTCGGTGTGCGTGTGGCGCGTGGATCCGACACCGAGCGTCCGACCCGAGTCTGGTTGCTGCGCTTCCCCAAGGCGCTCACCGCGTACACAGTGCCCTGATCGTGCCCCGCCGCGCCGGTCCAGGCGCGGGCCTGAGCGGCGCTCCGTTCGGCGGGGCGCCGCGAGACGGCGTGCTCAGCCGGCTGCGAGCTCGAATCGCTGCACCAGGCGCATCGGTGCCCACGGCGCATCCTCGCGGCACACGGCAATCGCATGCGCGCGCAACGGCTGCTCCAGGGCTCGCGCAAAGTGGGCACGCGCCCGCGCCAGGAGCGCAGGCGCGCCGGCGGGCTCGCGATCGCTCAGCGTGAGATGGAAGCGCCAATGGTCCAGCACATGCGGGTAGCCCCAGCGGCGCAGCAGCGCGAGTTGCTCGTCGCGCTGCGCCAGAGGAATTGCCGAACCGCGGCGCTCGACCTCGGCCAGGTCCATCGGCGCTCGCCAGTCGTCGAGTTCGGTCACGCAGGCATCGGCCAGGCGCCGCAACGGGTGGCCCCGAGCCGGTGCGCTGGATGGCCGCAGAGCCAGGAAGCCCGCGAGCCAGTTCACCTGCAGCGGGGGCAGGGCGAAGTTGCGATGGCGTGCTGCCAGCGCCGCCACCGCCGACATGAAGCGGTCTTCGGTGCCAGCCACGCGCAGCGCCATCGGCGCCTTCAGCGTGGCGTGAAAGCCATAGCGCCAGGGGGCGCGCGCATGCTCGGGCGGGCGCTGCCCTGGCGCGTCGTCCCCCCGGGGATCGCGGCCCAGCCAAAGGCAGCCGGCTTCCCACAGCGGGTGGTCCGGCGCCGGCAGCCAGTAGATCGCCAGACGGGCGGTCGCCACCTGCCCAGCATGGGAAAGACGCGTGTCGATCACGGGCTCCCGCGAGGCTCTGGGCGGTGCTGATGCGCGCATGTGTGTCGTGGTCCTTCAATAAACCGTCACGACCGGTCCCGATACTGCGACGCAATGGTAGACGCAGCAGGATGACGACGAAGTGACACGAGCGCAACTCGCGCCGCGGCAGGACTGGCTGTGGGCTCTGGTGCACGCCCCGCGCGAGCGGCTGCAGTCGGCAGCTGATCGGATGCTGTCGCCGCATCGCTTCGAAGGCCTGCGTGAACCTGAGACCGGTTTGGTCATGGTGCGCGGACGCGTGGGGGGCACCGGCGACCCGTTCAACCTCGGCGAGGCCACGGTGACCCGCTGCGTGCAACGGCTGATCGACCCGCAGGGCATGCACTGCGTGGGCGTGGGCTATCGCCTGGGACGGGACCTCGAGCGGGTGCGCTGGATCGCTCAGTTCGACGCGTTGCTGCAGCATCCGGCACACCAGACGGACCTCCTGCGCTCGTTCATCGGCCCCTTGCGCGACGAGATCATTGCGACGCGGTCCGCGCACGCACGGGAGGTCGAGGCCAGCCGCGTCCAGTTCCAGACCCTCGATCCGCAGGTGGCATCGTGATGCTCGGTGCTCACACCGATGACCTGGACGTCCGATCCGGCTGGGCGGACCCGGTTGCGGATGCGCAGGCCGTCTTCCGCATGGTGTTGCTGGCGATGTCATTCCCCGGTCGGATCCAGTCTCTGCCGGCGCGGGTGACCGCGACCATGGGCGTGCCACAGGTCGCTACACCAGTGGCATGGCCGGCGGCGCTGGCGGCCGTGTCGCTGTGCCTGACGGACGCCGACACGCCGCTGTATCTGCACGGCACGCTGGATCAGTCCGGCGCGCGCCGGTGGCTGAAATTTCATGCCGGAGCGAGCGCCTGCGACGAACCCGGCGCAGCCGCGTTCTGGCTGGCCCGGGCCAGTGACCTGCCCACGTTGCCATGGGACGCGATGGCCCTGGGCACAGACGACGCGCCGCAAGTCGGCGCCACACTGTGCGTGGAGGTCGACGGCCTTGCCGATGAGCTCACTGCGGAAATGCCACTGGCCGCCAGCGAGCCGCTTGCGCTTCGCCTGCGGGGCCCGGGCATTGCAGTCGATACCCAGGCCACCCGATCACTGGTGGTGGCGGGTCTGTCGCGCGACATGTGGTCGCGACGCGGGGCCATGGTGGAGTCGTTCCCGCGCGGGTTCGATCTCATCCTCACCTGCGGACCGCGACTGGCCGCCTTGCCGCGCACCACCCGAGTGGAGCTGGCCTGATGTATATCGCAGTCACCGGCGGCGAACGCGCGATCGAGGCATCGCGCGAGCTCCTGGCACAGGCGCGCCGCGGCGACCCTTCGCTGCCCGAACTCGACGTGGCGCAACTGGCCGCCCAGCTCGGCATGGCCGTGGCCCGCGTCATGGCCGAAGGTTCGATGCACGACCCGGAGTTGGCGGCCCTCGCGCTGAAGCAGGCGCTGGGCGACGCGGTCGAAGCGGCGTTCCTGCTGCGCGCCTATCGCACGACGCTGCCCCGGTGGGGCTACACCGAGCCGGTGCAGACGCAGTCGATGACGGTGAGGCGCCGCGTGTCGGCGGTGTTCAAGGACCTGCCGGGTGGCCAGGTGCTGGGCGCGAGCTTCGACTACACCCAACGACTGCTCGACTTCGACCTCCTGAAGCCGGCGTCGGCGGCTCCGCCGATCACGACCGGGGCGCCAGCCGGTAGCGACAAGCGCGAGCTGCCAGCGCAGCCACTGCCAGATGCGTTGCATGGCCTGGTGGCCGAGGGCCTGCTGGAGCCGGCTGTCACGACCACACAGTCGGCACCGCCGGACATCACGCGTGAGCCGCCGCACTTTCCGCTGCCTCGCAGCGCCCGCCTGCAGATGCTGGCGCGCGCGGACGAAGGCTGGCTGCTCGGCCTGGGCTATGCGACGCAGCGCGGCTATGCCAACGCCCATCCGTTCGCGGGCGAACTGCGCGTCGGCTCGGTCGCGGTGGAGTTCGTGCCGGACGAGCTGGGTTTCCCGATCGAACTGGGAGAGATCGACCTGACCGAGTGCCAGATGCTGGCTCAGTTCATCGGCCGCGACGAGCAGCCGCCGCAGTTCACCCGCGGCTACGGCCTGGTTTTCGGGCATGCCGAACGCAAGGCAATGGCAATGGCGTTGGTCGACCGCGCGTTGCGCGCCACGGAGCTTGGCGAGGCCGTCGAAAGCCCCACGCAGCTGCAGGAGTTCGTGTTGTCGCAGGGCGATGGCGATGCGGTCGAGGCATCGGGATTCGTGCAGCACCTGAAGCTGCCCCACTACGTGACCTTCGAGTCGGAACTGCAGCTGCTGCGCGCGTTGCGCGCGCGGCCGGCAGACCAGGAGTCACCGGCATGACCGCCCCGGGCTACAACTACGCCTATCTCGACGAGCACACCAAGCGCATGATCCGGCGCGCCGTGCTCAAGGCCGTGGCGCTGCCCGGGCATCAGGTACCCTTTGGTTCGCGGGAGATGCCACTGGCCTACGGGTGGGGCACCGGTGGCATCCAGGTCACCGCGGCGCTGATCGGCCCCGACGATGTGCTCAAGGTGATCGACCAAGGATCGGACGACACCACGAACGCGGTCAACATCCGCCAGTTCTTTGCTCGCACCACCAATGTGGCGACGACCACCGGCACCGCTGAGGCCACGCTGATCCAGACGCGGCATCGCATACCCGAGCGGCCGTTGCATGAAGGCCAGATCCTCGTCTACCAGGTGCCGCAGCCCGAGCCGCTGTTCAGGCTGGAGCCCCGGCGTGCACACACGCTGGCACTGCATGCGCTGCAGGAGTATGGACTCGTCAACGTCAAGCTGTACGAGGACATCGTGCGCTGGGGACGCATCGACGCGAGCTACGATCACCCGGTTCGCGTGCACGGGCACTACGTGATGTCACCCTCGCCGATACCGGCACGCGACAACCCCCGGATGCACCGGATGGCGGCGCTCCAGTTGTTCGGCGCCGGGCGGGAGAAGCGCATCTACGCCATCCCGCCCTATACCGACGTGCGCAGCCTGGACTTCGAGGACCACCCGTTCGAAGTGCAGCCGCCCGCGCATGCCTGCGCCCTGTGCGGCTGCCGCAGCAGCTACCTCGACGAAGTACCCCAGCCCGACGGCACCCGCCGGTGGAGCTGCTCCGACACCGACTGGTGTCGCGAGCAGCGCGAACGATGAGATCGCCCGCGCACGGGCACGCCGAGGCGTCGGCCCGCCTCATCCTGCCGCTGCTGCGCACGCAGGGGCTCGGGCTGCGCTACGGCGGGGCCGGGCGCAGCGAGTGGGCCCTGCGTGACGTCGACCTCGAGCTCAAGGCCGGCGAAGTGCTGGCGGTGGTGGGCGAGTCCGGATCGGGCAAGAGCACGCTGCTGGCTTGCCTCGCCGGTCGCCTGCAGCCAACCTGTGGCAGCGTGCACTATCGGGACGCCCGGGGTCAGTGGCTGGACCTGCAGCAGCTCGGTGCTCGGCAACTTCGCCTGTTGGCCCGCACCGAGTGGGGCTACATGCACCAGCACGCCGCCGATGGCCTGCGGATGGACGTCAGCGCCGGCGCCAACGTGGGCGAGCGCCTGATGGACCAGGGTGTGCGCCACTACGGTCGGCTGCGATCGGCTGCGCTGCACTGGATGGAACAGGTGGAGCTCGACACCGCGCGCATCGACGATACCCCGCGGGCTTACTCCGGCGGCATGCGCCAACGCCTGCAGATCGCTCGCAACCTGGTCACGCAGCCGCGGCTCGTGCTGATGGACGAGCCCACGTCGGGGCTCGATCTGTCTGTGCAGGCGCGTCTGCTCGATCTGATTCGCAGTCTCGTCGATCAACTGGGCGTGGCGGCTGTGATCGTCACGCACGACCTGGGCGTTGCCCGCTTGCTGGCCCATCGAACGCTGGTGATGCGCCATGGTTGCGTGGTCGAGCAGGGCCTGACCGACCGTGTGTTCGATGACCCGTGCCATCCCTACACCCAGCTGCTGGTGGCTTCGGCACTGATGCCATGACCACCCAACCCGTGCTCGACGTGCAGCAGCTCGCCAAGGGCTTTCATCTCCACCTGCGTGGTGGCCTGCACCTGCCGGTGCTGCAGGGAGTGTCGATGCAGGTGCATGCCGGCGAGTGCGTGGCCCTGGTCGGGCCGTCCGGCCGCGGCAAGAGCACGCTGCTGCGCTGTCTCTATGGCAGCTATGGCATCGACTCGGGACATGCGTGGCTGCGCCCTCGCGCCGGCGTCGGCGAGGCGGCGCCGCCGGCGGTGGATCTGGCGCAGGCGCACGCGCACGAGGTCATCGAGTTGCGACGGCGGGCACTGGCGCATGTGAGCCAGTTCCTGCGCGTGGTGCCGCGGGTGCCCACGCTCGACATCGTGGCCGAGCGTGCATGGCAGGCCGCCGACGGCTCCACTGCACGCGACGATGTCCGCGAACGGGCCCGAGCGGCGGCAGCCGAGTTGCTCGAGGCGCTGAGTCTGCCGCGCCCGCTGTGGTCGTTGCCCCCGGCCACGTTCTCCGGCGGCGAGCAGCAGCGGGTGAACATCGCGCGCGCCCTGGTCGTGCCCTCGCGCCTGCTGCTGCTGGATGAGCCGACCGCTTCGCTCGACGCTGGCAACCGCCGCACCGTGGTCGACCTGATTCGGCGCGTGATGGCAGCCGGTACCGCGGTCGTCGGCATCTTCCACGACGAGGAAGTGCGAGACGCGCTGGCCACACGGCAGGTGCACCTGGGTGAGCCGGCCGATCGGATGCATGCATGATCGATGAACAGATCTACACCGGCGCCCGCGTCGTCCTGAACGACCGCGTGCTGCCACACGGAAGTCTGTGCGTGCGCGGGGGTCGCATACACGACGTGAGCGATGCGCCCAGCCAGGCCCGAGGCGCACTCGACCTGGATGGCGACTGGCTGCTGCCCGGCCTGGTCGAGGTCCACACCGACAACCTGGAGCGCCATGTCACCCCACGGCCGAAGGTCGTGTTCCCGATGCACGGTGCGGTGCAGGCCCACGATGCGGAGATCGCCGCGGCGGGCATCACCACGGTGCTCGACGCCGTGGGCGTGGGCGACCCCTACGGCGACGGCTTTCGTGCCCGGGACCAGAGCGCGCTGCTCGACGTGCTCGATCGCATGGAATCGGCAGGCCTGCTGCGCGCCGAGCACCTGATCCATGTTCGATGCGAATTGCCGGCCGAAAACGCCCGCACCCTGTTCGCGGCCTTTGCCGGCCATCGCCGCCTGCGCCTGATCTCGCTGATGGACCACACACCGGGCCAGCGGCAATGGAGCGACATCGCCCACGCCCGGATCTACTACACCGGCAAGAAGGGCTGGAGCGACGAGCAGTTCGAGCGCGAAGTGGCGCTGGCTCCGCGCCGGCAAGCGCAGCACGCGGCGCCCAATCGGGCCTGGTTCGCCAGCTATGCCCGTGCCCATCGCATCGCGTTGGCCACGCACGACGACACGACCGCCGATCACGTGGACGAAGCCTGCGCGTTAGGGGCCATGATGAGCGAGTTCCCGACCACGCTCACCGCAGCCCGGCGCGCCCGCGAGCGCGGACTTCACACGGTGGCGGGCGCGCCGAATGTCGTGCGCGGGGGCTCGCACTCGGGCAACGTGGCGGCGCTCGACCTGGCCCGCGAAGGCCTGCTCGACGCGCTGTCGAGCGACTACGTCCCGGGCAGCCTGCTGCAGGCAGCGTGGTGCCTGCATCGGCAGGCGGACCACACCATGGCCCAGGCGGTGGCCGCGGTCAGCCTGGGCCCTGCGCGTGCGTGCGGTCTGGGCGATCGCGGGGCCGTCGTGCCGGGGTTGCGTGCAGATCTGGTCCGGGTGCGCGAGCTGTGCGGGGTGCCCGTGGTGCGCGAGGTCTGGCGCGAGGGGCGGCGCGTGGTCTGAGGCCGCGGCGTGCGACTCCGGTCGGTGGCGCTCGTTCAGGCGTCGAAGGCACCAACGATGGTGCGCCTGGGCAGGCGCGCCCCATCCCTCAGATCCTCGAGAAGGCTCAGGTAATAAGCCAAAGGTGGTGTACGCCGGCCCGGGGTCTTGGCCTGGTCATCCCACCGCCGCAGCATCACCGCGGCCTCGGCATGTGGCTGGTCCTCGAACTGGTGCACCTGTGCCGCATCGAACGCGCCACCCTGCAGGCGCAGACTGTGCGCCGATGCCGGCGTCAGCTGCCCCTCGTACGACGGGTCAAGCGCCACCAGGTAGCGCTTGGCCTGCACATGCAGTCGTATTGGCTCGAGCACGGATGCCGGAAACGACGACGCCAGCAGGCCGACACTGCGCAGTTCATGCACATCGTCGACCGCGTCACCGCAGCCACCGGTGTCGATCAGGTGCCCGATGTCATGAAGCAGGGCGGCGGCCACCAGGGCCGTGTCTGCGCGGGCCCACTCGGCCAACTGCGCGCACTGCAGCGCGTGCTCCAGAGCGCTGACCGGCTCGACGCGCGCACCGTCGTAGCAGCGGTTGCCGTGGCGGCGAAAAATCTCTTCGATCTGTTCGATGATGTCCATGATCGCGATCGTTGGAACCCGCGGGGCTCAGACGAAGCGCTTGCGCAGCGCCGCCGAGGCGAGGTCGATCAGCGCGACGCTGACCACCAGCATCAGCAGCACGGCAGCGGTCTGCGCGTACTGAAACCCGCGAATCACGTCCCACAACACCATGCCGATGCCGCCAGCGCCCACCATGCCGACCACCGATGCCGAGCGCACGTTGGCCTCGAAGCGGTACAGCGTGTAGCTGATCCACAGCGGCATCACCTGCGGCAGAACGCCATACATCACTTCCGCCAGGGGATGTGCGCCCGTGGCACGGATGCCCTCGACGGGCTGCGGATCGATGGCCTCCACAGCCTCCGAAAACAGCTTGGCCAGGGTACCGGTGGTGTGCACCCAGAGCGCCAGCACGCCGGCGAATGGACCCAGGCCGACGGCCACCACGAACAGCAGCGCGAAGACCATCTCGTTGATCGCCCGGCAGGCATCGAGCAGCCGGCGCACCGGCTGGTGCACCCACCAGGGCGTGAGGTTGCCCGCCGCCAGCAGGGCGAGCGGCACCGAGCCGGCCACGGCGAGAGCCGTGCCCCAAAGCGCGATCTGCAGCGTGATCACCAGCTCGGCCAGGTAGTGGCGCCAGTCCGTGAAGTCCGGCGGCAGGAAGCCCTGGGCGTACTCGGCCATGTTCGCGCCATCGCGCAACAGGTCGAGCGGCCGCATGTCGGCACCGCGCCAGCTCGCGGCCAGGACAGCGGTCAGCAGGCCCCAGCCGAGCAGCCGCCACACCGACGTGCTGGGTGGCACGGGCATCGGTGGCACAGCGCGGGTGGAGGCTTGCACGGCCAGCCTCAGTTCGCGGCGGCCAATTGGCGCCCGAGTTCGGCCAAGCGTGCGTCGATCTCCTGCAGGCGCTTCTCGCGAGCATCGGAGGCCATCTGCGCATCGGCCTGTACCTTGCTGCGCTCGCGCGCCAGCTCGAGCTGGCGAATGGGCAGCAACTGGTTGTTGTCCGAAGCCACGAACCCGCCGAAGGTCAGGGTGTTCATGATCGCCTTCTCGCGTGCATCGCGCCCGTAGGCCAGGAAGAACGCGCGCACCTTCTGCTTGGTGTCGGCGTCCAGATCCTTGCGCCACAGCATCGGGTCGCTCGGGATCAGCGGCGAGCGCCACACTTCCCGCAGCTCGGCTGCCTTCTCAGGCTGCTTCATCTTCATGCGATCGATGCCGTCGCTGGAGACCGTGGCCACGTCGATCTGTCGGTTGGCCACCGCCAGGATGTTGGTCTCGTGGTTGGCGCGCAAGGTACGCTTGAAGTCCTTGACCGGGTCGACCCTGTTCTGCGCGAACGCATAGTAGCCAGGCACCAGCGATCCACTGGTGGAGTTGGGGTCGCCGAAGCCCAGTGTGAGGTTGGCGCGCGCAGCCAGCACGTCCTGCAGGGTGCGCAGCGGGCTGTCGCGGTGCACGATCATCACGCCCCAATACCCCATCGCACCGTCGGACTGAACCACCTTGGAGAACACTTCGCCACCGGCGCGATCGACGGCTTCCATGCCGGACTTGTTGCCCATCCAGGCGACCTGAACCTTGTTGAAGCGCATGCCTTCGATGACGCCGGCATAGTCGGTCGAGAAGAACGCGTTCACCTTCAGGCCGGTCGCCTTCTGCATGTCCTCCAACAGGGGCTGCCAGGCGTTCTTGAGGTTCGCAGACGACTCGGTGGAGATGATTCCGAAGCTGATTTCACGGACTTGAGCATGGGCCGGCGAGAAGGTGAGGACACTCGAGAGTGCCAGTCCGATCAGTGCTGTGCGACGTTGCATTTGGGTTCCTTGGGCGGGTGGTGGAATCGGTAGCGTTCAGTGCGTGACCGCGTTTCAGGCGGCCTGCAACACCGAAGGCACGGGGGGCGTCTCGATCGCAGAGGGTGTGCCCGTGGGCAGCAGGAGTTCGTCACTTTGGGCGCCGTACAGCGCACGCAGGCGGCCCGCGTCGAGTGCGCGGGTCGGTCCGTCGTAGACCACTTCTCCGGCGCGCAACGCAACGGTGCGCGGGCAGTAGGCGAAGGCGTACTCCACCTGGTGGAGCGAGACCAGCACCGTGGTGCCGGCTTCCCGGTTCACCTCGGCCAGCAGTTCCATCACGCGTCGGCTGGCTTCAGGGTCGAGCGAGGCGATCGGCTCGTCGGCCAGGATGACCTGGGCGCCCTGCATCAGGGCCCGCGAGATCGCCGCGCGTTGCTGCTGGCCGCCCGACAAGGTGCCGGCGCGCTGGTGGGCACATCGCTCGATCCCCACTCGGCACAGCGCGGCCCAGGCGCGTTCCTGCTCATGCCGCGGGAAGCGACCCAGGGCCCAGCGCCAGGCCGGCATCCGATGCAGGCAGCCGGCCAGCACGTTGGTCAGCACCGGCAGCCGATCCACCAGGTTGAACTGCTGGAAGATCATCGCCACCCGCGCCCTCACCTGGCGAGCCTCGGGTGACAGGCGTCCACCGGCCTGCACGGGATCGCCGAGCACCTCCACGCGGCTGTGCGTGTGCGCGTCTGCTCGCTGCAGTCCGGCCACATGGCGCAGCAGCGTCGACTTGCCCGAGCCCGATGCGCCCAACAGCGCCACCATCTCGCCCGGCCGCACCTGCAGCGACACGCCTGCCAGAGCGCGATGCGTTCCAAAGTGCCGCGTCAGTTGCGCCACCACCACCGCCGGATCGGTCATGCCTGCCCTCCACCCACCGCGCCACGAAGGCCACGGCAATTGGGGCGGGATGATCCGGCCGGCACATGACACGGCGGTGAAGCGTGGCCGTTGTTTCACAGCGACCGGAACCGCGACCGGCGCGGCTCGACCGGGCCGGTGCGAGCATCGATGCGTCGACAACGAGCAGAATGCGGGACCGCGAGGTGCCGGCTGCACCGGGCCGGCGCCGTGGATACCCCGAGCGTCAAGCAGGAGGCAGGATGACTGCACGCGTTTTGTCAGCAGGGCGCGCCGTGCGCGCATGGCAGGCGGCCTGGGTCATGGCGTTGCTGGTGGCCGCCACCTGGGCGCAGGCATTCGACCTGCAGGGCCATCGGGGCGCACGCTGGCACCGGCCCGAGAACACCCTGGCCGCGTTCGAGCTGGCCATCGCCCAAGGGGCGACCACGCTCGAGACCGATATCGCGATCACCCGTGACGGTGTGCTGGTGCTGCACCACGACCGGGCCCTGAACCCGGACATCACCCGGGACGACCAGGGACGATGGCTGGAGGCGGGGCTGCCACGGTACATCCACCACATGGACTGGGCGCAGGTGCAGCGTTTCGACGTCGGGCGCATCCGGCCGGGCAGCCGCTATGCCACGCAGTTCGCGCAGCAACAGGCCGTTGATGGGGCGCGCATCCCGACCCTGGCGCAGCTGCTCGATCTCGTGCGACGCGACGAGCACCGCCACGTGCGTCTCGCGCTCGAAACCAAGATCAGCCCGCTGGAACCCGACAGCACGCCGGCGCCCGAGCCCTTTGCCCGAGCGTTGGTTCAGGCGGTGCGCGATGCCGGCTTGCAGCAGCGCGTGCAGATCATGTCGTTCGACTGGCGCACCCTCCAGATCGTGCAGCGCATGGCGCCCGAGATCCCGACTGTCTACCTCAGCGCCCAGCAGCGCTGGCTCGACAACATCGGTGCCGGCGCCACCGAAGCCTCGCCCTGGACCGCCGGCTTCGGCTGGCGCGAGCACGGCTCGGTGCCAGGCATGATCAAGGCCGCAGGCGGCCGCATCTGGAGCGTGTTCCAGGGCGATCTCGACGACGAGCGGCTGAAGCAGGCGCACGACCTGGGCCTGAAGGTGCTGGTGTGGACGGTGAACGACCCGGCCGCGATGGACCGCTTCGTCGCCATGGGCGTCGACGGGCTGATCACCGACCGGCCCGACTCGGCACTGGACGTGCTGCGTCGGCGCGGGATCACGCCGCGCTAGTCAATGCCCCGGCGGGGCGCGCGCCAGAACTTGAACGTACCCATTGCGCTGGCCACCCGTGCCCCGCTGGCGTCAAAGACATGGGCCTCGGTCGTGCACAGCGATGCCGCCAGGTGCAGCACCAGTCCCTCGGCGCGCAGCGGGCCGCGGCCGGGCCGCACGAAGCGGGTCGACATCTCGACCGTCACCACCGCGCGCGTGGGCGCATCGGGATGCGAGGTCGCGGCCCGCGCCATGGCCACGTCGAGCAGCGTCATCAGCACGCCGCCGTGGGCCGCCGGCAGCAGGTTGCACAGCTCCGCGCGCAGCTGGGGAAGGCGCAGTCGCGAGCATCCTGGTTCTGCGTCGTCCTGAACCAGACCCAGCAAGCGCAGGAAAGGGATCTGGTCGATCGGTGCCGGGGCTGTGGGTTCGGTCATGGACTCAGACATGTGCGCGTGCTTGCATCAGCGGCCTTCCGGTGTCGTCGGTCGCCCACAGGTCGACGACGTCGGGTGTGACTCCGGGCGCGCCGTTCAGGTGCAGCAGGCCGGGCTCGAACGCCGGGTGCAGTGCCCGGTACTCCAGCGCGCGCAGGTGCGGCTGGCCGCTCTCCCGGCGCAGCAGTTGCAGCAACAGCGTGACAACCAGCGGCCCGTGGACGACCAGGCCCGGGTAGCCCTCCACGTCGCGCGCGTACTCGCGGTCGTAGTGGATGCGATGGCCGTTGGCCGTGAGTGCCGAGTATCGGAACAGCAGCACGGGGTCCGGCACCACGGTGTGGCGCATGCGCGGTGCGGCCGTTGCCGTGGCCGAAGCGGCCTCCGGCGCCGGTGTCGAGGCATGGGCTGCGTCCAGCGGTCGGTAGACGATGTCATGCTCCTCGGTGAGCACCGGCGAGGTACGGCGGCCGCGGTGAATGACGTGACGCACAGTGACGAACACCAGCGTGCCGCTGCGCCCGGTCTTCATGCGCACGTCGGTCACCTCGGAGGTTCGTCGCAACGACTGGCCCACTCGCAGTGGCGCATGGAACTGCAAGCGGCCGCCTGCCCACATGCGCCGGGCATGGGGCACCGGCGGCAGGAAGTCGCCCAATCGGGGATGGCCGTCGCGGCCGAGATCGGCGGGCCGCTTCATCGGCGCGAACAGCATCCAGTGCCACAGCTCGGGCAGGGCATCGCCGCGTGCGGGAGCACGGCCTTCGTCCAGCGTGGCGGCCAGGTCGGCGACGCGGCGTTCATCGATGACGTCGACTGCGACTTCGGTGTGCCTGCCGATCCAGCGGCGCAACGTGTCTTCGTTCAGCATGGTCGTGCATGGCTGCGCCCGGCCTGGGCAGCCCAAACCGGCGCGCTGGAGTATCGACGGCGCATCATGTCACTGTGCAACGCCGCCCGCGCATGCGCAACCCCGATCGTGCGCGTGGCCAGCGCCTGGGTGATAAGCTGGCCCGTTTCCGACTGCGAGTCCGTTCACCATGCCTGCGCTGTTGCCCGACGTCGATCCCGATGGCCTGCTCGAGTACTCGGTGGTCTACACCGACCGGGCGCTCAACCACATGTCCCGCCGCTTCCAGCAGGTGATGCGCGACATCTCGGATGTGTTGCGCCAGGCCTATGGCGCCCGCTCGTCCATCGTGGTGCCGGGCAGCGGCACTTTCGGCATGGAGGCCGTGGCGCGTCAGTTCGCCGGTGGACAGCGTGTGCTGGTACTGCGCAACGGATGGTTCAGCTACCGCTGGAGCCAGATTCTCGACACGGGTCGGTTCGCCGCCGACCACCAGGTGCTGTGCGCGCGCCCGGCAACCCCAGGGCGCCAGCAGCCCTGGGTGCCGGCTCCGCTGGACGAGGTGTGCGCGACCATCCGCGAGCAGCGCCCGGGCGTGGTCTTCGCGCCCCACGTCGAAACGGCCAGCGGCATGATGCTGCCCGACGACTACCTGCGCACCGTCGCCCAGGAGGTCCATGCCGCAGGCGGGCTGTTCGTGCTCGATTGCATCGCTTCGGGGGCGATGTGGGTCGACATGGCGGCACTGGGGATTGACGTGCTGGTCAGCGCGCCGCAGAAGGGCTGGAGCGGATCACCCTGCGCGGCCTTCGTGATGCTCGGCGAGCAGGCGCGCGCGCGCATCGACTCCACGAGCAGCAGCAGCTTCGCGGCCGACCTGAAGAAGTGGCTGCAGATCATGGAGACCTACGAAGGCGGCAGCCACGCCTATCACGCAACCATGCCCACCGACGCGCTGGCGCGCAGCCGCGACGCGATGGTGCAGTCACGCGAACGCGGCTTCGAGGCCTTGCGCCAGGCCCAGGCCCAACTCGGGCGGCGCGTGCGCGATCTGCTGGTGTCCCGGGGCTTTCCGAGCGTGGCGGCCGCGGGCTGCCAGGCGCCGGGCGTGGTGGTGAGCTACACCGACGACGACGCCATCCACACGGCGCGCGCCTTCGTCGCGCAGGGGCTGCAAACGGCAGGCGGCGTGCCGCTGCAGTGCGGAGAGCCGGCCGACTTCAAGACGTTTCGCATCGGCTTGTTCGGACTGGACAAGCTGTCCGACATCGACCGCACCGTGGGGCACCTCGCGCGTGCGCTCGACGCGATCCAGGGGGCGCCGGCGCGCCAGGTCGCGAACGCCTGATCAGCTGCCCGACCGCAGCTCCCACACGCTTTCGTCGGCGGCGTGGTCCACCAGCAAGCGTCGCACGCGATCCTGCCAGTGCGCGCCGAACGTCTGGCGCTCCTCGTCGGTGGCGACCCCGGTCAGGCAGCGCTGCAGCAGAGGAAAGGTATCGGGATGCGCCGGTACCCGCTGGGCATGGCCCTGCGCGTCGACGGTCTGGCCGGTGTCCAGGCGCGTGTAGCGCAGTTCCAGCGACTGCTCCTGGCCCCAGAGCATCCGCTCGCGTCGAACGAACTGCCCGGCCAGGCCCTTGAAGCCGCCGACACCGGCAGCGCCGGTCAGCAGGCCGGCGACAGCGCCCACCACGCCGGCTGTACCGGCCTCCAGGGACTCGGCCAGGCTCACCCGCACCTGCCCCCGTACCGGCGTGGCGTCGACGTACAGGCGTTGCAGCGCGAGCCGGGTGAGGGTGTAGGCGCTGGCCACCGTCGGGCACGAGTGGCCGGCCAATCGAACGGCGTCGGCGTAGCGGTAGTGCACCAGGCCGCCCTCGCACGAGCCCAGCAGCAGCGCCAACGGGTCGTGCAACGTGACACCGGGCACCTGATCGAAGAAGGCCGGGAAGCGCTCGCGACCCGGCTCGGCTCCGGCACCTGTGGACGGGCTCATCGAAGCAGTCACTGGCGCACGAAGTCGATCACGATCGCGCCGGGCTCGCGCTGCAGGTACTCGATGCGCACCGAGTCGCCGTAGCGCACCTGCAGCTGGTGCAGCAAGGGCAGCGGGTCGTGGTCGTTCACGAAGCGCATGGTCTCGCCGGGGGTCAGGGCGTCGAGCGCGCCGAAGATGGCCGCATGGCGAAACCGCTTGGCCACACCTCGCGCGTCGAACGGGTAGATGGCCTCGGGGGTGGTGTGGTTGTGTGGCTGCATGGGATCTCGGCGGGTTGAATTGAAAGATGCACTTCGAGTGCATCTTCATGGTACGGCCAAGGCGACCCAAAAGCAAGATTCACAATGCACCTTATGGGGTCATCCTTGGCCGCTGGTGATCGCCGAAGGCGCCGGCCGCCAGTGCGGGCAGGGACGAGCTGCGTGCCGGCCCGCCCGGGCATGCCCTCAGCTTGGTTGCGCCAGCACCCCGCGGCGCATCTGGTCGAGCTCGAGGCTCTCGAACAACGCCTTGAAGTTGCCCTCACCGAAGCCTTGGTTGCCCTTGCGCTGGATGAACTCGAAGAAGATGGGCCCGAGCTGGTTCTCCGAGAAGATCTGCAGCAGCAGGTCGCCTGGAGCCCCGTCGATCAGGATGCGCCGCTGGCGCAGCGCCTGCAGGTCTTCACCGTGGCCCGGAATTCGGCGATCGACCAGCTCGTAGTAGGTGTCCGGCGTATCCAGCAGCGCCACGCCGGCCTCGCGCAGGCGGTCCACCGTGCGGTGCAGGTTGTCCGACTGAAGCGCGATGTGCTGGATGCCTTCGCCGTGGTAGCTGTCCAGGTACTCCTGGATCTGGCCCTTGGTGTCGTTGCCTTCCTCGTTGATCGGGATGCGGATCTTTCCGCACGGGCTGGTCATCGCCTTGCTCTTGATGCCGGTGACCTTGCCCTCGATGTCGAAGTAGCGGATCTCGCGGAAGTTGAACAGGCGCTCGTAGAAGTCGGCCCACTCGGCCATGCGACCCTTGTGCACGTTGTGGGTGAGGTGGTCGATGACCTGCAGGCCGTGGCCGGGTGGGTCGAGCTCCGCGCCGGGATAGGGCTCGAAGTCGACGTCGAAGAACCCGATGTTGCCGATGTCGCCGGGCCGGGCGCCGTTCTTGCCGCGCCAGCGGTCGACGAGGTAGATCATCGAGTCGCCGATGCCCTTGATGGCCGGGATATTGAGTTCGCCCGGCCCTGCCGAGCCGGCGTAGCCCCATGCGCCCAGGGAGACGGCGCGCTCGTAGGCGTACTTCGCATCCTGCACGCGGAACGCGATGGCGCAGATGCTCGGGCCGTGCAGCCGCGCGAAGCGCTGGGCGAACGAGTCCGGTTCGGCATTGACGATGAAATTGATGCCGCCCTGGCGGTACAGCGTCACGTTCTTGTGGCGGTGGCGCGCGATCGGCTTGAAGCCCATGCGCTCGAACAGCGCGCCCATGGCCACAGGATCGGGAGCAGCGTATTCGATGAACTCGAAGCCGTCGGTTCCCATCGGGTTGTGCGGCTCTGGGGTATGGGCGGAGTTGGCGTTCATGGTGGTCCAGTGGTGTGTGTGGCTTGGGTGTGATGCACATCAAGGCATGACGAACATGATTTTTGAACTGGATCAACGCAACGTGTGCGCATTTGCATCAAGTACGATCACGCGTCGTGCACGTTTTGTGCACAGGAGCCGCGGAATTGGACGATTTGCTGCTTGATCCGCTGGATGTGTCGTTGCTGGCCCTGTTGCAGCGCGACTGCCATGCCACCCATCAGGTCGTCGGCGACCAACTGGGTCTTTCGCCTTCGCAGGTGAGTCGCCGCATCCAGCGACTGGAGCATCTGGGCGTGATCCGCGGCTACGTGGCGCTGCTCGATCCGGCCGCCCTGTCGCTGGCGGTGCGGGCCTACACCTACGTGACGCTGGCCCGCCATGGCGGCGACGAGGGTGCCGCGTTCGAGCGCGCGATTCTCGCGGTACCGGAGGTTCAGGATTGCTATTCCATCGCAGGCGAGGCAGATTACCTGCTCCAGATCGTGGCGGCGTCGCTCCATGACCTCTCCGATTCCGTCCTGCATCGCCTCACCCGGTTGCCCGGCGTGGTCAACGTGCGCTCGAGCATCGTGCTCAATCGCATCAAGGCCAGCACCGAACTTCCGCTGGGCCACATCGGCCGGCCGGCCGGGCAGCCCCGGCGGGTGCGCCTGGTTCAGCGTCCCGGCTGAACCCCGGGATGCACCTCGTTCGGTTGCGTGCCGTTACAAGCCTGTATCCCCGATACTCAACTGGCGGCACGCCGTGCCGAACAGGTAGGCAATGAAGCGGCTGTTGCGATCGCTGCGCAAGGGGCTCCACGAAGCAGTACGCCTCGTGCTCGGTGCGCTGCCGCGGCGCTGGCGCTTCGCCCTGTTCCGACGCATGGTGGACTGCGATCCGTCTCCGGGGCCGGAACTGCAGTTGAAGATTGCCGACACGCGCGAGGAACTCGAGGCGTGCTTCGCGCTGCTGCACGATGCCTACGTGGCTGCCGGCTTCATGAAACCCGATCCATCGGGCTTGCGGGTGACGATCTACCACGCGCTGCCGACCACCACCACCTTGTGCGCGAAGGTCGACGACCGCGTCGTCGGCACCATTTCGCTGATCCGCGAAGGCGTGTTCGGCTTTCCGCTGCAGCAGGCATTCGATCTGGGCGCCGTGCGGGCCCAGGAAGGGCAGATTGCGGAGGTGTCGGCGCTCGCGGTGCACCCGGACTTCCGCAAGACCGGTGGCCGCATCCTGTTTCCGTTGATGAAGTTCATGTACGAGTACTGCACCTCGTACTTCGACACGCGTCACCTGGTCATCGCCGTCAACCCGAACAAGATCGAGTTGTACGAGTCGCTGCTGATGTTCGAGCGGCTGCAGGCGCATGTGGTCGAGAACTACGACTTCGCCAATGGCGCGCCGGCGGTGGGTGCGTCGCTCGACCTGGCCGGTGTGCGCAAGCGCATGAAGCGCTTGTATGGCGGGCGTCCGTTGCGCCGCAACCTGTATCACTACTTCATGAAGCTGCGGCTGCCCAACATCCAGGCCCCCGCGCGTCGCTATCACACCACCAACGACCCGGTGATGACCGGCGAGCTGATCGACTACTTCTTCAATCGGCGCACCCAGGCCTTCGCGGCACTCGACGATCGCAAGAAGCTGCTGCTGCGCAGCATCTACGACCTCGATGCCTACACGCCGGTGCTGCCCACGGTCACCGAGGTCGCCAAGGTCAGCGCCGCGCTGCGCCGCCACCAGCGCTACTCGATCCGTTGCCCGGCCCGCTTCAGCGTGCGCCTGCCGGATGGCACGGCCCGCGTGCGGCTGAAGGTGATCGAGATGTCGCTCACCGGTTGCCTGGTGCAGTGCGCGTACGAGATCCCGGCGGGCGTGCAGGGCGAACTGGTGGTCGAGCTCGGTGCTGGCGATCACGCGGTGGTGCCCGCGGCGGTGGTGCGCCGCACCACCAGTGATGGCGACGGCTACTACGGCATGCGGGTGCTGTTGCCCGATGCCGCCTGGACGGCGTGCGTGCATGCATTGGAGCAGGGGCAGACCCACGCCGACCTGGAGCGGCTGTCGCAGCCCATGCCCCTGACCGAACCCGGTGCACTGGACGACGCATTGGCCGACGCCACGGCCCTGGAGCGAGCGCGCCGCCACAGTACGGCGCCGTTGCCCTGACTGGCACAATCCGGCGAGTCCCACCGCGCGTCGATGGCACGCATCCTTGCGCCGCCGACGCGACTGCCGCCCATCCCGCCGAACCCCCGACACCAGGACGTCCACCCCGATGCCTGTCGTCACCCGTCGCTGTGCGATCACAGCCCTTGCCAGCGTGGGCCTGCCAGTGCGCGCCGGCCTTGTCGAGCTGATGCAGTCGGTGCGGCCGGCAGTGGTCGCCGTGGGCAACCACCAGCCCCTGCGCAGCCCGCGGTTCCAGTTCCATGGCACCGGCTTTGCCGTCGGCGATGGCCGGTTGGTCGTCACCAACGCCCATGTGTTGCGCCCGCCGCGCCCTGCCGATCCCGCATCGGCACCGGCGCCGACATCCGAGCCGCTTGAGCAGGTGGCTGTCGTTCCCGCCGGACGCAACCCGCGCGAGTGGCGGCTGGCCACCGTTGTGGCGCGCGAACCTGCGTTGGATCTGGCGCTGCTGCGGCTCGAAGGTGACCCGCTTCCGGCGCTGGACCTCGGCGACTCCGAAGCCGTGCGCGCTGGCCAGGAAGTCGCGTTCGTGGGTTACCCGATTGCCGGCGTGCTGGGGCTGGAGCCCGCGATCCACCGTGGCATCGTGGCCGCGGTCACGGCCATGGCCGAGCCGTCGACGGCCGCCAACCAACTCGATGCCCGACGAGTGGCCCGCCTGCGCGCGGGCAACCTGCGCGTGTTCCAGCTCGATGCCACCGCCTATCCCGGCAACAGCGGCAGCCCCTTGCTCGATGTCGCGACCGGTCGCGTGGTGGGCGTGGTCAATTCGGTGCTGGTCAAGGGCACCAAAGAGTCGGTGCTCGCCCAACCGTCCGGCATCACCTACGCGATCCCTGCCAACCAGATCACCGAACTCCTGCGACAGGTCGCCGCGTTGCGCTGAGCGCCGCGAGACGGGGCCTTGCCGAGCGGCCGATCGTTTCGTAACGCCTCGACCGCCCTGCTGCGGATAGCATCGGCCCCCCGACGCAGTCGCCCAGCTCCCGCATGACGAACCTGTTACGCAAGACTCTGGGTCGCGCCCTGGATGCCGGAGGCCATCGGTTGGTCACTCTCGCGCCGAGGTCGGCCCGCTACATGATCTCGCAGTCGATGTTCGACTGCGATGCGCCCGCGCATCCCGGCCTCGAGCTCAAGATCGCCGACAGCGTGGACGAACTCGAGGCGTGCTTTCGCATCCTGCACGATGCCTACGTCGCGGCCGGGTTCATGCACCCGCACCCCTCGGGCCTGCGCGTGACCGTCTATCACACGCTGCCCACCACCACGACCCTGTGCGCCAAGGTCGACGGAGTGGTCGTGGGCACTGTCTCCATCGTCCGCGACGGCGCCTTCGGCTATCCCATGCAGTCGGCGTTCGAACTGGGTCCGGTGCGCGCCAGCGGCGGCCAGATCGCGGAGATCTCCGCGCTGGCGATCCATCGCAGCCAACGGGCTGCGCCGGCGCGCGTGCTGCTGCCGCTGATGAAGTTCCGGCCATAGGCGCCAGCCTCGATCTTCAGCAGGCGCCTCACTTGCTGGAGCGTGCCTGGGGAGGTGCTTCGGGCCGGCGCAATCTGTACCGGTACTTCATCTGCGAGCGCCTCGACGCGATCCGGCTGGCGCCCCGGCGCTACTTCACGACCAATCACCCGGTCATGACCGCGCAGATGCTCGATCACTTCTTCAACCGGCGCACGCAGCTGTTCGCCTCGCTCGATCCGGCTCAGGCGCAGACGCTGCACGCGATCTACGACCACCCGGCCTACGCCGACGTTCTGCCGCGGGCCACCGACCGGCCGACCGAGCGGCGCCGGCGGCCCCGTTACACATTCCGCTGTCCTGCGGCCATGCGTGTGAGTGAACCCTCGCTACCCGGATTGGTCAGGCTTCACATCACCGAGGTCTGCAGCGACGAGTTCCGGGCGCGCAGCGCGCTGCCCTTGCCCACCGGGTTGAGCGGCGAGTTGACGGTTGAACTGGGCGAGCGGGTCCGGTCGGTGGTGCGGGCGCGCGTTCTGGCGCGCCGCCCAGGCGATGCCGATGGCTATCGCTTCGAGTTGCGCGAGCCGGACGCGGCCTGGCGGGCCTGCGTGGCCAAGCTCGGATGCAGCCAGACGTATGCCGATCTCATCTCGAACTGACGGCCGCTGGGGGATCGGTCGGCGTGTCGTCTGGCGTGTGTGGCGCGCCACGCCGGACCAGAAATTGACTTTGGTTTGCATCGAAGTGTGACATCCGTCGCGGGCACCCCCCATCACCGGGGTTGTCGGTGCCAACAGGCGCTGCTTAAAGTGCCTGCCAACGGGTCGGTTACGGGTTCGGGCGATGGTCATCGCCGTGGCACCGGAGCCGTCCAACATGACCGCAAGCCTCACAGCACGCCAGGGTGAGTCGCAACCCCCGTCGCGTTCCATGATTCGAGTCTTCAACCACTACTTCCACACCTGGACCCTGCGCCGGATGAGCTTTGACTTCGGCCTGGCGCTGCTCGCGCTGGCGGCGGTCATGGTCGTTCAAAGCAGCAACCTGGTCGACCTCGCGGGTCTGGTGCCCATGGCCGGTCCGCAGGTCATCTCGCTGGCCGCCGGGATGTTCGTCATCAACACCGCCTCCGGCCTGTACCAGCGCACGGCCGACCGTTCGCTGGCCGAGTCCTGCCTGCGCGCGTTGCTCGCACTGGGCTTGGCGTTGGCTCTGACGTATCAGGTGTTTGCGCTGCTGCCGCTCAGTTTGGCCAACACGGCGGCGGTCCGGGTCTCCGCGATGCTCGTCATCACGATGGTCATCGTCCGGCGCGTGTTCGTGGCCCACTGGAGTGGTGAAGGGCGAGCCGGCAGCCGTGTCCTGGTGTTCGGCACTGGCCCGGCCGCGCAAATGGTGGGCACCACGCTCAGAAGCGCTGATCCGCTGGCTCGTATCGTGGGCTATTTTCCCGGCCCGAACGAAAAGCAGTGCGCCGTGCCCGGCGGCGAGTGCCTGGGCACGACCCGTTCCCTCACCGAGACGGCGCGCCAACTGGGCGTCGACGAGATCGTCGTAGCCCTCACCGAGCGCCGCTCCGGCAGCATGCCGTTGCGCGAGTTGCTCGATTGCAAGCTGGCGGGAATCCGGGTCTACGACATCACCACCTATTTCGAGCGCATGCTGGGCCAAATCCGCATCGACTATGTCAACGCCGGTTGGCTGATCTTCGGTGACGGGTTCAACCAGGGGTTGGTGCGGACCACCGTCAAGCGGATCTTCGACATCGCCTGCTCGGCCATCCTGATCGCCGTGTCGGCACCCATCATGCTGGTCGCGGCACTGGCCATCAAGCTCGAGAGCCGTGGGCCGGTCTTCTATCGCCAGGAGCGCGTCGGGCTGAACAGCCGCCCGTTCCTGGTCACCAAGTTCCGCAGCATGCGCACCGATGCCGAGAAGGACGGCAAGCCGGTGTGGGCCGCGGCACAGGACAGCCGCGTCACCCGAGTGGGCCAGTTCATCCGCCGCACCCGGATCGACGAGCTGCCCCAGCTGTTCAATGTCCTCAAGGGCGAAATGAGCCTCGTCGGCCCGCGCCCCGAGCGGCCGTATTTCGTCGAGCAGCTCACGCAGGAGATCCCGTACTATGCCGTGCGGCACAGCATCAAGCCGGGGCTGACGGGGTGGGCGCAGGTCAAGTACCAGTACGGGTCGACGGTGGAGGACTCCGCGGAGAAGCTCCAGTTCGACCTCTATTACGTCAAGAACCATTCCCTGGTGCTCGACTGCGTGATCTTGGTCGAGACCGTGGGCGTGGTCCTCACCGGCAAGGGCGCGCGCTGAGCGGCGCGGCAGCGCCCCGCCTCCGAGCCGCCCGGGCTGCTGCGGTTGCGCACGACGCGTTGACCGTTCATGGCTGAAGCCCAGCCCGTGCGGTCATGGCCTTGAACCTGGCGAGCATCGGTTACGCGGGCGCGGTGGCGGTTCACCTGCT
Organism: Aquabacterium sp.; assembly: GCA_023150345.1. Classification (GTDB taxonomy): domain Bacteria; phylum Pseudomonadota; class Gammaproteobacteria; order Burkholderiales; family Burkholderiaceae_C; genus Pseudaquabacterium. Next base: position 27,198 of record JAKLLB010000013.1, read on the forward strand.
GCTGCTCTGGCACCTGGTGCGCCGTACCGCAGGCGGTGTGGACAGCGACGCCGCGTTGCGCATGTGCCGCGCGGCGGTTCTGGCCAGCGCTGCATGGGCTGCGGCATTGGGGCTCGGCCACGCCCAACTGATCGTGCTCACCAGCCTGGCCGACTGGCTCGACCTGCTGCGCTATGCGCTGTGGTTCGCGTACCTGTGGGTGTTGCTCACACCACCGAGATCGTCGGGCGACGCTTCTGGCATCCAGCGGCCACTGGGCTGGACCGGGCGCGCCGCGCTGGCGCTGGTGGCAACGGCCGCATGGCTGCTCACGCCCGCCGGTGCCGTGGACAGCCTGCTCCAGGCCTACCCCCGGGCACGCATCGGCGCCTGGCTGGCCCTGGCCGTGTTCGGCCTGGTCCTGGTGGAGCAGCTGTTCCGCAGCCAGCCCGAGGACTCTCGCTGGAATGCCAAGCCTGTGTGCCTGGCACTGGGCTGTGTCTTCGTGTACGACGTCTACCTGCATGCCGAAGCCTTGATGTTCGGCCGCTTCGACGCCGATGCGCTGGAGGTGCGGGGTGCCGTCCATACCCTGGCGGTGCCGCTGATCTGGGTCGGATCGCGCCGCCACGCGGCGTGGGTGCAGCGCATGCAGGTCTCGCGCACGGCCGCTTTCTACTCGGCAACGCTGCTGTTGGTGGGTGCCTACCTGCTGTTCATGGCGGGTGTCGGCTACTACGTCCGCTTCTTCGGTGGCAGCTGGGGGCGAGCGCTGCAACTGGCCATGCTGTTCGCAGCGCTGGCGCTCCTGGCTGCCATGCTCTTCTCGGGCGCGATGCGGGCGAGACTGCGCGTCTTCCTGGGCAAGAACTTCTTCCGTTACCGCTACGACTACCGCCAGGAGTGGCTGCGCTTCACCGACATGCTTTCGACCCGCGCCGGCGCCCAGGAAGTGGGGCAACGGGTCGTTCGCGGGCTGGCCGACATGATCGAGTGCTCGGGAGGGGCGCTCTGGCTGCGCGGGCTGGACGACAGCCGGTATGCGCAGGTGACGGTCTGGAGCGCGCCAGTCGTGCCCGATACCGAGCCTCAGGCCAGCGAGTTCTGCGCCTTCATGCGGCAGCGCGACTGGATCATCGACCTGGCCGAGTACCGGCGGTCGCCGCGAGTCTATGAACAACTGGCGTTGCCGCGCTGGCTGCTTGCCGATGCCACGGCCTGGGCTGCCGTGCCGCTGCGGGTTGCCGATGACATGATCGGCTTCGTGGTGCTGTGCAAGCCACGCACCGCGCTCGAGCTGAACTGGGAGGTGCGCGACTTGCTCAAGACGGCCAGCCGCCAGGCGGCCAGCTACCTCGCCCTGATGCATGCCACCGAGGCCCTGCTCGAAGCGCGCAAATTCGATGCCTTCAATCGCATGTCGGCCTTCGTGGTTCACGACCTGAAAAACATCATCACGCAGCTGTCGCTGATGATGAAGAACGCCGAACGCCACCGCGACAACCCCGAGTTCCAGCAGGACATGCTTCTGACGGTGGAGAGCTCACTCGAGAAGATGCGGCAGATGATGTTGCAACTCCGCGAGGGTGCGCGACCACCCGGGGGCGCATCGGGCGTCGAGCTCGAGCCCATCGCGCGCGGCATCGAGTCGATGGCCCGTGGCCGTGGCCGCGTGCTGGAGCTCGAGATCGTCGACGCCGTGGCCACGCGCGGACATGAAGATCGCATGGCGCGTGTGCTCGGGCATGTCGTGCAGAATGCACTGGACGCCACGCCCCCATCGGGTAGGGTGTGGTTGCGGCTGCAGCAGTCCTCGGGCCGTGCGATGGTGGTGGTGGGCGATACAGGCGAGGGCATGAGCCCCGAGTTCGTCCAGACCCGCCTGTTCCGCCCGTTCAGCACCACCAAGCACAGCGGCATGGGCATCGGGTCCTACGAGAGTTTCCAGTACATCAAGGAGCTGGGGGGCAGCATCGAGGTCGACAGCGAGGTCGGTCGCGGGACGGTCATCACGATCCTGCTGCCTCTGTTCGACAGGCGCAAGCAATCCGACCTGGCTTTGAACGGCGTCACATGACTGCAGCCAATCCCACCCTGCTGATCGTCGAGGATGACCTCGCGCTGCAAAAGCAGATCAAGTGGTCGCTCGACCGCTACGACGCGGTCACCGCCAAAGACCGTGAAGAGGCGCTGGTGCAGTTTCGACGCTTCCAGCCTGCGGTCGTCACCATGGATCTCGGCCTGCCGCCGGACCCTGACTCGGTCTCCGAGGGCTTTCGACTGCTCGAACAGTTGCTCGACGTCGACCCCAACGTGAAGGTCATCGTCCTGACGGGGCAGAACGACCAGGCCAATGCGCTGCGGGCCATCGCCCTGGGCGCGTACGACTTCTTTGCCAAGCCCTTCGAGCCTGAGTTGCTGGGGCTGACCATCGACCGCGCCTTCAGGCTGGCTGAACTCCAGGCCGAAAACCGGCGGCTGCAGGCATCGCGCCAACCCGATGCGCTGGCCGGGCTGATCACGCGCGACCCCGCCATGCTGCGCATCTGCCGTACGGTCGAGAAGGTGGCCTCGAGCAATGCCACGGTCATGCTGCTGGGCGAGAGCGGCACCGGCAAGGAAGTGCTGGCCCAGGGCCTGCATCAGGCTTCGCGCCGCAGTGGGAAGTTCGTCGCCATCAATTGCGCGGCCATACCCGAGGCCCTGCTCGAGAGCGAGCTCTTCGGGCACGAACGCGGGGCCTTCACCGGCGCCACCAAGACCACGCCCGGCAAGATCGAAACGGCGCACGGTGGCACGCTGATGCTCGACGAGATCGGCGACCTGCCACAGCCACTTCAGGCCAAGCTGCTGCGCTTCCTGCAGGAGCGCACGATCGAGCGCATCGGCGGCCGTGGCGAAATCCCGGTCGACGTGCGCGTGGTGTGCGCCACGCATCAAGACCTGCAGCAGCTCATCCGCGAGCAGCGGTTCCGCGAGGACCTGTACTACCGGCTGGCCGAGATCGTGGTCACCATACCGCCGTTGCGTGAGCGGGTGGGTGACGCCGTGTTGCTGGCACATGCGTTCCTGGCGCGATTCGCCCAGGAAAACCGACGCGGCTCCATGGTGCTCACCGACGACGCCGTGCGTGCGATCGAACACCACCGCTGGCCGGGCAACGTGCGCGAGCTGTACAACTCGATCAAGCGCGCAGCGATCATGGCCGATGCGGGCCGCATCACCGTCGACGACATCGGGCTGCCCGATCCCGGTGCCGCACCTGATGCCGCGGCCGCCGCCGACCTCGACCTGCGAGCGGTGCGAGAAGCCGCGGAGCGACAGGCCATCGTGACCGCGCTGGCCCGGGCCAATGGCAACATCGTGAGGGCCTCCGAGATGCTCGGGGTCAGCCGGCCGACGCTGTATGACCTGATGAAGCGTCTGGGCGTCAAGTAGATCTGATCTGCGCACACACATGAGCCGCATCGCGGCCGTTGGGGAGAAATCGTGTCGAAGCTGCGTATCCTGCTGGCCTGTACCGCGACGGCGGCCGCACTGCTCACCGGCTGCAGCCAGCGCAGCGAGGCCGAACTGCTGGCCTCCGCGAAGGGCTACATCCAGCGCAACGACCCGAAGGCCGCCGTTATCGAGCTCAAGAGCGCGCTGCAACAGAACGCCGGCTCCGGCGAGGCGCGTTTCCTGCTCGGTCAATTGCTGCTCGAGGCGGGCGACCCGCGCAATGCGTCGATCGAGCTGCGCAAGGCGCGGCAGTCGAAGTTCCCCGATGACCTGGTGGTGCCGGCTCTGGCACGCGCCATGGTGGCAGAAGACCAGTTCAAAGCCTTGATCGACCAGTTCGGCAAGACCGTATTGGGACAGGAGACGGCCCAGGCCGAGCTCAAGGCCATGCTGGCCGCCGCGCATGCCCGATTGGGGCAGCGCGCCCTGGCTCAGGCGGCACTCGACGACGCGCTGAAGCTGGAGCCCGCAAACGCCTCGGCCAGTCTGGTGCAGGCCCGCATGCGTGCCGGCAGCGGTGACCTGGACGGCGCGCTCGCGGCGGTGAGGGCAACGCTCGCGCGCAGGCCGTCAGACGTCGATGCGTTGCTGCTGCTGGCCGATCTGCTGCTGTACGGCAAGCGCGACGACGAAGGCGCGCTGCAGGCCTACCGCCAGGTGGTGGCCCAGCACCAGGCCAGCATGCCGGGCCACTCGGGCATCATCAACGTGCTGCTCCATCGGCAGGACATCGAAGGGGCCCGGCAGCAGTTCTCGGCTTTGAACAAGGTCCTGCCCGGTCACATCCAGACCAAGTTCTTCGACGCCCAGTTTGCCTTTCTGGCCGGAGACCTGGCTGGCGCGCGCGAGAAGGTGGCGCAGCTGCTCAAGGTTGCGCCGCGCAACGCCCGGTTGCTGCAGTTTGCCGGTACGGTCGAGCTCCATCTGGGCTCGTTGCTGCAGGCCGAGGCGCAACTGGGCAAGGCCCTGCGCACCGATCCTGAGCTGCAGAGCGCGCGGCTGTTGCTGGCGCGCACGCACCTGCGCGGCGGTCAGCCCGCCAAGGCCCTGGTGGTGCTGCAACCTGTGCTCGCCGCGCCGCAGCCCCCGTCCGAGGCGATGGCCTTGGCGGCCGAGAGCTTCCTCCTCGTCGGCGAAGCGCCACGTGCCGTGGAGCTGTTCAATCGAGCCGCCGAGCGCAGCCCCGACGACCCGAAGTTGCGTGCGGCGCTGGCGCTGACGCGCCTGGCCCGCGGCGAAGCGGACGCCGCCTTCTCCGAGCTTCAGAGCCTGGCGGCGAGCCAGCCAGACACCTATGCCGATCTGGCCCTGATCAGCGTCCGCTTCAGCCGCAAGGACCTCGACGGCGCCTTGCGGGCGATCGAGGGCCTGGACCGCAAGCAGCCGGGCAAGCCCCTGGCCGAAGAGCTGCGCGGCAAGGTGGCGCTTCAACGCAAGGACGCGGCCGCGGCGCGTCAGCACTTCGCGGCTGCACTGCAACGCGACCCGGTGTACTTCCCGGCGGCGTCTCAACTGGCGCGGCTCGACTTGGCCGAACGGCGCTACGAACAGGCCGAGAGTCACTTCCAGGGCATCCTCAAGGCCGAGCCCCGCAACGCGCGCGCGTTGTTGGCGGTTGCCGAGGTGCGACAGCGCGCGGGTGCGCCGGCTGCGTCGATCGAGCCATTGCTGGTCGACGCGGTCAAGGCCGATTCCGGCGAGGCAGCGGCACGGGTGGCACTGGTTGAGCATCACTTGAGGCAGGGCTCGGCCAAGCAGGCACTGGTGGTGGCACAGGATGCCATTGCCGCGCTGCCCGAGCAGGCGACCGTGCTCGAGGTCCTGGGGGTGGCCCAGATGGCGGCAGGCGAGGGCCAGCAGGCCGTGACCACCTTCAAGAAGCTGGCGGCCATGCTGCCCAGCCAGCCCGGGCCGTTGGTGAGACTGGCTGAAGCGCACATGGCGGTTCGCCAACCCGACGTGGCGCTGGACCAGTTGCGCAGGGCGCTCGAACTGGCACCGGATCATCCAGGGGTGCAGAAGGTGCTCATGGGCTTGGCGGTCCAGACCCGCCACCACGCAGATGCGCTGGCCGTGGCCCGCCTGGTTCAAAAGCGCCAGCCCCAGCGCATGGAAGGCTACGCCTACGAAGGCGACATCCAGGCCTCGCGCAAGAGCTGGGACGCCGCGATTGCTGCCTACCGTGCTGCGCTGGGCAAGACCGGGGGCGCAGCCGTGGCGGCACGCCTGCATGCAACGCTCAAGGCAGCTGGACGCGCGGGAGAAGCCGACGCGTTCGCGGCGGCCCAATCCAAAGCCCGCCCCGACGATGCCGGGTTCTGGTACTACCTGGGCGACCACGCCCTGGCAGAAGGCAACTGGGCGTTGGCCGAGCGACGCTACCTGGAGGTGACGCGCCGCCAAGGCGACAACCCCGGCGCCTGGAACAACCTGGCCTGGGCGGTGTTGAAGCAGGGGCGGGCCCAGGAGGCGCTGACGCACGCCGAACGTGCCGCCAGCCTGTTGCCCAGCAGCCCCGCCATGCTCGACACGCTGGCCCAGGTGCTCAGCGCCTCGGGGCGGCATGAGCGCGCGCTGGAAACCGCGCGCAAGGCCGTCGCGCTGAAGCCCGACGAGGCCGCACTGCGCTTGAGTCTGGCCCGCACGGCCATCGCGTCAGGTCAGAAGGACGTGGCCCGCAGCGAACTCGACAAGCTTGCCGCGCTCGGCGACAAGTTCGCCGGCTACGACGAGGTGATCCGCCTGAAGCAACAACTCGGTCCCTGAGTCGTTCCCGCCGCTCACCTGCCGACGCGCAGAGCACCCGGGCCGTCAGCCCCCGAGGGCCAGCCGCGGGCGTATGAGCTTCAGCATCAGCCACTGCAGAGGGTGGGCGTTGCCGCCTGGCCGCCAGGTGTAGCGCAGCCTCTGGCTGTAGGCATCGAACTGCATCGCCCACGGCGCAGCGCGCACCTCGCCGCGGCCCAGAAGCAGCTTGAGCACCGTGGTCGCCGTGACGCCGGCGCACAGCTCGCAGGCCATTATGGTGGACGGCCCGCGCTGCTGCGCGAAGTTCACCGCGTCGGGGTCGGCCAGGTAGTGCCGCTGCAGCATCGCCGGTGACAGTCCGGCGATGAACCGGGCGTATTGCTCCTGGGGGGGGTGGCCTTCGAGCCGGAAATAGTCTTCGAAGCTCATCCGGCCAGGCAGGAACACCAGCAGCGACACGCCCATCCCCAGCGGGGCTGCCGTGACCGCGGGTATGCCCAGCCGTGTGCAGGCATTGAAGAGCAGCCGGCGCGCCGGCATCGCGAAGAAGTCGATGCCGTCGACATAGACATCCACGCCCTTCAGGAAGCGCTCGACGTTCTCGGGTGTGACTCCCTCGTCAAAGACATCGATACGGGCCTGCGGATTGATGTCGCGGGCCATCCGCGCGAGCGCCTGGGCCTTGGGTACGCCCAGCGTGGAGACGAATGCGCCGGCCTGGCGGTTGAAGTTGTGGACCTCGAAGCGATCGAAGTCGGCGATCGCGTAGTCCTGCAGGCCCAGCCGGCACAGCGTGAGCAGGTGCGCGCCGCCCACGCCGCCAAGGCCTGCGATCGCGATTCGCGCGCGCTGCAAACGGGTCTGCTCCTGCCGCGTGACCCAGCCGATGTTGCGCGAGAACGCACGGTCGTAGTCGAAGTCGACGCTGGGCGTGGCCGATTCCGTCGGTTCTGCCGCCATGCTCATGTCGGACGCCGCGCCATCACGTTGTAGCAGTTGCCCGACACCGACTCGCCGACGATCTCGTACCCCGCGCGCTCGATGCGCGACCGAATGTCGGCCTGCTCGTACGGCGTGTACAGGATCCCCTTGCGGATGCCCCAATCGTTGATGCGCTGCGCCCAGCCCCGCAGGGGCCACGGCCCCCGCGGATACAGCAGCACGTTGGCCGCCAGCGTGCCGCCGGGCTTGAGCACGCGCAGGATGTCGCGCAGCGCGCCGTCGACATCCGGAAAGCAGTGGATGGAGTTGGCGATGTTGGCCGTGTCGAAATGCGCCGCCTCGAAGGGCAGAGCGGCGGCGTCGGCATGCTGGAAGTCGATGTCCGGCTGCCGGGCGAAACGGCGCATCGCCCCAGCCAGCATCGACTCGGCGTAATCGATGCCGGTGATGTGCACCGCCGGCAGCTTCTTCCAGCGCCGCCAGCGCAGCACGAGTTCGAGCAGCGTGCCCGTGCCGCAGGCCACCTCGAGGTGACGCGAGCCGAAGTTGGGTCCGAAGAACCGTAGCTGCTGGCCCAGGGTGCTGTTGTAGGCAAACGTCAGGATGAAGAAGCCCCGCAGGTCGTACCACCACGGTTCCGACTTGTACGCCTGGGCGATCTCATCGCGCGTCTTGCCGCGCGGCTGCAGCGAAGGTTGCATCGGGTTTGCCCTGAGGTGATGGAAACGGCGTTGCGCGAGGCTACCACTGCCGTGCAGTGTCGGCGAGGGTCGGGCAGCGTCCGACGACCCACTGGCGGGGGCCAGGCGGCGCCGGATGTGTCGAAAAACTTGACAGGCGCGCCAACAAACTGGGGGGGTGGCTTGCAACCTGTTGATATCGCAGGGCTTTTTTTTCTGGCACGCCGCGTGCTTATGTAGAGCGCGGGGCAGTCAAAGGCCCGACCGATTCAAGACTCAAGCGGAGATCACTCATGAAGAAGCATCTTCTTTCGATCGCGGCAGCAGCCTCGATGCTCGTAGCCGGTGTCGCTCAAGCGGCCCCCACCTACGAGGACTTCACCATTTCTGAGGGCAGCGTGCCTGGCGCGCTGGCCAACAGCTTCACGGCCGACAAGATGAACGGCGGCTACTTCGAGAAGCTGACCATCAACCCCGACTTCACGTTTGCGACGGCCGCCTACGCCAACTTCGGCCAGTTCTTCAAGAACGACGGCACGACGTTGGTGGCGCCCACCCAGCTGAACTGCCTGGGCGCGAACTGCTACGGCCTGTACGCCACCTTCACCTCGGCCGGCTATGTGTCGGGTCCGTCGTCTTTCGTGGGCACGTCTGGCGCGTTCGAGCTTTACATCGACCCGGACCAGGACACCACGCTGGCGTTGGGCGCCACCGGTGCTGATCCGGTGGTGATCGGCGGCAACGCCGACGACTACAAGATCGCCTTCAGTACCGACCTGTTCGCTGCGCTGGGCATCGTCGGCAACCCGGGTGCGTTCGACCTGTGGTTCAAGAACTTCACGCTGACCGCTTTGGGCGAGGGCTACTTCACGTCGCCCGATCCGTTCCACCTGGTGGTCAACGTCGACGGCGACTTCGACAACTTCGTCGTCGCCCCGGGCACGATCAATGTCACCGGTGACGTCTCCGCCGTGTTCGGCATTCCCGAGCCGGGCACGCTGGCCCTGGCAGGTCTGGCTCTGGCCGGTATCGGCCTGGCCAGCCGCCGCAAGGCCGCGAAGTAATCGCCGGCTTGTGATCTGATCGCGCCGGCGGAGTCTCCGCCCGCCGGCCACCCCGAAGGGGCCCCGATTGGGGCCCCTTTTTGCATTGGGCCACTCACCTGAGGGGTGTCTGAAACGTGAATTTTGGCCCGCCACGGGGCTGGGACGACCAAAGTCGCGTCAGCGTGCAACAGGCCTATGCCATGATTCGCCGTGGTTGACGCGCCCCGCCGTTCCCAGGGGTGCCCAGGCTCCGCGCACTCGACAGCCGGGCCACTCGGATCGCCCGCTGCCGGCATGCGCCGGTGCTGCTCATCAGACCAAAAGGGGTGTGTGCCTTGAACTCGTTCCTCCGCTCGTTCCTTCGCTCCTGGTATGGCCGCTGGGTTGGCGCACTGGCGGTGCTGTCGCTGGCTGGCTGTGCCAGTACATCCAGCTATCCACCCGCGCCAGCCACGGCCGACACGGCGAGCTACAACTATGTCGTCGGCCCCGGCGACAACCTCAGCATCACCGTCTGGCGCAACCCCGAGTTGTCGATGTCGGTTCCCGTGCGTCCCGATGGCAAGGTGGCCACGCCCCTGATCGACGAGCTGGTGGCCCAGGGCAAGACCTCGTCCGAGATCGCGCGCGAGGTCGAGAAGCAGTTGTCCAAGTACGTTCGCGACCCGGTCGTCACGGTCATCGTGACCGGCTTCGTCGGCCCGTACAGCGAACAGATCCGCGTCGTGGGCGAGGCGGCCAAGCCGCAATCCCTTCCGTACAAGCAGAAGATGACCGTGCTCGACGTGATGATCGCGGTGGGCGGTCTCACCGATTTCGCCGACGGCAACTCGGCGATCATCATGCGCGGCGCCGACGGCAACAAGCGCTACTCCGTGCGGCTGAAGGACCTCGTCAAGCGCGGCGATGTGTCGGCCAATGTCGAGATGCGGCCGGGCGACATCTTGATCATTCCGCAGAGCCTGTTCTGACCGGCCCGCCGGCGACCAGATCCTTGCCTGAACTGCGGCGACCCCCATGGAAGAACTGATCAGCCAACTCACCACCCTGGCCCGACGGATGTGGAAGTTCCGCTGGCCCGCACTGGCTGCCGCATGGATCGTCGGCCTTGTCGGCGCCGTTGTGGTGTTCAATGTTCCCGACAAGTACGAGGCATCGGCGCGCATCTTCGTCGATACGCAATCCATCCTCAAGCCGCTGATGTCGGGGCTCACGGTCCAGCCCAATGTCGATCAGCAGGTGGGCATGCTCAGCCGTACGTTGATCAGCCGTCCCAACATCGAAAAGCTGATCCGCATGGCCGACCTCGACCTCAAGAGCGAGTCCAAGGCGCAGCAGGAGGCGTTGATCGAGCATCTGATGAAGACGCTCGAGATCCGGAGCACGGGGCGGGACAACCTGTATTCGCTGTCCTATCGCGACAGCGACAAGGAGAAGTCCAAGCGCGTGATCCAGTCGCTGGTCTCGATCTTCGTCGAGTCCAGTCTGGGCGCCAGCCGCAAGGACACCGACTCGGCCAAGGTCTTCCTCAATGAGCAGATCAAGAACTATGAGGCCAAGCTCGAAGAGGCAGAGGCGCGGCTGAAGGAGTTCCGCCTGCGCAACATCGACGTCCAGTCGGCCGATGGACGCGACTCTGCATCGCGTCTGGTCGAGATTGGCAAGCTGTTGGATCAGGCGCGACTCGAGCTGCGCGAGGCCGAGAACGCGCGTGACTCGGCACGTGCTCAACTGGCCGCAGACCGATCGGCCCAGGGCGGTGCCACGCAAAGCCTGTTGCAGGAATCGGCGATTGCAGTGTCGACACCCGAGATCGATGCGCGGCTCGAGGCCCAGAAGCGCAACCTCGATGCGCTGCTGCAACGCTATACCGACCTGCATCCGGAGGTCGTGAGCACGCGGCGCTTGATCACCGAGCTTGAGGATCAGAAGAAGAAGGAAGTTGCCGAGCAGCGCAAGCGCGCCATGAATGCGCCGGGCGGCATGGCACCTACCAGCCTGGCGGCACAGGAGCTCAACCGGCTCCTGGCCAATGCCGAGGTGCAGGTGGCCTCCCTGCGTGCCCGCGTCGGGGAGTATTCGACACGCTATGCACAAGCCAAGGCTCTGCTCAAGACCTCGCCCCAGATCGAGGCCGAGGCCGCCCAGCTCAATCGCGATTACGCGATTACCAAGAAGAACTACGAGGACCTGGTGGCCAGGCGCCAGGCTGCGGTCATGTCAGGTGACCTCGATGTGGCTTCCGGTGTCGCCGACTTCAGGCTGATCGATCCGCCACGCGTATCGCCCAAGCCGGTGTGGCCCAACCGCTTCATCCTCTATCCACTGGCGCTTGTGATCGCTCTCGGTGCGGGGCTGTTCGTGGCATTCGCCGGAAGCCAGCTGAGGCCGGTCTATGACGCCGCCTTTGAGTTGCGCGCCAAGACCGGTCTGCCGGTGCTCGGGGTGGTCAGCATGGTGATGGGCGATACCGACATGCGCCGCAACCGGATCGACCTGATTCGGTTCATCGCCGGATCGAGCGGGCTGGTGGTGCTCTTTGCCATCGGCTTGACGGTCCTGGCCATACTCTCCAACAGATAGGTGGGCTGACGCCATGAGCAGCTTGATCGAACAGGCCGCGCAGCGCCTGGCCCAGTTGCGGCAGGCCGGCGTCGAGATTCCGGGCGACGAGGCGCCGGCCCAGGCCCCGACACCGATTTCGACGCCTTCAGTTGACGCGGCGCCGCCTCAGGCAGTCGGACGCGCGAGCGTGCCGCGCGGCGAGCCCGTCGTCACGTCGCGCCGGGTCGACCTGGACCTGCAGGCGCTGCAGGCTGCCGGCATCGTGACGCCCAATGCGCCGCGAACCAACATCGCGGATCAGTTCCGGGTGGTCAAGCGGCCGCTCATCCTCAATGCCATGGGCAAGGGTGCTGCGCCGGTGAACCACGGCAACCTGATCATGGTGACCAGCGCGCTGTCGGGTGAAGGCAAGAGCTTCACGTCGGTCAATCTCGCGATGAGCATCGCGGCCGAGCTCGACCACACGGTCATGCTCGTCGATGCCGACGTCGCCCGGCCTTCGGTGCTGCGCATGCTGGGTTTGCCGCCGGGGCCGGGCCTGCTCGACCTGCTCGAAGGGCGCGCCGAGATGTCGGACGTGCTGTTGCGCACCAACATCGACAAACTCACCGTACTGCCCAGTGGCACGCCACACCCCCGTGCCACCGAGTTGCTGGCCAGCGATGCCATGCGCCAGTTGCTGGCGGACATGGCCAGCCGCTACGCCGACCGCATCATCATTTTCGATTCCCCGCCCCTGCTGCTCACCACCGAATCGCGCGTGTTGGCATCGCACATGGGGCAGATCGTCGTCGTGGTGCACGCCGGCAAGACACTGCAGGCCGATGTTCAGCATGCGCTGTCCACGATCGAGGCGTGTCCGGTCAAGCTGATGCTGCTGAACAAGGCGACGAGCCAGATCCATGGCTCCTATGGCTATGGTGGCTATGGCTATGGCTACGGCTATGGCTATGGCGCACCGGAGGCGCGGGCGGCGCAGCCGTCTGATCCGGCATGATTGACCCGGTGATCGCTGCGCGGCCCGGTCCGAGCCACGGCCGCTGGCTGCCGCTGCATGCCCGGCCCTGGGCGCTGTTCATGGCCGGCGTTTGCGTCGGCCCGGCCGTGCTGGCGCAAGAGGCAGGCGCTGCGCGCAGCACGACGCTCGTGCCGTCGCTGTCAATCAGCGAGACGTATACCGACAACGCGCTCTTGCGTGACGACGACAAGCGCGGCGATCTCGTGACCCAACTCACCGCCGGTTTGAGCCTGGGTCATCGCAGCGCGCGCCTGACGGGCTCGCTGGATTACTCGGTATCGGGCTCGGCTCATGCGCGCGAGACCAAGGCCAACGAAGTGACCCAGGGCCTGCGCGCTCAGTTGCGAGGTGAACTGGTCAGCAATTGGCTGTACATCGACTCGAGCGCGTCGATTTCGCAGCAGACGATCTCGGCGTTCGGGCTGCAAACGACAGATACGGCGTTCGACAGCTCGAACCGTACAGAGGTGCGCAGCCTGAACCTGTCGCCGTATCTGCTGCGGCCCTTGGGCACGTGGGGCCAGATCGAGGCGCGCCTGCAGCACGGGCGACAGTCGGCCGCCAGTACCACCCTGGGTGACTCCACGTCCAATACGGGCTCGCTGGTGGTGTCGTCGCAGGGCGCACCGCGTTTGGGCTGGAGCGTCAGCGCAGTGCGACAGCGGGTCGACTATGAGTCAGGCCGCCAGAGCACGACCGATGCATTGAGCGTGGGCACGAGCTATCGCGTGGGCGCCGACCTGCGCCTGAACGGCAGCATCGGTCGCGACAAGAGCGATATCGTTTCCGTAGCAGACACCCACAGCACGACCTGGGCCCTGGGCGTGCAGTGGCTGCCCAGCGAACGAACCCAGTTCGTGTTGCAACGCGAGCAGCGCTACTTCGGCGATGGACACCGCCTTGTTTATACGCAGCGCCTGTCGCGCGCAAGCTGGAGCCTGAGCAGTTCCCGCGACGTGTCCACTGGCGGGACGAGTTTCGTGCCCACCTCCACGAGCACGATGTTCGCCTTGCTGTTTGCCAGCCTGGCTGCTGAACAGCCCGACCCGCTGCAGCGAGCCATTCTGGTGCTTCAACGGCTGGCAGCGCTGGGGATCAGTCCGAACGCCGAGGTGACTTTCGGGTTCCTGAATTCCCAGGTCACGCTGGTGTCGCGCCAGGACGCGAGTTTCGCCTGGCAAGGCGTGCGCACCTCGTTCTCGGCGGCCGCGTATCGCAGCGACAGCCGCAGGCTCGACGAAGGCGCGCAGGCGATCGACCCCCTCGGTGGCGCCACGCGTGTGCGCCAGCACGGCTACTCGCTGACTCTGGGCCACAAGTTGACACCGGTGACCGGCATCAGCCTCACGCTGTCCGACCAGCGCACGGCTGACGCCGGCACCACCCGGGGCAACGACCTGCGCTCGCTGCTGTTGAACTGGACCACGCAGCTTGGCCGGGAGGGCCGCTTGTCGCTCGGCGCGCGCCGCGTCGAATTCGACAGCCTCACCAATCCCTATACCGAGAACGCGGTGTTCGCCACCTACGGCGTGCGCTTCTGATCACCATGTACGAGGCGTTCTACGGGCTCACGAACAAGCCCTTCCAGCTCAACCCCGATCCGAGCTTCTACTTCGGTAGCAAGCAGCACCGCCGGGCCAAGGCCTACCTCGATTACGGCGTGTCGCGCAACGAAGGGTTCATCGTCATCACGGGTGAGATCGGCGCGGGCAAGACGACGCTGCTGCGCGCGCTGATCGAAGGGTTGCACGGCAGCAACGTGGTGGTGGGCCACCTCGTCACCACCCAGCTCGGGGCCGAAGACACGCTGCGCATGGTGGGTGCAGCGTTCGGGTTTCGGGTCAAGGACGTACCCAAGTCAGAGCTGCTGATCACGCTCGAAGCCTTCCTGATCAGCCAGACCAGCAAGGGCAAGCGCTGCCTGCTGATCGTCGACGAGGCCCAGAACCTCACGCCCCGTGCGGTGGAGGAGCTGCGCATGCTGTCGAACTTCCAGTTCGGCAACCAGGCGCTGTTGCAGAGCTTCCTCGTCGGGCAGCCCGAGTTCCGCGAGATCCTGCAGCGCCCCGAAATGGAGCAGTTCCGCCAGCGGGTGGCGGCCACCTGCCACATCGGGCCGCTCGATGCCGAGGAGACCCAGCACTACATCGAGCATCGCCTGAAGTGCGCTGGATCCACGGGCAAGCCCAGTTTCGACGCCGATGCCTTCGAGGGCATCCACAAGGCCAGTGGCGGCATTCCGCGCCGCATCAACTCGGTGTGCGACCGCTTGCTGCTGCTCGGGTTCCTGACCGGCAAGACCCATCTCACGCGAGCCGACGTCGACGAGGTGGTGCGCGAGTTCGCGCAGGAGTCACATGTCCCCGCCCAGGCCGCGCAGGTGGCTGGTGAACGCTCGGTGGGCGGCAACAGCGGTTCGATGGCGCTCGATGTCGACCTCGAGCAGCTCAAGGTCGATGCCGAATCGGCCGCGGCGATGACCAAGCAACTCGCGGCCTTGACCGCCGACCAGCGCGCCGACCAGCTCCAGCGGCTGGAGCGCGGGATGCTGCGGCTCGAGCGAACCAACCTGCAGATCCTGGCGCTGCTGCAGAAGCTCGTGGGGGCGATTGCCCGGCCGAGCGACGAAGGCAAGACATGACCTCCTCCCAGACCCCTGCCGCGACGATCGGCCCCGTGATCTGCGTCGTCGGCGCACGGCCGAATTTCATGAAGATGGCGCCCATCCTGCGCGCCTTTGCCGCGCATGAACCGCCCATAGCGGCGTTGCTGGTGCACACCGGCCAGCACTACGACCACGGCATGAGCCACCAGCTCTTCGAAGACCTGCGCCTGCCGACGCCCGACATCAACCTCGAAGTGGGTTCGGGCAGTCATGCGGTGCAGACCGCCGAGGTGATGCGCCGGTTCGAGCCGGTCATCGACGAACACCGCCCCAGCTGCGTGCTGGTGGTGGGCGACGTCAACTCCACGCTGGCCTGTGCGCTGGTGGCGTCCAAGAAGGCGGTACCCGTGGTGCATGTGGAGGCCGGGCTGCGCAGCTACGACCGGCGCATGCCCGAAGAAATCAACCGCGTGCTCACCGATCAGCTGGCCGACCGGCTCTACACCACCGAGCGCAGCGCCGCCGCAAACCTGCAGCGCGAGGGCATCGCCGAGTCACGGGTGTGTTTCAGCGGCAACGTGATGATCGACTCCCTGCTCGACAGCCGCGAGCGCGCACGCAGCGCGGCCGACACCCTGCGCCTGCACGAACTCGACCCCGCATTGCTGCTCCACCCGCGCGGCTACGCGGTGGTGACCATGCACCGCCCCTCGAACGTCGACGACGCTGCGGTGCTGGGCGATCTGCTGCAGACGCTGGACACCGTGTCGCGCCAGTTGCCACTGGTGTTCGCGATGCATCCGCGCACCCGCACCAACATCGAGCGCCACGGCCTGCGCGATCGGCTCGACCCCAGCCGTGTCGCCGTTCTGCCGCCGCAGGGCTACCTGGAGATGGTGGGTCTGATGGCCGGTGCGACGCTGGTGCTCACCGACTCCGGTGGCCTGCAGGAAGAAACCACTGCGTTGGGCGTGCCGTGCCTGACCATGCGCGAGAACACCGAGCGACCGATCACCGTCGAGCAAGGCACCAACACCATGGTCGGCCGCGATCGCACGGCCATACTGGATGGCGTCGCCGACATCCTCGGCG
Organism: Aquabacterium sp.; assembly: GCA_023150345.1. Lineage (GTDB taxonomy): Bacteria > Pseudomonadota > Gammaproteobacteria > Burkholderiales > Burkholderiaceae_C > Pseudaquabacterium. Next base: position 43,374 of record JAKLLB010000013.1, read on the forward strand.
GCCGCGGCAAGCGCGGCCGCGTGCCCGAGTATTGGGACGGCCACGCAGCCCCGCGGATCGCGGCTGACCTTTGGAACTGGCTGCGCGCCGGCGCTCACTGAGCAGCGATCCGCCACCCCAGCCCGACGCCGCCATGCCGCAGCCCCTGACCAACGCGCTGACCGTCGACGTGGAAGACTACTTCCAGGTCTCGGCATTCGCGCCGTACATCTCGCGCGAGGAGTGGGCCAGTCGTGCCTGCAGGGTCGAGCACAACCTGCAGCGCATCCTGGCCATGTTCGAGGAGTACGGGGCACGCGCCACCTTCTTCACCCTGGGCTGGATCGCCGAGCGCTATCCGCACCTCGTGCGCGAGATCGTCGCCCGCGGCCATGAACTGGCCAGCCACGGCTACGGCCACGAGCGTGCCAGCGACCTCGACGAAGCCCGTTTCCTCGAGGATGTGCGGCGGGCCAAGCTCATGCTCGAGGACGTGGCGGGCGTCGAGGTGCGGGGCTACCGGGCGCCGAGTTTCTCGATCGGCAGCGCGAACCTGTGGGCCTTCGACACGCTGGCGCGGGCGGGCTATCGCTACAGCTCGAGTGTCTACCCGATTGCGCACGACCACTACGGCATGCCCGATTCGCCGCGCTTCGCCTACCGCGTCAACGAGCAATTGCTCGAGATCCCCGCGACCACGTTGCGCATGGTGGGACGCAACCTGCCCTCCAGCGGCGGGGGCTACTTCCGACTGTTGCCCTACGCCGTCTCGCGCTGGATGCTGCAGCGGGTGAACGCCGTCGATGGCGAGCCGGCGGTGTTCTATTTCCATCCCTGGGAGATCGACCCGGACCAGCCGCGACTGAACGGCATCGACGCACGCACGCGGTTCCGCCACTACGTGAACCTGTCGCAGATGGAAGCCAAGCTGCGCCTGCTGCTGGCCGACTTCCGCTGGGGCCGGATGGACGACATCTTCCTGGGGCGGCCGGTGCGGCCCCTGGCCGAGACCGGCGCGCCTGTTCCTGCGCCGGTCTGACCACCGTGCCCAGCGTCCACCGACTCGACCCCCGAGACCCCGCCGCCGCCGTGCGCTGGGACGCGTTTGTTCAAGCCTGTCCGGCAGCGACCTTCTTCCACCGCAGTGGCTGGCAGCAGGTGCTGCGCGAGGTCTACCGCCACGACACGCACTTCCTGTTTGCCGAGGAGGGCGGGCACATCACCGGCGTGCTGCCCCTGGCCCACGTGCGCAGCTGGCTGTTCGGCAGTGCACTGGTGGGCCTACCCTTCGCCGTATACGGCGGCGTCGCGGCGGTGGACGATGCCAGCGCCGAGGCGCTCGAGCAACGGGCGGTGGCGCTGGGTCGCGAGTTGCGCGTGCCGCACCTGGAGTTGCGCAATGTCGTGCGACGGCACGGCGATTGGCCATTGCAGGACCTCTACGTCACCTTCCGCAAGGAGATCCAGCCCGACGAAGAGGCCAACATGCTGGCCATCCCCCGCAAGCAGCGCGCGATGGTACGCAAGGGCATCAAGAACGGCCTGGTCTCACAGGTCGACCCCGGCGTCGAGCGGTTCTTTGCTCTCTATGCCGACAACGTGCACCGACACGGAACCCCGGCGATGCCGAAGCGCTGGTTCGAGACCCTGCAGCGGACCTTCGGCCCGGATTGCGAGGTGCTCACCGTCACGGCGCCCGATGGCCGCACGGTGTCCAGCGTGATGAGCTTCTACTTCCGCGACGAGGTGTTGCCGTACTACGCTGGCGACGACGTGGCCGCACGCGACCTGGCCGCCAACGACTTCAAGTACTGGGAGCTGATGCGGCGGGCATGCGGCCGCGGGCTCAAGACCTTCGACTACGGCCGCAGCAAGCACGGCACCGGTTCGTACTCGTTCAAGAAGAACTGGGGTTTCGAGCCGACGCCGCTGCACTACGAGTACTGCCTGTACTCGCGTGACTCCATCCCCCAGAACAATCCGAACAACGCCAAGTACCGCCTGCTCATCGACGCGTGGCGGCGCATGCCGCTGGCGATGGCCAACTGGCTCGGTCCGTTCATCGTGCGCAGCCTGGGGTGAAGCGATGGCCAACCTGCTGTACCTGGTGCACCGCTTGCCGTACCCGCCCAACAAGGGCGACAAGGTGCGCTCGTTCCATCTGCTGCAGCACCTGGCCGCCCGCCACCGGGTGTACCTGGGCACCTTCATCGACGACCCCGAGGACGAAGCGCACCTGCCGCAGCTGAGCCGGTGGTGTGCCGAGGTGCATGCCGTACGCCTGCGTCCGCGGCGCGCTCGCCTGGCCAGCCTGGCGGGGTTGGCCACCGGGCAGGCGCTGACGCTGCGCTACTACCACGACGCCGGCCTGCACCGATGGGTCGACGACCTGCTCGCGCGCCAGCGCATCGATGCGGCCGTGGTCTTCTCGTCGTCGATGGCGCCCTATGCGCAGGGTCGCAACGGCCTGCCCATGCTGGTGGATTTCGTCGACGTCGACTCGGCCAAGTGGACGCAGTACGCGGGCAATCATGCCTGGCCGTTGTCGTGGCTCTATGCGCGCGAAGGGCGCCGGCTGCTGGCCTTCGAGAGCGAGGTGGCATGCCAGGCCCAGCGCGCGTTCTTCGTGACCGACAAGGAGTGCGACCTGTTCGCCAGCCTGGCCCCGGCCTGCGTCGCTCATGTGGAGGCGCTGGGCAACGGTGTCGATGCCGCGTACTTCACGCCCCAGGATGGCCTGGCCAGTCCGTTCAGCCGCGGCGAGATTCCGCTGGTGTTCACCGGCGCCATGGACTACTGGCCCAATGTCGACGCCGTCGTCTGGTTCGCCCACGAGGTGCTGCCGCGTCTGCGCCAGAGCTGGCCGGCACTGCGTCTGCATGTGGTGGGTCGCAGCCCCACGCCCGCCGTTCAGGCGCTGGCCGGCGATGCCGTATCGGTGAGCGGGACCGTTCCCGATGTGCGCCCGTACCTTCAGCACGCGCGCGTGGTGGTGGCGCCGCTGCGTTTGGCGCGCGGCATCCAGAACAAGATCCTCGAGGCGATGGCGATGGGACGGCCGGTCGTGGCTGCGCAGCCCTGCGTCGATGCCATCGACGCCGAGGCGGGCGCCGAGCTGCAAGGTGCGCAGGATGCTGACGACTACGTGCGCGAGATCGACCGCCTGCTGCGCGACGAGTCACGCGCAGGCGCCATGGGTGCGGCGGCGCGCGAATGCGTGCTTCGCGCCTACAGCTGGATGGCCCGGCTGAGCGGACTGGACCGGCACCTGGAGGCCGCCATCGGGGGCGCTGGCGGTTCGGCCGATACGCTGCCGGCGGCGCGTGGCGCTGGCAACCCGAACCACACGGTCCGCACGGCATGAACATGAGCCTGGTCCTCGACACCCCGCGCACGCAGTCGTGGCGCACCACACTGCCGGCGCTGGTCCTGTGGCTGGCGCTGACCGGTGCGCTGTTCTACGACACGTTCGCCGCGATGGTCGGGATCTGGTACCGATCCGAGACCTTTGCCCATGCCTTCGCCGTGCCACCACTCGTGCTGTGGATGGTCTGGCGCCGGCGTGCCGTGCTGGCTCCCATGGTGCCGGTGGCCTGGCCGATCGCGCTGCTGCCCTTCGCCCTGGCGGCACTGGGCTGGCTGGCCGGTCGGCTGGTGGCGGCCAACGCGGTGATGCAACTGTCCGCCACCGCGATGCTGGTGCTGGCGGTGCCGGCATTGGTGGGCTGGCAGGTCACGCGGGTCATCCTGTTCCCGCTGGTCTACCTGTTCTTCGCGGTGCCGATCGGCGAGTTCATGATTCCGCCGCTCATGCAATGGACGGCCGACTTCACGGTCTGGGCGCTGCGACTGAGCGGCATTCCGGTCTACCGCGAAGGGCTGCAGTTCGTCATCCCCAGTGGCAATTGGTCGGTGGTGGAGGCCTGCAGCGGCGTGCGTTACCTCATGGCCTCGTTCATGGTGGGCACGTTGTTCGGATACCTGAACTACCAGTCGTGGCAGCGGCGCTGGATCTTTGCCGGCGTGTCGCTGGCGGTGCCCATCCTTGCGAATTGGTTGCGCGCCTACATGATCGTCATGCTCGGTCACCTGTCGGGCAACAAGCTCGCCGTTGGCGCCGACCATCTGGTGTATGGCTGGGTGTTCTTCGGCATCGTCATCACGCTGCTGTTCATGATCGGGGCGCGCTGGGCGGAACCAGAAGCCGCTGCTGCGCCAGAAGCGACGGGCGCAGCAGGCACGGGTCCGCTTCGTGCACACGGGGGGCTCGTCGTACTGGCCATCGGGGTGCTGCTGGCGGCCGCACCGCGGCTGTGGTTGTCGCGGCTGGATGCGGCGGTATCGCAGGCGCCGGTCCGATTGGCACTGCCCTCGACGGCCGCTGACTGGACCCGCATCGACCAGGTTCCGGAGTTCAGGCCCCGCTACATCGAACCGTCAGCGCAGGCCGAGGCGATCTACCAGCACAGCGCGGGCGACGGCCCGGTGGGCGTCTACCTGGCGTACTACCGCGGCCAGACGGAGCAGCGCAAGCTCGTCAGCTCCGAGAACGTGATCGTCACGTCGAAAGACGCGTTGTGGCATGCGGTCGACGTGAACACGGTCGGGCTGCCCGGCAGCGGAGTGGCCGTGAGGCAGACGCGACTGCAGGCACACACCGCCCAGGGTGGCGGCGAGCGTGCGGCGATGCTCGTCTGGCAGATCTACTGGGTCAACGGCGAGTTCGTGCACGAGGACTACCGTGCCAAGCTGCTCGGTGCGTGGCAGCGCCTGCGCGGCATGGGCGACGAGTCGGCCGCGATCGTGTTGTATGCACCCGAGCGGCCCGGCCACAGCGCCCGGCCGGCGCTCGACCGATTCATTGCCGCCAACCAAGACAGCCTGCGCCGCGCGCTGGACCAGGCGCGTGACGGCAGGCCGTGACAACCCCGTCGAGCGCGCAGCACCCGCTTCTACCCATGATCCAAATTCACGTGTATCTCGGAGGACACATCGCATGAACACCGTTGCAGTCATCGGACTGGGTTATGTCGGCCTGCCCCTGGTGGTGGCTTTCGGCAAGCGCATGCGCACGATCGGCTTCGACATCTCCACCGCCAAGGTCGAGAGTTGCCAGCGCGGCGTCGATCCGTCGCGCGAGCTGCCTGACGCCGAACTGGCGGCGGCGTCGCAGGCGGTGTACACGGCCGATCCGGCCATGCTGGCCGAAGCCGACGTCATCATCGTGGCCGTGCCCACGCCGGTAGACGAGGCCCACATCCCCGACTTCCGGCCCCTGGTCGGCGCGTCGACCAGTGTGGGCCGGCACATGAAGTCGGGGGCCATCGTCGTCTACGAGTCGACCGTCTATCCCGGTGCCACCGAGGAAGTCTGCATCCCGGTGCTCGAACGCGAGTCGGGCAAGAAGTGGAAGCAGGACTTCTGGGTCGGCTACAGCCCCGAACGCATCAACCCGGGCGACAAGGAGCACACGCTCACCAAGATCCTCAAGATCGTTTCCGGCGATACGCCGGCCACGCTGGAGAAGGTGGCCCGGGTCTACGAGCAGATCATCGAGCCGGGTGTGCACCGGGCGTCGTCGATCAAGGCGGCCGAGGCGGCCAAGGTGATCGAGAACACCCAGCGCGACCTCAACATCGCGCTGATGAACGAACTGGCCATCATCTTCGACAAGCTGGGCATCGACACCACCGAGGTGCTCGAGGCTGCTGGCACGAAGTGGAACTTCCTGAAGTTCAAGCCGGGTCTCGTCGGCGGCCACTGCATCGGCGTCGACCCTTACTACCTCACGCACAAGGCCGACATGCTGGGCTACCACCCGCAGGTGATCCTCGCAGGCCGGCGCATCAATGACTCGATGGGCAAGTTCATCGCCGAGCAGACCATCAAGCACATGATCGCGTCGGGCTCCTACATCAAGGGTGCCAAGGTCAACGTGCTCGGCCTGACGTTCAAGGAAAACTGCGGCGACCTGCGCAACTCCAAGGTCATCGACATCATCCACGAGCTGCGCAGCTACGGCGTGGAAGTGTCGGTCACCGATCCGCAGGCCGAGACGGCCGAGGCGATGCACGAGTACGGAGTCCACCTCGTGCCGTGGGACGACCTGCCTCGCGCCGATGCCATCGTGGCCGCCGTGGCGCACCGCGAGTTCGCCGAACTGGGCATCGAGGACTTCGCTCGCAAGCTCGTCAAGGGCGGCGCCTTCATCGACGTCAAGGCCGCATTCGACCCGCACGCCTTGCAGGCTGCGGGCTATCGGGTCTGGCGGCTCTGAGCCGGCGTGGCACCGGCGTCGATCGCTGGTGCCGTTGAGGGGCGCTGCGCATGCTGTTCACGACTGCGGCGTTCCTGCTGCTGTACTTGCCGCTGACACTGGCGGGCTTCTTCCTGCTGGGTCGATGGCGGCCGTCAGCTGCCGCGGCGTGGCTGCTGCTGGCCTCGCTGGTGTTCTACGCACACTGGATGCCGGCGTTCACCCTGCTGCTGCTCGCCTCGATCGTTGCCAATTTCTGGCTGGGGCGGCAGATCGTCCACGCACTGCGTGCCGGTCGGCGGCCTTCGGCGCGCTGGTGGTTCGCCATCGGCGTGTCGATGAACCTCGGTGCACTGGGCTACTTCAAGTACGCGAACTTCTTCGTCGACAACGTCAACGCGGTACTGGGCTTGGACTGGGCGCCGGTACGGGTCATCCTGCCCATCGGCATCTCGTTCTACACGTTCACGCAAATCGCCTACTTGGCCGACGCGTTTCAAGGCAAGGTCGACGAGAGCAACCCGATCCACTACGGCTTGTTCGTCACCTACTTCCCGCACCTCGTGGCAGGTCCAGTGCTGCACCACGCGCAGATGATGCCGCAGTTCGCGGATGCGGCCATCTACAGGCCGCAGGCTCGGCGGTTCGTCGGCGGACTGGCCATCTTCGCGATCGGCCTGTTCAAGAAGGTGGTACTCGCGGACGGCATCGCGCCGTACGCGGATGCCATTTTCGTGCCCGTGGACGCCGGTGCAACTCCGACGACACTCGAGGCGTGGCTGGGCTCGCTGGCCTACACGCTGCAGCTGTATTTCGACTTCTCCGGCTATTCCGACATGGCGATCGGGCTTTCGCATCTGTTCAACGTGCGCCTGCCCTACAACTTCGATTCGCCCTACCAGGCGCGCAACATCTCCGAGTTCTGGCGGCGCTGGCACATCTCGTTGTCCACATTCCTGCGCGACTATCTCTACATTCCCTTGGGGGGCAATCGCCTGGGCGGCGTGCGGCGGTATCTCAATCTCGCTGCGACGATGCTGCTGGGTGGCCTGTGGCACGGTGCCGCCTGGACGTTCGTGGTGTGGGGTGGGCTCCACGGTGCTTATCTCGTGGTCAACCACGGTTGGCGTGGCTTGATGGGGCAGGGGCGCCTTCGCAGGTGGGAGTCGAACTGGGCATACGGCACATCTGCCTGGGCGATCACGCTGTTGTGCGTGGTTGTGGCGTGGGTGTTCTTCCGGGCACAGTCCTTTGGTGGCGCCTGGCGCATGCTGCAGGGGCTGGCCGGTGTTGGCCAGTACGGGGACATCCATGCGCTGTGCTGGAACGCCGGGTTGTCCCTGTCCGCAGGACTCGGATGGTGCGCTGTGCTGGGTGCCGTTGCACTGCTGGCGCCGAACAGCAACTCGCTGGGGGAGCGTGCATTGGCCTTTCTGGATCGACGAGGCGCCTGGCGGCAGGCCACCGCCGGTGCGGTCATCACCGCCATTGCCGCGCTGCTGCTGGTCAATGTTGCGCGTGACAGCGTCAGCGCTTTCATCTACTTCAACTTCTAGTGCCATGGTCATGCGGCCCGTTCTATTTGGCGTGACCGGAGCCGCGACTCTGTTGCTGGCGTTCGAGCTGGCTCTGAGGCTGTTGCCGGTATCCACCGCCACCATGACGGGCTATCACGTGGATCCGATGATCATCGGCTACCCGCCTGGGCACCAATGGGTCGTGTCAACGGGGTGGGATCTGCGAAACGCACAGCGCTTGCGAGCCAACAACCTCGGGTTCGCCGCTGACGCGGACTTCGGCCCCGATCCGAGTGCCATCGGACTGATCGGAGACAGCTACGTCGAGGCGTCGATGCTCGAATCGGGCTCGCGGCCGGCGACGCAGCTTGCACACGCGCTGCGCTCCGCGGGGCATGCCAGACCGGTCTACGGCATGGGCGGTCCCGGTTCATCGCTGCTGGACTACGCCGAACGCATCCGGTTTGCCCGCCAGCGGCTGACGCTGCGCGACTTCGTCGTGCTGCTGGAGCCTGGTGATGTGCGCCAGTCGATCTGCGGGTCGGGCAACGTGCATGCCGCTTGCCTCGATCCGATCACGTTCGCGCCCAGGGTTCAGCGACAGGCCGAACCATCTGCGATCCGACGTGTCGCACGGCACTCGGCACTGGCGCAGTACATTGCGGGACAGCTCAAGGTGACCGATCCGCGCAGGCTGCTGGCGCAGGCCTTCCAGGACTCGCAGCCGCCCGTGCACGGCATTGAGGCCAATGCGCAGCCGAGCCGCGATGTGGCTGCAAGTCAACCTGGGTTGCCCCCTGATCGAGTGCGCGTGGTCCAGGCGGTGGCCGATGCGTTCTTCGAACGTGTCGCGACTTCGGCGCAAGGCCGCCTGGTCCTGCTGGTCGATGGCCGGCGTTCCGCAAGACCCGGACCGCCCTCGGTTCAGATGCTCGAACGCGACGTGTTTGTGAAGCTGGCTTGGGAGCGCGGGGCCGAAGTCATCGATGCCGAGCGCGTCTATGCCACCCACTGGGAGGGCTCGACGCTCTCGCTCGAGGTCGGGCCCTATGACCGCCATCTCAACGCGTTGGGCGTCGGCCTGCTGATGAAGGCCGTGGCGTCGAGAGGTCCGTGGTGATGCGCGACCTGAACCCGACATCGGCGGGGTTGGCTCCGGGGGCGCGTGAGGTCCCGCTGATCGCCCACATCGTCTACCGCTTCGACACAGGTGGCCTGGAGAACGGCCTGGTCAATCTGATCAACCACATGCCGGCGGATGCCTACCGGCATGTGGTGATCGCGTTGACCGAGGTCACCGCGTTCGCGCAACGCATCCAGCGGTCCGATGTGCGCTGTATCGCGTTGCACAAGCCGCCGGGTCATGCATTGCGGCTGTACCCGCAGCTGTGGCGCCTGCTGCGCGAGCTGCGGCCGGCCGTCGTGCACACCCGCAATCTGGCGGCGCTGGAATGCGCGGCACCGGCCTGGGCGGCCGGGGTGCCGGTGCGGGTGCACGGTGAGCACGGGCGCGATGTCGAGGACCTGGACGGGCGCAACCGCAAGTACCAGTGGATCCGGCGGCTCTACCGCCCGTGGGTGAGCCACTACGTCGCGCTGTCGGCCGACCTGGGCGCCTACCTGCGCGAGCGTGTCGGTGTCGCAGCGGCTGACGTGAGCCAGATCTACAACGGTGTGGATACCGTCCGGTTCCGTCCCGAAGGCGCCGTTCCGGCCGCGCTGCCGGGCTGCCCGTTCGACCCGGCACAGCATTGGCTGGTGGGTACGGTGGGGCGGATGCAGGCGGTGAAGGACCAGCCCACCCTGGCGCGGGCGTTCGTCCGGATGGTGCAAACGCTGGGCGAACATGCCGGGCATGCCCGGCTGGTGATGGTGGGCGACGGCCCGATGCGTGCTCAGGTGCAGGCCATCGTCGACGAGGCCGGCCTGTCGCAGCGGGTGTGGCTGCCCGGCGAGCGGCAGGATGTGGCAGATGTCATGCGCGCGCTGAGTTGCTTCGCTCTGCCGTCGCGGGCCGAGGGCATCTCCAATACCATCCTCGAGGCGATGGCCAGTGGCCTGCCCGTGGTGGCCACGCGGGTGGGCGGCAACGCCGAGCTGGTCAGCGAAGGCCGCACCGGCCATCTGGTGCCACCCGGTGACCCCGCAGCCTTGGCCATGGCGCTGGCGGAGCTGTTGACGGAGCCTCGGCGGAGCATGACCATGGGCCTGGAGGCGCGCGACGTGGCCGAACGACAATTCAGCCTGCAGGCCATGGTCGCTCGCTACCAGGCCGTCTACGACCAGCAGCTGCGCCGCGTGCGCAGCCCCAAACCGGCCCCCTGACCAACCATGTGCGGAATCACCGGCCTATTCGACACCCGCGGCCATCGCCAGATCGACGCCGCGGCTCTGAGGCGCATGAACGACGCCCAGCACCATCGCGGGCCGGACGAGGGCAGCATCCACATCGAGCCGGGCGTCGGGTTTGGCCACCGTCGGCTGTCCATCATCGACATCGCCACCGGCCAGCAGCCGCTGTTCAATGAAGACGGCTCGGTGGTCATCGTCTTCAATGGCGAGATCTACAACTACCAGTCGCTGATTCCGGAACTGCAGGCGCTGGGTCATGTGTTCCACACCAAGAGCGACACCGAAGTCATCGTCCACGCCTGGGAAACCTGGGGCGAGGACTGCGTGAAGCGCCTGCGTGGCATGTTCGCGTTCGCGCTGTGGGACCGCAACCGCCAGACCTTCTTCATGGCGCGCGATCGGCTGGCGGTCAAGCCGATGTTCTATGCCGTGCTGGACGACGGCCTGCTGCTGTTCGGTTCGGAACTGAAGTCACTGCTGGCCTATCGTGGGCCCGGTGGCGCCGCGCTGCGGCGCGACATCGACCCGCTGGCGGTGGAAGAGTACTTCGCGCTGGGCTATGTGGCCGAGCCGCGCACCATCTTCAAGCAGGCACGCAAGCTCGCGCCTGCGCACACCTTGTGCTGGAAGCGCGGCGAGCCCGCGCCCGAGCCGCGACCCTACTGGGACGTGCGGTTTAGCCTGGACAGCCTCATCGGCGCCGATGATGCCTGCGAGGAGCTGCGCCACCGGCTGGAGGAGTCGGTGCGGTTGCGCCTGATCGCCGAAGTGCCTCTGGGCGCCTTCCTGTCGGGCGGCGTTGACTCCAGTGCGGTGGTGGCCACCATGGCCGGGCTGTCCAACGACCCGGTGAACACCTGCTCGATCGCCTTCGACGACCCTGCCTTCAACGAGTCGGCCTTCGCGCAGGTCGTGGCCGATCGCTACCAGACGCGCCATTTCGTCGAAACGGTGCAGAGCGACGACTTCGATCTCATCGACACGCTGGCGCGGCTGTACGACGAACCCTATGCCGACAGCTCGGCCATTCCCACCTATCGGGTCTGCCAGCTGGCCCGCAAGCGGGTGACGGTGGCCCTGTCGGGCGATGGTGGCGACGAGAGCTTCGGCGGCTATCGCCGCTACCGGCTGCACCTGATGGAAGAGCGCATGCGCGCTGCGCTGCCCGAAGGCGTGCGCCGCCCGCTGTTCGGTTTGCTCGGCCGTGTCTACCCCAAGGCCGACTGGGCGCCGCGCGTCTTTCGCGCCAAGACCACCTTCGAGGGCATGGCGCGCAGCTCGGTGCAGGCCTACTTCCACTCGGTGTCCATCCTGCGTGGGCCGATGCGCGATGCGCTGTTCAGCCCGCAGTTCAAGGCCGCGCTGGCCGGCTACGACGCGCAGCAGGTCTTCGAACACCATGCCGCACGCGCCGGCACCGACGATCCACTCGCCCTGATTCAGTACCTCGACCTCAAGACCTACCTCGTGGGCGACATCAACACCAAGGTCGACCGCGCCAGCATGGCGCACAGCCTGGAAGTGCGCGAGCCGCTGATGGACCACGAACTGGTCGAATGGCTCGCCACACTGCCGTCGAGCCTGAAGATCCGGGGCCAGGAGGGCAAGTACCTGCTCAAGAAGGCGATGGAGCCCAAGCTGCCGCACGACATCCTCTACCGGCCGAAGATGGGCTTTGCCGTGCCGCTGGCGCGCTGGTTCCGCGGCCCGCCTTCCTGCGCAATGTGGTCGACGACGGACCGGCCACTGTGATCGCCGACACCCAGGAAGCGGCGGTGGCCTGATGGCATTGCGCGTGCTTCATGTGCTGGACCACTCGATCCCGTTGCACAGCGGCTACACCTTCCGCACGGCTGCGTTGCTGCGCGAGCAGCGCCGGCGCGGCTGGGAGACCTTCCACCTGACCAGCCCCAAGCACGCACTGGCTGCGCCGGCCGATGCGGCTCTGCCCGAACAGGAAGTCGACGGGCTGCTGTTCCATCGCACCGCCGTGCCGCAGCAGGCATGGGCGCAGCTGCCGGTGCTCGACCAGTGGGCCCAGGTGCGGGCCACGACGCAGCGCCTGCGCCAGGTCGCGCAGCGCCTGCGGCCGCACCTGTTGCATGCACACTCGCCGGTGCTCAATGCGCTTGCGGCGCTGCCGGTGGGCCGCGAACTGGGCATACCTGTGGTCTACGAGGTGCGCGCATTCTGGGAAGACGCTGCCGTCGACCATGGCACCACGCGCGAAGGCAGCCTGCGCTACCGGGCCACGCGTGCGCTCGACACGCATGCCTTCGGCCAGGTCGACCATGTGTTCACCATCTGCGAGGGCCTGCGCCGCGACATCGTCGAGCGTGGGGTGAGCCCCGATCGGGTGACGGTGATACCGAATGCCGTGGACATCGATGCCTTCGACCCTGGCGGCACGCCCGACGACGAGCTCAAGCGTCAACTGGGACTCGCGGGTGCAGTGGTGGTCGGGTTCATCGGGTCCTTCTATGCCTACGAGGGGCTGGACCTGTTGCTGCAGGCCATGCCCCGGCTGCTCGCGCGTCACCCGCAGGCGCGCGTGCTGCTGGTCGGAGGTGGCCCGCAGGAAGGCGCCCTCAAGGCACAGGCGGCTGCCGCCGGACTGACCGACCAGGTTGTGTTCACCGGCCGCGTCCCGCACAGCCAGGTGCAGCGCTACTACGACCTGGTGGACGTGCTGGCCTATCCGCGCCACTCGATGCGCCTGACCGAACTGGTCACGCCGCTCAAGCCCCTGGAGGCAATGGCACAGGGCCGGGTGCTGGTCGCATCGGATGTCGGCGGCCATCGCGAACTCATCCACGACGGCCAGACGGGCCGGCTGTTTCGCGCTGGCGATGCGCAAGCCCTGGCCGATGCGTTGGCTGGCCTCATCGACGACCGCGAGCACTGGCCGGCCATGCGAACCGCCGGGCGGCGGTTCGTCGAAGCCGAGCGCAATTGGGCGGCTTCGGTCGCACGCTATGTCGAGCCTTATGCGCGCCTGGTCCCGGGGCTGGGTGTGGCTGAACCTGCCGCTGCGGCGGCTGCCGCGGAGCCGGCATGAACGTGTGTGCCGTGATGGACTCCGCTGCAGGTGGTGATGCCTCGCGAGCTCCAGCGGGCTCGGGTTGCGTGGGCGCCGCCTTTGCGGGCCTGCGCGTCGGCCTGGTCGGCCCGCTGCCGCCGCCGGCGGGCGGCATGGCCAACCAGACCCGGCAACTGGCCGAGCTCCTGCGCGCCGAAGGAGCGCAGGTCGAGCTGGTGCAGACCAATGCACCCTACCGGCCGGCGATCGTGCGCCGCGTGCCGGTGCTGCGTGCATTGTTCAGGCTGGTGCCGTATCTGGTTGCGTTGTGGCGCGCCGCCGGCCGCTGCGACGTCTTCCACGTGATGGCCAACTCGGGTTGGTCGTGGCACTTGTTCGCTGCCCCGGCGATCCGGCTGGCCGCCCTGCGCGGGGTTGCCGTGGTCGTCAACTACCGCGGAGGCGAGGCCGGTGCGTTTCTCGAGCACGCCTCGGGCAGCGTGGGCCGCACCCTGCGCCGCGCGTCCGCCCTGGTGGTGCCCTCGGGCTTCCTGGCCGATGTCTTTGCGCGCCATCGCATCCAGGCCGTCGTGGTGCCCAACGTCGTGGACCTGCAGCGCTTCCGCCCGGCCACGCAGCGAAGGCCGGGGGCACAGATCCTGGTCGCGCGCAATCTCGAACCGATCTATGACAACGCGACCGCCCTGCGCGCATTCGCGCTGGTGCGGCAGTCGCTGCCCGAGGCTCGCCTGGTGATCGCCGGAAGTGGTCCGCAGGAGTCGGATCTGCGAAGGTTGGCGTGCGATCTGGGGCTCGAGGACGCGGTGCACTTCACCGGGCGGCTTGATCGCGATGCGATGGCGCAGGCCTACCGCGACGCCGACGTCGCGCTCAACCCCAGCCTCGTCGACAACATGCCCAACTCCGTGCTCGAGGCGCTGGCCAGCGGCGTGCCGGTGGTCAGCACCGATGTCGGTGGCGTGCCCTACATCGTCGAGCATGAGCGCACGGCACTGCTCGTGAGCGCGGGCGATGCGCCGCGCATGGCGCAGGCGCTGCTGCGGGTGCTGAGTGAACCGGCGCTGCGCGAGCGACTGCGCGACGCCGGGCTCGAGCAGGCCCGGCACTACACCTGGACCCAGGTGGCGCCGCGCCTGGCAGGGGTGTATCGCGATGCGCAGGCCGGCGGTGCAGGTGGCAGGCCCCGCCATTCGCCGGCCCAGACCGCAGGCCGGTCTGGCGCGGGCGCCCAAACCGAGCGCCACGATTGACCATGTACACCCGCCTGGTTTCCTCGCTGCTGTTTCCGCTGCACGAGCGGCTGAAGGGGCACGACAGCGTGGCTGTGCGCCGCGCGATGGAACAGTCACAGTGGTGGGATGCGCCCACCCTGGAGGCGCGGCGACTCGAACGCCTGCGCGCCATGCTCACCGATGTGGCGCAGGGCGTGCCCTATTTTGCGAACGTGTTTCGCAGCACCGGCTTCGATCCGGCGGACATGCGCAGCGTCGGCGACCTGCGCACGCTGCCGTTTCTCACCAAGGCCGAGATCCGCGCCCACACCGATGATCTGAAGCACCGGCACGCGCGCGGTCTGGCGCGCTTCAACACGGGAGGCTCGTCCGGCGAGCCGCTCATCTTCTACATCGGCAACGAGCGCGTGAGCCACGACGTCGCCGCGAAGTGGCGCGCTACGCGCTGGTGGGGCGTGGACATCGGCGACCCGGAAACCGTGGTCTGGGGCTCGCCGATCGAACTGGGCGCACAGGATCGGTTGCGACAGTGGCGCGACCGGCTGCTGCGCACGCAGTTGCTGCCGGCCTTCGAGATGTCCGAGCACCGGCTCGACGGGTTCATCGCCTCGATCCGCGCCCAGCGCCCGCGCATGCTGTTCGGGTATCCGTCGGCACTGACCCACATCGCGCGCCACGCGCGCCAGCGCGGCATTGCCATGAACGACCTCGGCGTGAAGGTCGCCTTCGTCACCTCCGAGCGCCTGTACGACGAGCAGCGCCGCACCATCTCGGAGGTCTTCGGCTGCCCGGTCGCCAACGGCTACGGCGGACGCGACGCCGGCTTCATTGCGCACGAGTGCCCGAACGGCGGCATGCACATCACGGCCGAAGACATCATCATCGAGCTGGTCGACCGCGATGGCCAGCCCGTGCCCGAGGGCACCGCCGGCGAGATCGTCGTCACCCACCTGGCGACGCGCGACTTCCCGTTCATTCGCTATCGCACCGGTGATGTGGCCGTGATGGACACGCGCACGCGCTGCGCATGCGGTCGTGGCCTGCCGCTGCTCAGCGAAATCCAGGGCCGCACCACCGACTTCGTGGTGGCCGCCGACGGCACCGTGATGCACGGGCTCGCCCTGGTGTACGTGGTGCGCGACCTGCCGGGCGTGCAGGCCTTCAAGATCGTGCAGGAGAGCGTGCAGCACACGGTGGTGCAGCTGGTCACCGATGACGACTTCGCGCCACAGCGCGAGGCCGAGATCATCCAGGGCTTCCGCCGCCGCCTGGGTGCGCAGGTGAACGTGACGGTGCAGCGTGTGTCCAGCATCGCGCCGGAAAAGTCCGGCAAGTACCGCTACGTGGTCAGCCGCGTGGTCGAATCCGCCTGAGCACGGAACACCCGGCCGCCAGACGCTGCTCCATCATCCCATGCGCGACCTCCTGATCGTCATCATCGTTCTCGTGGCTGCGGTTGCTGCGTTGCGCCGACCCTGGATCGGTGTGCTGTGCTGGACCTGGCTCAGCATCATGAACCCCCACCGCTACACCTGGGGTTTCGCCTATGACGCACCACTGGCCGCCATCGCCGCCGGCTCCACGCTGCTGGGCCTGCTGTTCACGCGCGACCGCGAATCACCGTTCAAAGGCTCGCCTGTGGTGTGGTTCGTGCTCTTCACGGTGTGGATCACCGTTTCCTGGTTGATGGGCCTGGGCCCCGAGGGCGACTATGACCAGTGGAACAAGGTCATGAAGATCAACTTCATGATCCTGGTGGCCTTGGCACTGATCCGCTCCCGGGTCCAGATCTTCAGCCTGGCCTGGGTGGCCGTCGGGTCCCTGGCGCTGCTGGGGATCAAGGGCGGGCTGTTCACGTTGGCCACGGGCGGCGCCAACCGCGTGTGGGGACCGCCGGGCTCGTTCATCCACGACAACAACGAGTTCGCCTTGGCGATGGTCATGACGATCCCGCTGCTGCGGTTTCTTCAGATGCAGTGCACCAAGACCTGGCAGCGCCATGCGCTGACGGGCACGATGCTGCTGTGTGCGGCCGCGGCGCTGGGCAGCCAGTCGCGTGGAGCCTTGCTGGCCATCGTCGCCATGACCGCACTCCTGTGGTGGCGCGGGCGCAGCCGCTTTGTCGGCGGGTTGCTGTTGCTGTCGGTCGGCGTCGCGCTGGTCGCATTCATGCCTGAGAGCTGGGTCGAGCGGATGAGCTCGATCGAGAACTACCAGGAAGACCGATCTGCTCAGGGCCGAATCAGCGCCTGGCATGTGGCCTGGAACATCGGCAAGAACTACGTCTTCGGCGTCGGCTTCAATGCGGCCCGTGCGGATCTGTTCGCGCGCTTTTCTCCGTATCCGGAGTATGTGCATGCGGCGCACAGCATCTACTTCCAGGTGATGGGCAACCACGGCTTCATCGGACTGTTCCTGTTCCTGGGCATCTGGATCACGACCTGGCGCCAGGCCAGCTGGCTGCGGGCGCAGGCGGCCACCGATCCGCAGTTGCGCTGGTGCGCCGATCTGGGGTCGCTGTGTCAGGTCGCGCTCGTCGGCTTTGCCGTTGGCGGTGCCCTGCTGAGCCTGGCCTACTTCGACCTGCCCTACAACCTGATGGTGCTGTTGCTGTCGACCCGATTGTGGGTGATGCGCCAGGGCTGGTTGCACGAACACCCTGGGACCGCGCGGCGCTGGATGCCTCCTGGTGCCGTGGCGCCACCGGCCTAGAGCATGCTGCGGGCGGCCTTTCGATGGGCGTCGCCGACAGGACCGTCGGCGCGGCTGTCCATCCTGATCTACCACCGCGTCCATCGGACACCGGATCCGCTTTTCCCGGGCGAGGTCGATGCGAAGGTGTTCGATCGCCAGTGCCAGTGGTTGAAGTCGTGGTTCGACGTGCTGCCGCTGGATCGCGCCGTGCGCCTGCTGGCGCGGGGCGAGTTGCCTGCCCGAGCCGCTTCCATCACGTTCGATGACGGCTACGCGGACAACCACGACGTCGCCTTGCCCATCCTGCAACGGCATGGACTGTCGGCGACCTTTTTCATCGCCACCGGCTTCCTGGACGGTGGCCGGATGTGGAACGACACCGTCATCGAGGCGGTGCGGCGTTGCCGGGCGCCCGCACTCGATCTGGCCCGCACCGAGCTGGCCGGTCTGGGGCCGTTGGCGCTGGGTGACGACGGCCAGCGGCGCGCTGCAGCGGAGGGGATCATCCGGGCGATCAAGTACCGGCCGCCAGTGGAGCGCCAGGCCCTCGTGGACGCGGTTGCCGACACGGCGGCTGCCGATCTGCCGACCGGTCTGATGATGCGGTCGGACCAGGTGCATGCCCTGCACCGCGCCGGCATGCAGATCGGGCCGCACACACGGTCGCACCCGATCCTGGCCCGGCTGGACCGCGCCGCCGCGATCGACGAAGTGGCCGGCAGCCGCGAGCAACTCGAAGCCATCACCGGCGCGCCGATGCCGGTGTTTGCCTACCCCAACGGCAAGCCCGGCGAGGACTACAGCGCCGAGACGGTGGCGATCGTGCGTGAACTCGGCTTCGAGGCGGCGGTGTCGACCGCCTGGGGCGCCGCCCGGTACGGTGCCGACCCGTTCCAGCTGCCTCGGTTCACGCCCTGGGACCGCAGCCAGTGGCGCTTCGGGCTGCGCCTGCTGCACAACGTCGCGCAGGCCTGAACGCGCGTGCCCGGGCCTCAAGGCGAGGTTCGCAGGAACAGCACATCCGCGTCGTGCCGATAAGCGAGCACGATGCCGCGCAGTTCGGGAACGTACTGCGCAGCGTTGTGCAGCCCGTTGGCCCGTGCCGGCGGCAGGCTGCCTACGACCGGCGCCTCGTCCACGTGAGCCGTCTGGGCATTGACCCGCAGCATGCGGATCTGGCCGCCGCTGTTGTGCACGACGAAGTAGCAATCCAGCGCTTCGTCGTAGACCACGCCCGGATAGTTGACCACCGCATGCAGCATGCCCGCGGCTGGCCCCGAGAAGGCGATGCCGGTCGGCGCGCCCGACAGCAGCCGCATCTCCGCCAATGCCGGGCTGTAGCCGCCCACTACCAGCATGCGGTTGCGGCGCGGGTCGACCGCCGTGCCCGCGTACCACGGCGAGCGCGTGACGCCGGCGAGCTTGTCCCAACGGTTGGCCGAGCGGGTCCAGCGGTACCAGCCGTCGCCGGAGTTTCGGCTGTAGTAGATGTCGCCGCTCCAGGGGTGGCGGGCGCACAGGCAGGCGATGTAGTCGCCGCTTCCGGGATAGCGCGCGATGTAATCGGGGTCATCCCACTCGCTGCGATGCATGTCGAAGCTGAATGACCGAGCATTGCCCATGTAGGGGTACTGCAGCGGCGGCGCGGGAAACGACGGATCGCCGAGCCCGGAGCTGCCGATGACGAGCAGGCGATCGAGCGCGTCGACAAACTGGGTGGCGTAGTAGGTGTGCGTGGCCGCTGGCCGCTTGTCCAGGTAGAACTGCGCCTGATCGATGATGGACTCGTTGGCCGTTGGTGCACGCAGTTGTGTCCAGGCGGGGCGTTCGGCATTCAGTGCCAGGGCGTCGACTTCATTGCCGGCATAGTCGGCATGACCACCGGCCGCGGCGATGAGGTACACGCTGCCGCTGCGCTTGAGCCCCGCACCGCACCAGGCGTCGATCTTCGAGCGGGGCCCGGTGATCCCACCGGGGCGCGGCGCCGGATCGACCGTCGAGAGCGCGGTGCCGGGAATGGCCGACCAGCGCCACAGCGGCAGCGCCGACAGCCACGCCGGCATCGGCCCGGTGTATGCGGCGGGTACATCGATCGGCGATCCCCCCAGGCCGTCGGTCACCGGAGGTGGGGCCGGTGCGGGCGGCGGCGCAGGCGTGGGTTCGGGCTCAGGCGTTGTGGCCGTCGGCGCTGTGGTTGCGCCGCCGCAGGCGCCCAGTGCTGCGGCATGGGCGGCTGCCCACGCCAGCAACAGGCGGCGCCGTCTGGCAGCGACCGCGGGATTCAACTTCATCATGTCCATGTGTCCTGTGCGGTTGTCCTCGCCGAACGCGTTGCGGGGCGCTCGAAGTCACCGCGGTATGACGCCCCACACGGGGTCGTCGGTGTAGGCCGCGGCCTGTTGCGCAAAGTTCGCGGCCGACTGCACCCGCTGCCACGCCGCCGCCGCGCCCTCGGCTCCGTGATCGACCGCATAGGCCAGCGCCGGCAGCAGGTTGCCCCAGTAGCCGGTGGCCGATGTCGGGTAGCCACTGTCCAATGCCGCGCCCGACTCGACCTCGGTGGGCAGTTTCATGGCCCGTGCCACCTCGCCCCAATGCGTGTACCAGGGGCCGGCTCCGGACCAGTCGGCCCGGGCGCTGGGGGCGTACGGCAGGGTGTACTGCGCCGCCCATGGATAGCCGAACGATGCCGTGCCGCTGCCGCCCAGCCGACCCACCACCGACCGGTACTTCCAGGCCAGGAATGCGTCGAGGGCAGCAGTTTGCGCGGGGCTGCACACCTGAAGGTCCTTCAGATAGCCCCAGGCGGCGGTGAAGAAGTCGTCCATCCAGCTCGCCGAGGTCCACGGGTCCTGGGTGCCGTTGTAGTTGGAGTAAGGCTGGACCAGGCCCAGTGCATTGTGGTTTGCACGTGCATAGCGCTCATGGTGATGATCGACATTGGCGTCGATCACAGCGGTGAGCTCGGCATGCAGCGGATCGTCCGGTGGCGTCACGGCCACCGCCTGCGCCAGCGTACGCATGGCCCACGCCGCACCGCGCGTGGTGTTCGCCCCGGCCTGGCTGAGCAACAGCCCGCGCGAGCCGTCGCGGGTGGTGTCGGTCTGCTTGAAGTGGTTGGCGAGTGCGACGAACTGCACTTCTTCGGCAAAGTAGTGCCAGCCGGTGAGCAGGTATGCCATGTAGCCGATCGACGGGTGGTGCGACGTGGCAAAGGCCGGTGGCACCGGCCCCGTGGCCGCTGGGGTGTATTGGTCGCGGCTCGACGCGCCGCTGCTGGTGAGGCCGGCGCTTGCACCATCCAGCACCAGTGAAGGGTATGCGGACGGCAGCGCCGGCGCCTGGGTCGATTCGTCCCGGAAATGTGTACCGTAGCGGCCTGCGGCGCAGGCCTGAATCATGACGGCGTCGAAGGCTCGTGGATCGGCGCGCGTCACGAGGTAAGCCACGTCCCACTCGGGTAGCAGGCCGATCGACGGATCGTAACCGGCAGCCCCCATGCCGAGCGGATAGCCCGCGCGTTCCAGTGGCGTGTAACGCGTCGCCAGCCGCGACAACAACTTGGTCGAGACGGCAGCAGGCACGCGGTAGCGCGGTACCAGACGCGTGGCCATGAGGTAGTCGACGTCGTGCCGCGGCCGTACGACATGCGGCGTGCCCAGCCAATGGGTGAGCCCATCGGGCCCCGCCAGCACCGCTCGCTGATGGTTCAGCAACTGCAGGTCCTGCTCGAACCGCAGCAGCCCGGCTAGGCGGAACCGAACGCGGCCCGAGCGCGCACCCGGGGCTGCGACGCGCAAGAAGCCGTTCTCCAGCCACGGCAGGACCTCGACTTCGCCGCCACGGTGGCAGCGCACTTCGAGCCAGGCCACGAGGTGTGCATCGCCCGGGAATGCGCGCCGGTAGCGCCACGAGGACATCCAGTGGCCCAGTACGACCGTCGAGTGGGGTGACAGCCAGTCGTCGGCTTGCCACGACACGCGCCCACCGTCGAACTCGAACTCCGCGACCGCCCCGGTCTGCCTCAGGTCGACCGGCGCAAGACTGCCGGCGTCCGGTTGGGGGATGCCTCGGCGCAAGGCCACCGTGTGCTCCTGACCGGCGCCGGCAGGGCACCTGCCAGCCAGTAGGACGAGGCGGGCGCTGCCATCGCGCCAACGACTCAGTACGGTGCACTGGGTGTCGGACGCAACCACCAGGGATCGCTCAGGCAGGTCACCCTGGCGCAGAGGCTGCGCCACCGCATACGGCACTGCGCTCAGGGCGCGCGGCGAAGTCAATGTCAGGCGCACGATCAACGATTCGTCGCTCGACGCCGGAGGCGGGTCTGGCGCGGGCGTCGGATTCGGCGCCGGCGGGGCCTCAGGTTGAGCGGCATCTCCGGCAGCGGCGCCGCCGCCGCAACCGGACGCGAAGATCCAACCCAGGCCGCTCACGGATGTGGACACGAATCGGCGGCGTCGCACATTGGGCCCTTCTTAAGCGTTGACATGGGTGGAACTTAGCACTGCGCAGCTGATGCCGCGGCCTGCTGGTGGTTCGATGTGGTAACCGCCCGCGGGGACTCCGGGACCGCCCATCCCCTGAAGGCGGGATGCGACAGCCGAGCCGGCGGCCCGTATCATCGCTGGGAGTTCCCAGGTGGCGGCGCGTACATGGATGAGAGCTTGCGGGTCGCCTACGAGCGAACCATTGAACGAGATCGTGTGGGTGATCTGGTAGGTCTTGTTCCGGCCGCGACCCGCACCGTGCTCGACATCGGTGCCCGCGGTGGGTTCATCGCAAGGCAACTGGCCGACCGCGGGTTCGCGGTCACGGCGCTGGACTTGGAGCGCCCGCTCATCGACGACCCGCGCATCGAGTGCGTGCAAGGCGATGCCACTCGGCTGCCGTATGGCGATCGCAGCTTCGATCTGGTGTTTTGTGCCGAGGTCCTCGAGCACATTGCTCAACCCGCTCTGGAGCGAGCTGCCTGTGAACTGGCGCGGGTGGCGCGACGTCATCTGGTCATCGGCGTGCCCTATCGGCAAGACCTGCGGCTGTGGCGCACGCGCTGTGGTTCCTGTGGCGCTGTCAACCCACCCTGGGGCCACGTGAACTCGTTC
The DNA here is from genome assembly GCA_023150345.1 of Aquabacterium sp. GTDB lineage: Bacteria > Pseudomonadota > Gammaproteobacteria > Burkholderiales > Burkholderiaceae_C > Pseudaquabacterium. The sequence continues at coordinate 65,549 of JAKLLB010000013.1, forward strand.
GACGAGGCCGGGCTGCTGGCGCTATTTGCCGGCTGGCGCCTGTGTGCCCGTCGCTTCATCGGGATCGGGGAACCGGGAACGAACGCGCTGTCGGTGTGGTTGATGGACCTGGCCGGCAACCCGTATGGCACGTATGTGCAGGACGAGAGCTGCATCCGGTGCGGTGCAGCCTTGCTGCGACCAGGTTGGCGCACATCGTGGCAGCGGGTGTGCACACGCGCGGCCGTGCTGGCGCGTGCGGCGACCGCGCGCTTCGAGGCCCCGCGGCCGAACTGGATTCACCTCTTGCTCGAGCGCGCCGAGGCAGGCTGAACCGATGGCTGCAACTGTCAGCGCTCGACCCGATAACCCGGTGCATGCGCCCGCAGCCACTGCTCCATCATCATCAGAATCCACACCATCTCGCCAAAGTAGCCCGGGTGCTGGGGCAGCAGGTCGCGGGTGAGCCGCTGCACGAACGCCGGGCGGACAATGCCGCGCGGTGCCAGGCTGTCGAGGCTGTCCTGTGCCAGCGCCATCAAGGCCGGATGCCGCGTGAGCCACACGCCGAAGGGCAGTCCGAAGCCCTGCTTGCGCTTGGTGATGATTTCGTCGGGCAGGAAGCCGCGCAAGGCCTCCTTGAAGAACCAGCGCAGCTTCAGGCCCTTGAGCTTGTAGCTGACCGGCAGGCCCAGCGAGAACGCGAGCAACTGATCGTCGAGCATCGGAAAACCCACCGACACGCCGGCCAGCGCCGTGGTGCCACGCACCTTGGGCAAGTCACTCTCGGCCAGCGTGTAGCGCCAGTCGAACGCCAGCGTGCGATTGAGCGGATCGGCCTTTGCAGGCATGGCCCAGACCTCGCGTTGGTGCCGCGCCGGACCTTGCAGGTCGACCTGGCTGCGGAACTCTGGCGTGAGCACGTCGTCCACGCCCAACCGAAGCAGCAGGTTGTACATCTGCAGCCGGTCGGGCATGGGCACCTTGGCCTGCTCGATGTAGCTCGAACCCTTTTTCAGCACCGGTGTGCGCCCCACGAGCGGCGACTCGAACAGGGGTTCCATCAGCCCGCGACGCAGCAGCCCGGGTACCTGTTCATACCAGCCGAACACCCGTTGCTTCGCGTACCGCGAGTTGCCTCCGAAGAGCTCGTCGCCCCCGTCGCCGGCCAGCATGCGCGTCACGCCTTGCTCACGCGCCACCTTCGCGCAGTAATAGGCCGGCAGCGCCGAGGAGTTGCCAAAGGGTTGGTCATATGAAGCCGCGACGTCGGCGATGCTGCGCACCAGGTCGGTCGGCGTCACGTAGTACTCGTGGTGTTCGCAACCGAAGTGTCGCGCGGCGATGCGCGCGTAGGCCATTTCATCGTAACCCTCGGCCTCGAAGCCGATCGAGTAGGTGTGAGCCGGCTGGCCGCTGACTTCGCGGATCATGCCGGCCACGGTGGAGCTGTCGGTGCCGCCACTGAGGAAGCACGCCGGCACGCTGCCGTCGAGCCGCCGAGCCACCGCATCGCGCAGCAGTCGCCGGAATTCGGTGCGCAGGGACTCGAACGACACGTCACCCGTGGGCTCGGTGAACTCCGGCACCCAATACGGCGCCACCTTGACGCGACCCTGTTCCACCACGGCGAAGTGTCCCGGCGGCAGGCGGTGCACACCCTGGAACACCGTGCGCGGCGAGGGGATGCAATGGAAAAAGAGGTAATCGAACAGCGCCTGGGGGTCGATCGGCGTCGTGTCGTCGGCCAGCTCGTCGGCCCGCGACGCATAGCGAAGCTGTCCGTCGACCAGCCGCCAGCAGAGTGTTTGCTGGGCGAAGCGATCGACCGCAAGGAAACCGCTGCCGGAGTCGTCGGCCATTCCAATCGCGAAATCGCCCAGGGCATTGGCCGCGGCGCGCTGCGGTCCAAGCGCCTGAACCGCCTGGGTCCAGGCGTGTCCGTCGCCGGGCAGGTGTGCCAGCGCAGGATCGTCGAAGGTGAACTGACCGATGCTCAGGGTAGGGTGTCGTGCCATGGGGCTGTGGATCAATCGGAGCGAGGGCCGGGCGGCGACGCATCCCCTCTAGGGCGCCGGGGCTGTCCGTGCGGCGCGCGATGCAGCCGGCGTGAGCGGCGATTCTGAGGCCGACAGGCCGGCTCGCCAAGCGACGGGCTTCACGGCGTCGACCACGCTTCGATTTCGACGATGCGGCTGTACCAGTACAGGGACTTGGAGACGGTGATGCGGATGCGGTCGGTGGAGACAGCGGGGAAGCTGAACGAGCGCCAGACGAGGTTGTTGGCGGTGACAGTGCCGCCGGGGACGGTGGCCCATGCGGCGCCGGTCCAGTACTGGACGGTGAAGTCGGTGATGCCGTAGAGGCTGAAGGTGGTGGAGGGGGTGG
>JAKLLB010000140.1 GCA_023150345.1 Aquabacterium sp.
CGCAACTTCCCCTCCTACTGGCGCCAGGAGTTCGAGCAAAAGGGCGCTGGCCCCTACCCGACCAGCGAGCCGGAAGTTCGCGCGATGGTCGACTTCATCGTGCGCCATCCCAACATCGGGTCGGGCGTGAGCTTTCACACCCATTCGGGCGTCATCCTGCGGCCGATGGGCACGCAGAGCGACGATGACATGACGCCCGAAGACCTGTGGATCTACAAGCGCCTGTCGGCGCTGGGCGAGAAGCTCACCGGTTACCCGGCCATCAGCATCTACCACGACTTCAAGTACCACCCGAAAGAGGTGATCACCGGCACCCAGGACTGGCTGTACGAGCACCTGGGCTCGCTGTTCTGGACGGTCGAGATCTGGGCGCCCAACAAGGAAGCGGGCATCACCGACTACGACTGGATCCACTGGTACCGCGAGCATCCGGTGGAAGACGACCTCAAGCTGCTGAAGTGGAGCGACGAGCAGTGCGGCGGCAACGCCCATGTCACCTGGTACCCGTTCCGCCACCCGCAGCTGGGCATGATCGAGCTGGGCGGCTGGGATCGGCTGAACTACTGGCGCAACCCGCCGCCGCATCTGCGTGAGCGCGAGCTGGCCCGGTTTCCGGCCTGGCTCGACACGCTGGCGTTGTCGCTGCCCCGGCTGGAAGTGCTGCGCACCGAGGTGCGTGCGCTGGGCGTCGACACTTGGCGGGTGCGCTTTGCGGTGGCCAACGCGGGCTACCTGCCGTCGCACATCAGCCGGCGCGCGCTCGAGCGCAAGACGGCCCGCGGCGTGGTGTTCGAGGTGCACCTGCCGCCGGGTGTCACCCTGCTGTCGGGCAAACAGCGCGAGGTCGGACCGCAGCTCGATGGCCATGCCCACAAGAACTCGCTGCAGGCCTTCTTGCCGCAACGCGAGATCACCGCCGACCGTGCGGTGGTGGAGTGGATCGTGTGCGCGCCGCGCGGCACCCACCTGGCGCTGACGGCCAGCGCCGACCGCGCGGGCACGGTGCGCACCGAGGTCACGCTCGACTGACCCGCGCGGCTGTCGTCAATCGGCTTCGTCGTTCGACAGCAGCCGCTGCAGCGTGCTGCGCAGCCGCTGCGGGTCGATCGGCTTGGTCAGGAAGGCATCCATGCCGACGGCTTCGGCACGCTCGCGCTCGGATGTGAGTGCCGCCGCGGTCAGCGCAACGATGGGCAACCGTGAGGACGAATAGCGCTCGCGCAAATGGCGCGTGGCCTCGTAGCCGCTCATGCCGGGCATCTGCACATCCATCAGCACGGCGTCGAAGGGGCGTCCGGCACGAACGGCTCGGTCGACCGCATCGAGCGCCTGCTGCCCATCGGTGGCCTGTTCGACCTCCAGGCCCCACTGCTCGAGCATCGCCACGCCGATCATCATGTTCACGGCGTTGTCCTCGACCATCAGCACGCGGGCGCCGCGCAGCGGGTCGGCGTCGAGACCGCCACTGCGCGAGGCGTGTTCGGGCGGCTCCACTGGCGGCAGGGTCAGCTCGGCATGGAAGCAACTGCCCTGGCCAGGCGTGCTGGACACGCCCACCTCGCCGCCCATCAGTTCGGCCAGTTCGCGACAGATCGACAGGCCCAGTCCGGTTCCGCCAAAGCGTCGGGTGATGGATTCATCGGCCTGGGTGAAGGGCTTGAACAGGCGTGCCTGCGTGGGGGCATCGATGCCCACGCCGGTGTCGTGCACCTCGAAGCGCGTGCGCTCGTCGGGCAACTGCCGTGCGACCAGACGCACGCCTCCGCGGTGGGTGAACTTCAGGGCGTTGTGCAAGAAGTTGGCGAGGATCTGGCGCACCCGCAACGCATCGCCGCGTACCCATGGCGGCAGTTGCGGGTCGATCGATACCTCGAAGGTCAGGCCGCGGCTGTCGGCCAGTGCGCGATAGGCCTGCTCCAGCGACTGCAGCAGCGTGATGAGCTCGAAGGGTGCCGACTCGACCTCGAGTCGGCCAGCCTCGATCTTGGACAGGTCGAGAATGTCGGAGATGATGGCCGCGAGGGTCTCGGCGCTGGCGCTGATTTGCGCCAGGTATTGCTGCAATCGGGTCGGATCGACATCCGGCTCGCGTGCCAACCGGGCCAGTCCGACCAGGCCGTTCAGCGGAGTTCGGATTTCGTGGCTGGTATTGGCCAGGAACGCGCTCTTGGCGCGGTTGGCCGCCTCGGCTTCGTCGCGCGCACGCGCCAGTGCCGCCTCGGCCTCGCGTTGGCGGGTCACGTCCTCGGCGGTCCAGATCGTCCCGCCGTCGGCCGGATGCTCCGGGTCGATCGCGGTGGCGCGCATGCGGGCTCGCAGCGTCGAGCCATCGTGGCGCGAAGCGGTGGCCTCGAACTCGACGCGTTCGCCGCGGGCCAGCGACGGCCCCACCTGTGCCCCCACTGCGGCATAGGCTTCGTCCGACGGCCACACCACCCGTCCGGGCTGGCCGATCAGTTCGCCGGCCGGCCAGCCGAACATCTGCTCGAAGTGCGGGTTGGCGATCAGGAAGCGGCGCTCGCGGGTGACGGCAATGCCGATCTGGGCGCTGTTGAGCAGCCGCTGGTACTCCAGGCGGGTGCGCTCGCTGGCCGTTGTGTCGCGTGCATTGAGCAGCAGATAGGTGTGGCCACCTTGGTCGAAGCGCGCACCCGAGATCTGCAACCGCACCGTGCTGCCGTCGCGTCGCACGAATTCGAAGGGCAGGTTCTCGACCGTGCCGTGCTGATCGAGCAGCGCGACCAGGCGCGCGCGATCGGAAGCGTGGCGCCAGATGCCCAGCTCGGCCGAGGTGCGCCCGAGGACATCGGCCACCCGGTGACCGGTGATGCGCTCGAAGCTGTCGCTGACCATGACATAGCGGCCGGTCGCCAGGTCGGTGAGGGTGATGCCGTCCGGGCTCATCGCGATCACCTGCGAGAGCAACGCCTGCGAGCGCTGCATGGCCTCGATCCCGCTCACGCGTTCGGTGTCATCGAGGTAGAACGACAGCATGGCAGGACCGTCGTCGGCCTCGATCAGCGCGGTGGTGGCATGCACGGTGAGGTGCCGCCCGTCGAGCGTATCGATCAGGAACTGGGCCAGCGGCAGGACCGTGCCCAGCGGCATCTTGCTCAGGGCTTCGAGTCGAGTCCGACCGAGCGCGCGTGAGTCACCGCCGTAGACCTCGAACACACTGTGCCCGCGCATGGCCGCCACGCTGTCGAAGCCGAACAGCGCCGCCGCTGCGGTGTTGGCGTCGATGACGTCGCCCTGCCTGTGCAGAACCAGCGCGGCGGGCAGGCTGGTGAACAGGTTGCGATAGCGCGCCTCGGAGGCGGCCATGGCCTCACGGGCGCGAACTTCTTCGTCGACGTAGCGCGCCACGCCCCAGTAGCCCCTGAACACGCCGCCCGGTGTGTAGCGCGGGGTGCCGCTGACGAGTTCGTGCCGGATGGAGCCATCGGGCAGGTGCCAGGTGAGCTGCACGTTGCGAAACGGCCGGTGCGACATCATCGCGTCCCGGTAGGCGGCGAGGGCGTCGTCGGCCATGTGCAGGCCGGGCAGTTCCCAGGGCACCACATGGGCCACCGGCATCGGCCGGAAGGCGTCGGATTCGGCGCTCTCGCGGCACCACAGGTCGGTGATGCACAACTGCGCGTCGCACTCCCAGTAGGCGTCGGCGGCGATGCCCACCAGCTCGACGAAACGGCGCTCCCGCCGCGCGGCGTCCTGCAGCGCCCGCTCGACGACCGCGGACAGCATCACCCCGCCGATCATCGAGCCGACCACCGCCAACAGTGGCGTGGCCAGGCGTCGCATCAGTGGCAGCCCAGGCAACGCCTGCGCACCGGCGATCCATCCGAATTGCTCGCCTGCTGCCAGGCCGATGATGGCCAGCGCCGTGGCCAAGCCCATGCCGATGGCGGTGCGCGCACCCGCCGCCGCACCCGCCAGGCACACCAGCAGCGCCAGCAAGCCCATCCCGGCCGTGTTGATGCCTACGCCGCCGAACCAGCAGCCCAGCACGATGGCCGTGGACACGCTGGCCAGCAAGGGAACCACCAGCGAGCGCAATTGGCGAGGCGAGCGCCGCGACGCCCAGAACGCCGCCGCAGCCAGCGCCATGTAGGTCAGCCCCAGGCCGGCTCGCAACTCGATCGGCCCACCCGGCAGGCCCATGATGATCAGCCCGCCCAGCGCTGTCAGAGTGGTGGCCAGCAGCAGGTAGCGGCGCGAAACCGCGCTGCGCACGTGTTCGAGCGGATCGGCGGTGGTCTCGAGGGGCAGCACGGTCGGCAAGGGTGGGGCGTGGCGGCGAGCGCGGCGGTGCCGGGCACCCCACGCCGGTCACCTCCGGCGCTTGCAGTGTGCACCAACGCTGCCGCCGGCGGATAGCCCCCCCCGGCGGTCAAGCAACGTCCAGATGCAGATTCAGGGGCGGCTCCCCTGGCTCCGGGCGGCCTCAGCTCCCGCTGACGGCCCCTGCGCGGCGGGCCTGCTCCAGTTCGGTGCGCGCGGCTTGCGCCGCCTGGCGTGCCTGTGCCAACCAATCGTCGCCACTGCCGGCGTACAGGATGGCGCGCGAGGAGTTCACCACAATCGGTGCGTCGGCTCGCCAGCCGGCCCGAACCGTGGCCGGCGCATCGCCGCCTTGCGCGCCGATGCCCGGAATGAGCAAGGGCAGCGTGGGCGCGATCTCGCGCACGCGCGCGATCTCGGCCGGGTAGGTGGCGCCCACCACCAGACCGATCTGGCCACTGCGGTTCCACTCGTTCGCCGCCAGTCGAGCCACGTGCTCGTAGAGCAGCTCGCCGCTCGCCAGTCGCTGTGCCTGCAGATCGCTGCCGCCAGGGTTGGACGTGCGGCACAGCAGGATGAGGCCCTTGCCGTCGTATTTCAGGTAGGGCTCGATCGAGTCGCGGCCCATGAAGGGAGACAGCGTGACCGCATCGGCCTGGTAGCGCACGAAGGCCTCGCGCGCATACTGCTCGGCCGTGGCGCCGATGTCGCCGCGCTTGGCGTCCAGGATCACCGGCACCTCGGGCGCCACGCGCCGGATGTGCGCCATCAGCCGCTCGAGTTGATCCTCGGCGCGATGGGCGGCAAAGTAGGCGATCTGCGGCTTGAACGCACAGACCAGGTCCTTCGTCGCATCCACCACGGCAGCGCAGAAGTCGAAGATCCGCCCGGCGTCGCCCCGCCAAGAACCCGGAAACCGCGAGGGCTCGGGGTCCAGGCCCACGCATAGCATGGACGTGTGGCGGTGGGCGGCGCGATCCAGCGAAGTGCGAAAGGTGTTCGACATGATGACCGGGTGGGGTGCGATGCGCGATTGTCGCCCCAACTGAGTGTGCGGCGCCGTGCACCACCGCACCGTTTGCAGGTGCGACCACCGTGGCCGCCCAAGTTCATCCCTAGAATGAACTTGTTGCGGCCCTTCTCTGGCGCAGCTCGCGCTATGAGAATGCGCGCTGACGATCACTGGTTGCCCACCTCTTCATCAGTCGAGCAATATGACCAAGCCGCCGAAAGCCGCGTCAGCGCGCAAACCGCAAGTGCCCAGTCATCCGCCACATGTGATCAGCTTCGTTCGAGCGCATGAGGCTGATGCCCGTCGAGTCGCCGCGCGAACCGGTGTGCCGACGGAGGTCATATTGGCCCAATCGGCGCTCGAGAGCAGCTGGGGCCGCGCCGTACGGGTCAACGCGCCAAGCAGATCGACGAGTTCCGTGCCTACGCTTCTTATTCTGAGGCGGCAGACGACTACGCGTCACTGATTCAGAGAAGGTACGCTGCAGCGATGGTTCACCGGACCGAGCCGGAGCGATTTGCCGAGGCGGTAGCCCGCCAGGGCTATGCAACGGACCCGCAGTACGCCGGAAAGCTGAAGTCCATCATCCGCCGCCACGTTTCCCCGCTGCTAACCCCTGTGAATCCATGAGGCCTGTCGCTCTGCTCTTTGCGACACTGCTAGTTGCGCCGCTCCTGGCTTGGGCCGATCCGGTACACAGCGAGGATGAGGCACTCCGCATCGCAGTGCGCGCCATTCGGGATCACCGCCTGACGACTCTGCGCGACGAGTGTGGAACGCTCGCCGTCATCGAGAGGCGGTCGGTGTTCGATGTGGTCGTGCGCGAGCGGCACGTCGCAGGTTGCGGCGGAGATCCGGAAACGAAGCCGCGCCTGTTCACCCTGCGCGTGCGCAAGCACGACGGAGCAATCAGCAGCGACGCCGGCGATGGCGTGCACTTCCGTTCGCTGCGTGTGAACGGTCCCGTTGGTGCGGCCTCGGCCGCTTCGCTTCCGTCCAGGTAACGGGTTGAAGCTCTCGCGCGCCTCGACGGGCGCTACACGCCCCGTGCCAATGCCGCCGCCGCGCCTGTATAGCTGGCCGGTGTCATTTCGAGCAGGCGGGTCTTCTCGCCTTCGGGCAGGGCCAGGCCTGCGATGAAGCCCTGCATCAGCTCGCGGGTCATGGGCTGGCCACGGGTGAACGTCTTCAGCTGCTCGTAGGGCTCGGGCAGGCCGTGGCGGCGCATCACGGTCTGGACGGCTTCGGCCAGCACTTCCCAGGCCTGGTCGAGGTCGGCGGCCAGGGCCGGGGCGTTGAGCTCGAGCTTGTCCAGGCCCTTGGCCAGGGAGTCGAGGCCGAGCACCGCGTAG
>JAKLLB010000141.1:0-6235 GCA_023150345.1 Aquabacterium sp.
GTGGTCTACGGCACCTGGTGGGGCTCGCTGCTGCACCGCCTGCGGCATGCGCTGAATCGCAACAACCGCCGAGGCAGCCGGCGCAACATCCACGCGCACTACGACCTGGGCAACGCGTTCTATGCGCGCTGGCTCGACGAGACCATGAACTACTCGAGTGCCTGGTTCGACGGCAACCGCGACCAGACCCTGGCGCAGGCCCAGCACGCCAAGGTGGCTCGGGCCCTGGGCGAGGCCCGCGTGGGCGCAGGCACGCGCCTGCTCGAGATCGGCTGCGGCTGGGGTGCAGTGGCCGAAGCGGCGACACGCGCCGGCGCGCATGTGACCGGCGTGACCCTGTCGACCGAGCAGCTGCACTGGGCGCGTGAGCGCCTGTCCGCACAGGGCCTGGCGCAGCGCGCCGAGTTGCGACTGCAGGACTACCGCGACATCGACGACGGGCCGTTCGACGCGATCGTCTCCATCGAGATGTTCGAGGCAGTGGGACAGGCCTACTGGCCCGTGTTCTTCGACACCGTGCGCCGGCGTTTGGCCCCGGGGGGCCACGCCTGCCTGCAGACCATCACCATCCGCGACGATCTCTTCGACCGCTACGCTCGCTCCACCGACTTCATCCAGCAGTACATCTTCCCCGGTGGCCTGCTTCCGAGCGACGAGCGTCTGCGGGCGACCGCCACAGCCGCCGGCCTGCGCGTCGAGCGCGCGCTGGCGTTCGGTCCGGACTACGCCGAGACCCTGCGCCGCTGGCGCCGCGTCTTCATGGAGCAGGCGGCCGAAATGGCCGAGCTGGGCTTCGACGCTCGCTTCGTGCGCACCTGGGACTTCTACCTCGCCTACTGCGAAGCCGCATTCGACACCGGCACCACCGACGTGGTGCAGTACACGCTGTCGAAGTCATGAGCGTCTCCAGGCGCACCTGTCTGGGCCTGACCGTGCTGGCCGCTTCCAGCGGCATGGTGCTCGCCGCCGGCATGGACGCACCTCCGCCGGAACTGGCGGGCTGGCCGCAGCCGGCCCGGGCGCAGGGCCGCGCCCGGTTCCGCTGGCTGGGCCTGCATGTGTACGACGTTCACCTGTGGGTACCGCAGCCGATACCGTTCGACGGCTGGGCCGACCACGCCTTCGCGCTCGAACTGGTCTATGCGCGAGCCCTGGCCGGCAGGGCAATCGCCGAGCGATCGCTGGTCGAAATGCGCCGCCAGGGCGAGATCGACCGCCAACGCGCTGCCGCATGGCTCGATGCGATGGTGCGCGCCTTTCCCGATGTCGCCGCGGGCGACCGCCTGTGCGGCTTGCACGATCCGGGCGCGGCTGCGCGCTTCTTCCACAACGGACGACCGACAGCCGACGTCCCCGACCCCATGTTTGCCGAGTCCTTCTTCGGCATCTGGTTGTCTGCACGGACCTCGCAGCCTGAACTCAGGCAGGCCCTCCTGGGAGCCCCACGGTGAGGCCATCCGCCGACGCCGCCTACGGTGCCATCGGCTGGGCGCTGGCCTTCGCCGCGCTGCCGCTGGTGGTGCTCATGCCCGCTCACTATGCCCGCGAGCACGCGGTGCCGCTGGGAACGCTCGGTGCCCTGTTGCTGGCGGTGCGGGCCATCGATGCAGCCTGGGACCCGCTGGCGGGTCGCTGGGCGGACCGGGCGTTGCAACACAGTGCGCAGGCTGCCTTTCGGCTGCTCGTTGTGGCAGCGGTGGCGCTGTGGTCAGGCTTCGTGGCGGTGTTCTTCCCGCCTGCAGGGTGGAGCGGCGGCTGGCTGCTGGCCTGGTGCGCAGGCGCGCTGCTGCTCACGATGGCCGCCTACAGCCTGGGCACCATCGTGCACCAGGCCTGGGCAGCGCGCACCTTCGGCGGCGACGATGCCCAGGCGCAGCGCTCCGCCTGGCGCGAAGGTGCCGCCCTGGCCGGGGTAATGGCCGCCAGCACCGTGCCCCTGGTGGCCGGGTTCGGCTGGACGGCCGCGTTGCTCGCCCTGGGGCTGGCCGTGGGCCTGTGGGCACTGCGACGCGGCCCGCAGCCGCTGGCCCTGCCGGCATCTCACGCGCACGCTCCCGATCCGCATCGCACCCGGGCTGCGGGTGCGCTGTGGCAGCCCTGGCGCCTGGGCGCCTTCCGCCGGCTGATGCTGGCCTTCGTGGCCAATGGCATCGCCAACGCGGTCCCGGCCACGCTGCTGGTGTTCTACGTGACCGATCGGCTGCAGGCGCCGCAGTGGACACCGTGGTTGCTGGCCACGTATTTCGCGTGTGGCATGCTCTCGCTGCCGTGGTGGGTGTCGCGCGTGCCCCGCTGGGGCCTGGAGCGCACCTGGGCCCTGGGCATGACGGCCGCCGTGGCCGCTTTTTCCGGTGCAGCCTGGCTCGGGCCGGGCGATGTCGCCTGGTTCGCGCTGGTGTGTGCCGTCAGCGGCCTGACCCTCGGCGCCGATCTGGCCGTGCCGCCCGCGCTGCTGGCCCGTGTCATGGCGACATCGCAGGCGTCGAGCGAGGCCACGCCCGGCATCGGCAGCGCCGCTGCGGGCGAGGGCGTGGCCTTCGGCTGGTGGACCGGCGCCAACAAGCTCAACCTTGCACTGGCCGCGGGCCTGGCGCTGCCGCTGCTGCAGGCCGTCGGCTACAGCCCGGGCACTCGCGATCCGAAGGCGCTCACCGCCCTGATGCTGGCCTATGCCGTGCTGCCATGCGTCCTCAAGCTGCTGGCGCTGGCGGTGCTGTGTCGCCGGCGCCCATCCACCGCCCCTGTCCGAACGATGCCATGGAACGCCTGAAGCCGCGCGCGAGCACAACGCGCCACACGTCACCCTTCCACCCTGCGCCGCCCACCGCGGCCCTTCCAGACTCCGGGTGCCACACGCGGCGGCGGCTGCTCGCGCTGGCGCCGGCGGTGCTGCTCGCGGCTTGTGCGTCGCCACAACCAGCCGACTACCGAGCCGAAGGCCCGCCGCTGGACCTGCGCCGGTACTTCAACGGGCCGCTGCAGGCGCACGGCATCTTCACGGACCGCTCGGGCCGCGTGGTGCGGCGCTTCACCGTGGCGATGGTCGGCCGTTGGGACGGTGACCAGGGCGTGCTCGAGGAAGACTTTCGCTACAGCGACGGCAAGACCGAGCGGCGGGTGTGGCGGCTGACCCGCACCGCGGAGGGTCGATACACCGGACGCGCCGACGACGTGGTGGGCCAGGCCGAGGGCGAGGCCGCCGGCAACGCGCTGCGTTGGCGCTACACGCTGGCACTGCCTGTCGATGGACGCATCGTCGAAGTGCAGTTCGACGACTGGATGTTCCTGGTCGACGAGCAGGTGATGCTCAATCGCGCGGTGATGAGCAAGTTCGGCATCCGCCTGGGCGAGGTGCTGCTGTCGTTTCGCAAACCATGAAGTCGCTGAATCCGCCACTGGCCGGATGGAGCGGCCGCACCGTCTGGGTGGTGGGCGCATCCAGCGGCATCGGCTTGGCCGTCGCCCGTGCGCTGGCGCAAGCCGGGGCACGTGTCATGGTGTCGGCCCGCCAGGCCGAACCACTCGAGCGGTTTGCGCACGAGCACCCGCAGGCGCTGGCCTGTCCGCTGGATGTAACCGGACCGGACGCCGCGCATGCGGCCGTGGACAACCTGCTCGAGCGCTGGGGCCGCCTGGATCTCGTGGTCTATTGCGTCGGTCACTACCGCGCCCAGCGCGCCGATGCCTACGACTGCGCCGACATGCAGCATCACATGGAGGTCAACTACTTCGGCGCCTTGCATGTGCTCGACGCCGTGCTGCCGGTGCTGCGTAGCCAGCGCAGCGGGCACATCAGCCTGGTGGCCAGTGTTGCCGGCTATCGCGGCCTGCCGCAAGGCCTGGCCTACGGGCCGACCAAGGCCGCACTGATCCACCTGGCCGAAGTGCTCTACCAGGACCTGCGCCGCGACGGCGTGGCCGTGTCGGTGGTCAACCCGGGCTTCGTGCGCACGCCGCTCACCGCGGCCAACACCTTCTCCATGCCGGCACTGATCGAGCCCGAAGAAGCCGCCCGCCAGATGCTGGCCGGCTGGGCAAGCGGCGCCTTCGAGATCCACTTCCCGCGCCGCTTCACCTGGTGGCTGAAGCTGCTGCGCCTGCTGCCCTACCCGTTGTATTACCCGGCCGTGCGACGCGTGACGGGGCTGTGACGCAGGGGCGGGCAAGCGGCCGTGCAGGCCAGAGCCGCCTGCATCCGTGGAGCGGCCACGCGGATGTGGACAATGCGGTCATCGCGCCGGAGCGGAGCGCCGGATACGGCTCCGCACCTCGAGGCGCAGATGCCACATGCGATCCGTCACCCGCCCACCACCATGCCCCACTGCCTGCCGGCCCGCTGTCGGAGGGCGAGCCGTATGGGCTGGCGTGGCGCTCCTGATCGCTGGGTGCTCCGCCGCGGCCGCCGACGTGCAAGTGGCCGTAGCGGCCAACTTCGCGGCGCCCATGAAGGCAATTGCGGCCGACTTCGAACGCAGCACCGGGCACCGCGCCGTGCTGTCGTTCGGTGCATCGGGTCGGTTCCACGCGCAGATCGTGGCGGGGGCTCCGTTCGAGGTGCTCCTCAGCGCCGACGCGCAGGTGCCCGAGCGACTGGTGGCGCAGGGCCTGGCACTGGCCGACACGCGCCGCACCTATGCGCTGGGCCGGCTGGTGCTGTGGTCCGCCGACGCTGGACGCATCGACGACCAGGCCCGGGTCCTGCGCAACCCCCAGGTGCGCCGCCTGGCACTGGCCAACCCGAAGCTGGCGCCCTATGGTGCCGCTGCGCAGCAGTCGCTGCGCGCGCTGGGCCTGGAGTCTGCCTGGCAGGGGCGCCTGGTGATGGGCGAGAGCATCGCGCAGGCCCATCAGTTCGTGGCCACCGGCAATGCCGAGATCGGCTTCGTGGCGTGGTCGCAGGTGATGGACGAAGGCGGGCGGCCTGTCGCCGGCTCGGCCTGGCCCGTGCCCGAGACGCTGCATGCGCCGATCCGCCAGGACCTGGTGCTGCTGGCCGCGGGCCGGGGCAATCCGGCGGCACTGGCGCTGCTGGATCACCTGCGCAGCCCCTCGGCGCAAGCCGCGATCGTGCGCCACGGCTATCGGTTGCCACCGCCATGATGGGCCTCGAAGCGGCCGACTGGGCCGCCATCACCCTGACCCTGCGCCTGGCCACCGTGGTCACGCTGCTGCTGCTGCTGCTGGGCACGCCGCTGGCGTGGTGGCTCGCCACCACACGCTCGCGCTGGCGGGCGCCGGTGGCTGCGGTGGTGGCGCTGCCCTTGGTGCTGCCACCCACGGTGATCGGCTTCTACATGCTCTTGCTGCTCGGGCCGCAGGGTCCGGTGGGCCGCCTGACACAGACGCTGGGACTGGGCCTGCTGCCCTTCTCGTTCAGTGGCCTGGTGGTGGCCTCGCTGGTGTATACGCTGCCATTCGTGGTGCAGCCGATCCAGAACGCATTCGAAGCCGTCGGTGTGCGCCCGCTCGAGGTGGCCGCCACACTGCGCGCCGGCGCGCTCGACCGGTTCGTGCACGTGGCGCTGCCACTGGCGCGCCCCGGCTTGATCAGTGCCGCCATCCTCGGATTTGCCCACACGGTGGGCGAGTTCGGCATCGTGCTGATGATCGGCGGCAACATCCCCGAGCACACCCGCGTGATCTCGGTGCAGCTGTACGACCGTGTCGAGGCCATGGAGTATGGCGCTGCCCACGGCCTGGCCGCGGTGCTCATGGGCTTCAGCTTCGTGGTGCTGCTCGCGATGTACGCCTATCGGCGCCGCCTGCCCGGAGACCTGCGGTGATCGAGGCGCGCTTCCGCTTGGATCGGGCGTTGCAGCGCGGCCTGCAGTCCAGCCAGGGCGGCAACCCCGGGTTCCGGCTCGAGGTCGACCTGAAGCTGCCCGGCCGCGGTGTGAGCGCGCTGTTCGGTCCCTCCGGCTGCGGCAAGACCACGTTGCTGCGCTGTCTGGCAGGCCTGGAGCCGGCAGCGCACGGCCGCCTCGTCATCGATGGTCAGACCTGGCACGACGATGTCGAGCAGTGGCCGCCCCATCGACGCGCCGTAGGGCTGGTCTTCCAGGAGGCCAGCCTGTTCGAACATCTGGACGTCCGGGGCAACATCGCCTTCGGCTGGCGCCGCGTGCCGGCGGCCGATCGCCGCATCTCGGTGCAGCAGGCCGCCGAATGGCTCGACCTCGGGCCGCTGCTGGGGCGGCGGGTGACGGGCCTGTCCGGCGGCGAGCGCCAGCGGGTG
>JAKLLB010000141.1:6245-6494 GCA_023150345.1 Aquabacterium sp.
CCCGCAAGGCCGAGATCCTGCCCTGCCTGGAGCGCCTGCATCGTGAACTCGCGCTGCCCATCGTGCTGGTGAGCCACGCTGCCGACGAGGTGGCGCGACTGGCGGACCACCTGGTGCTCATGCGCGATGGACGCGTCCAGGCCGAGGGTCCGGCCACCGAGCTCTTTGCCCGGCCCGACCTGCCGCTGCCCCAGGGCGAGGACGTCGGCGTGCTGCTGCATGCGCGCATCGCGGAGGTCGACGCGCACT
>JAKLLB010000142.1 GCA_023150345.1 Aquabacterium sp.
CCTTCACCGATGTGATGCACAGCTCGGTGGTCCATCTGATCGACCACGTCCAGGTCTCGAAGATCAAGTGACGGCTAGCGGAAGAACGTCATGACCCAAATGAACTGGCCTGTCGTCCAGGCCGAGGCGGTACTGCTGGCCCTGGCCTGCGCCATCGCGCTGATCGACCTCTTCGTCACCGACCCGCGTCGGCGGCTCACGTTCTGGCTGACGCAGGCCACGATCGCCGTCGTGGGTGTGATGCACTGGTGCGACTTCGACGCCGGGCTCACCCTCTACGGCATGCAGGCGATGGTGGTCAGCGACCCGATGGGGCACCTGCTGGCCTTCTTTGCGTGCGCGGCGATGCTCGTCTCCGTTGCCTACGCCCAGCCTTACCTGGCCGGGCGCGACATGCTCAAGGGCGAGTTCTTCGTGCTGTCGTTGTTCGTGCTGCTGGGCATCCTGGTGATGGTGTCGGCCAACCACTTCCTGATGGTGTACCTGGGCCTCGAAGTGATGAGCCTGTCGCTGTACGCGCTGGTGGCATTGCGACGCGACCACGGCGTCTCTACCGAAGCAGCGATGAAGTACTTCGTGCTCGGCGCGCTGGCCTCGGGCTTCCTGCTGTACGGCCTGTCGATGATGTACGGGGCCACTGGCTCGCTGGAAATTCCGAAAGTGTTCCAGGCGATCGGTCGCGCGCCGATCAACTCGGCCGTGCTGGTCTTCGGCGTGGTGTTCGTCGTGGCCGGGCTGGCGTTCAAGCTGGGTGTGGTGCCGTTCCACATGTGGGTGCCCGATGTCTACCAGGGTGCGCCGACAGCGATCACGCTGCTGATCGGTGGGGCGCCCAAGCTGGCGGCGTTCGCGATCACGATTCGCCTGCTGGTCGAGGGCATGCTCGGCCTGGCGGTGGATTGGCAGCAGATGCTGATGGTGTTGGCGCTGTCGTCGCTCGTGCTGGGCAACCTCGCCGCCATCGCGCAGAGCAACTTGAAGCGCATGCTGGCGTACTCCACCATCTCTCAGATGGGATTCATGCTACTGGCGATGACCGCAGGTGTGGTCTCGGGCAACACCTTCTCGGCGGGCAACGCCTACAGCTCGGCCATGTTCTACGTCGTGGCCTATGTGCTCACGACGCTGGGCACCTTCGGCCTGATCATGTTCCTCGCGCGCCAGGGCTACGAGAGCGAAGAAGTCACCGACTTGGCAGGACTGGCCCGCCGCGCGCCGTGGCTGGCCGGCGTGATGACCGTGTTCATGTTCTCGCTGGCCGGCGTGCCCCCGATGGTGGGCTTCTACGCCAAGCTGGCGGTGTTGCAGGCATTGGTCACCACCAACCAGGCCGGCTACATCGGCGTGGCGGTCTTCGCCGTGCTCATGTCGCTGATCGGTGCCTATTACTATCTGCGGGTCGTCAAGGTCATGTACTTCGATGAACCCACCGATGCGTCGCGCCCGGTGCAAACCGGCGGTGTGAGTGCACTGCTCGCGGCCAACGGGCTGGCCGTGCTCGGGTTCGGTTTGCTGCCCGGCGGTCTGATGGCCGTGTGCCGCGACGCCATCATCAAGGCGCTCGCCTCCTGAGCCACAAACGGTGAGCTCGACCATCCAGGTCTGGGCGCTGCTGCTGGTCGGTGCGGTGGCGGCCAACCTGCCGTTCCTGACCGAGCGCATTGCGATCGTCGGGCCGCAGCGCAACCCCAAGTCGCTCGGGTGGCGCCTGCTCGAGTTGTTGGTCCTGGCGCTGCTCATGATCGGACTGGGCACGCTCATCGAGGTGCGCATCGGTCAGCGGCATCCCCAGGGTTGGGCCTTCTATGCGGCAGCACTGAGCCTGTTCGTCACGTTTGCCTTCCCGGGCTTCGTCTGGCGCTATCTGCGCCGGCGTCCTCTGCCCAACCCTTGATGCTCGATCCGGACATGGATCACGTCCCGGCTGCACCCGCTGCGGTGCTGGAACGGTCACAATGACAGCCTGATGAAGGTACTGGACTTGCAGTGTGCGAACGGGCATCGCTTCGAGGGCTGGTTCGCCTCGGATGACGATCTGGCCGCGCAACGCACACGCGGGCTGTTGCAGTGCCCCCTGTGCGGCGATGCGACGATCGCTCGCATGCCCAGTGCGCCCCGCTTGAACCTGGCACGCGCGCAACCCGAGCCGTCGCCTGCGGCCGCATCCGAGAAGCCAACCACCGTCGCGGCGCATGCCGAGCCCGAACTGCAGCTGCAGGCGCTGTGGCTTCAGGCCGTGGCACAGGTGGTGCGCAACACCGAAGATGTCGGCGAGCGCTTCCCCGAAGAAGCGCGGCGCATTCACTACGGTGAAGCGCCCCGCCGCGGCATCCGCGGCCAGGCGACGCCCGAGCAGCGCGCCGACCTGGCGGACGAGGGCATCGAAGTCATGCCGCTGCCACTGCCCCCGGGTGCCGGCGGGCCCAGCCACTGAGGGCCGCGCAGCTCCTGCATGAGCGTCAGATCACTCGGCCCGGATTGAGCAACGCCGATGGGTCGAGCGCCTTCTTGATGGCTCGCATCATGGCCATGGCCACGGCAGGCTTGCGCTGGACGAGTTCGTCGCGCTTCAACACACCGACACCGTGCTCGGCCGAGATCGAACCACCGTGGCTTTGGACGAGGTCGTAGACCACGTGGTTCACATCGGCTTCGTGCGTTTGCAGGAACAGCGCAGGATCGACGCCTGCCGGCGCCTGTACGTTGTAGTGCAGGTTCCCGTCGCCGAGGTGGCCGAAGTTCACCAGCCGAATGCCGGGCCAGCGTGACTGCAGTTGTGCATCGGCTTCGCCTGCGAAAGCGGCAATGGCCGACACCGGCAGGGAGATGTCGTGCTTGATGTTCAGGCCTTCTTCGCTCTGTGCCAGCGGTATGGACTCGCGCACATGCCACAGCGCCTGTGCCTGTGACAGGCTCTCAGCCACGGCCGCATCAGCGATCACGCCCGCGTCGAGTGCATCGGCCAGCAGCGCTTCGAAACGGGCGCGGGCATGGGCTTCGCTTTCGTGGTCGGCATGCTCGATCAGAACGGTCCAGGCGGCGGGTGGCAATGGCCTGGGCAGGGCGGGGAAGTGCCGCCGCACCAGTTCGAGGCTGAATCGGTTCATCACTTCGAAGCCGGTCAGGCCCGCACCCAGAAGGCCGTGCGCGCGACCCAGCAGCTCGACACACTGCTCGAGCCGGTCGCAGATGGCCAGTGCCGTGAGCGCGGCCGCCGGCCGCGGATAGAGCTTCAGCGTGGCCGCGGTGATCACCCCCAGCGTTCCCTCGCTGCCGATGAACAGGTCGCGCAGGTCGTAGCCGGTGTTGTCCTTGCGCAGCCCGGACAGGCCATCCCACACCTCGCCTGCCGCATTGACGACCTCCAGGCCCAGGCACAGCTCGCGCGCATTGCCATAGCGCAGGACCTGGGTACCGCCGGCATTGGTGGCCAGATTGCCGCCAATCGTGCAACTGCCCTGCGAGGCCATGCTCAGAGGGAACAGCAGGCCCGCCTGCTCGACCTGCGCCTGCAGGGCCTGCAGCACGCATCCGGCTTCGACGGTGACCGTCAGGTTGGCCGCGTCGATACGACGCACACGGTTCAGGCGAGACAGGCTCAGCAGCACCTGGGTGCCGGAGTCATCGGGCACGCCGCCGCCCACCAGACCGGTATTGCCGCCCTGGGGCACCAGCGTCACGCCGTGCGCTGCGCAGGCGCGCAGTACATCGGCCACCTCGTCGGTGCTGCCGGGTCGGACTACGGCCATCGCACGACCGCGCCAGCGCCGGCGCCAGTCGAGCTCCCAGGCGGACAGGTCGCCCTCGGTGAGCACCTGGGTCGGGCCGATCCGCTCGCGCAGGACGCGCAGCAGTGGGTGTGTCATGCGGTCACCCCGGCGCCGCTGCGGCGGGCATGGGACAACCGCCAGCGCACATGCGCGGTCGTGGCCGCGAACAACATCAGCCCCAGCGCTACCTGTGCCCAGGCGAGTGCGGACTCCGTCCCCAGGCCGGCGGGGCCGCGCACCAGACCCTCGGCGATGTACAGCCACACCAGCAGGCTGACCCAGCGATAGGTGTACAGCCGCAGCCTCAGCAACCCCGCCAGCGGCCACGCCAAAGGCAACACCTTGATGGCCCAGGTGCCGCTGCCCGTGCGGGCGAGCCAGAGCTCCCAGGCCAGGCCCAGCGCAACCATGCCCAGCAGGCAGACCGCCGCCAGCGCCCGAGTGACACGCACCACGGCGTCGGGCGGAGCGGCATCGATCGACATGACTGGCATGATAGCCGCCATGACTCCGACGAACATGGTGCGTCCGCACCTGCATCGCCGCATGGCAGCGGCGATGGCCGAACTGCGCGCCTGGCCCTGGTTCGAAACCATGCGCATGCTGCGTCAGCGCTTTCGCGAAGACCGGCTGAGCCTGACCGCGAGCAGCCTGACGTTCACCACGCTGATCGGGTTGGTGCCGTTGATGACGATGATGCTCGCCGTGTTCTCGGCCTTCCCGATGTTCGCGAAGTTCCAGGACTCGCTGCAGAAGTACCTGTTGCAGAGCCTGGTGCCCGACAACATCGCGCGCCCGGTGATGCAATCGCTCACCCAGTTCGCTGCCAAGGCCAGCCGCCTGGGCAGCCTGAGCCTCCTGGCGCTGGGAATCACGGCCCTGGTGCTGGTGTTCACGATAGACCGCACGCTCAACGGCATCTGGCGTGTCGGCAAGCCACGACCACTGGCCCAACGGGTGCTGGTGTATTGGGCCGTCCTCACGTTGGGGCCGTTGCTGCTGGGCGCCAGCCTGACGCTCACGTCGTATGCCATCTCCGCGTCTCGCGGCCTGGTCAGCGAGCTTCCGGGCGGATTGGCTTTGCTGTTCGGCCTGCTGGAGTTCGGGCTGCAGGCCACCGGCACGGCAGCGCTGTTCCGCTTCGTCCCCAACACCCAGGTGCAATGGCGCCATGCCTGGGCGGGTGGCGTCTTCGTGGCGCTGGGATTCGAGGTCACGCAGAAGGTGCTGGCCTGGTACGTGAGCGCCGTACCCACGTACTCGGTGGTCTACGGCGCCTTCGCGACGTTTCCGATCTTCCTGTTGTGGATCTACATCGGCTGGGTGATCGTGTTGCTCGGCGCGGTCATCGCCGCCTATGCGCCGAGCCTGTCGATGCGGGTGGTGCGCCAGCCTGACCTGCCCGGCCAGCGCTTCGCGCTCGCGTTGTCGGTGCTGCGGCTGCTGTCCGACGCGCGCCGGACCGGAAGGCCCGGATTGACGTTGCCGTCGCTGTCCGAGGGCCTGCGGGTCGACCCGCTGCAGGTGGAGCCGGTGGTCGACACATTGGTTGCGCTGGACTGGTGCGGTCGGCTCGACGAAGGGGCCGATGCGCGATACGTTTTGCTGATCGAGCCGTCCACCACCCCGGCTGCACCGCTGCTGGACCACCTGCTGCTGGCCGAACGCGAGCAGGCGGCCACATTCCGCCGCCGCGCCGGTTTCGAGCGACTGCGGGTGTCGGATCTGCTGGACCCAGACGGTCCTCCCGGCGCAGTGGTGCAGGCGCGCGGATAATCCGCGCCTCGTGAATCCGCCTGTGCGCCCAAGCCGGCCGGCCGGGGCCACGCCGGGCGACGCCCGCCCGCCGCGACAACCGCGCGCGGCGCCGCCGCCGCGGCCGGCCACCCCTGTGCCCGCCATCGTGTTCCCTGAATCGCTGCCGGTTTCCGCCCGGCGCGAGGAGATCGCACAGGCGCTGTCGGCGCATCAGGTCATCATCGTCTGCGGCGAAACCGGGTCGGGCAAGACCACGCAACTGCCCAAGATCGCGCTGGCGCTCGGCCGCGGCATCGGTGCGGGCGGGCGCGGGCTGATCGGTCACACCCAGCCGCGGCGGATTGCTGCGTCCAGCGTGGCGCGGCGCATCGCAGAGGAACTGGCCACGCCGCTGGGGGCGGTGGTCGGTTTCAAGGTGCGCTTCCAGGACCGGCTGCAGCCGGGCGCGTCGGTCAAGCTGATGACCGACGGCATCCTGCTGGCCGAGACCCAGGGTGACCCCGATCTGCGGGCCTACGACACGCTCATCATCGACGAGGCGCATGAGCGCAGCCTGAACATCGACTTCCTGCTGGGCTACCTGCGCCAGTTGCTGCCTCGGCGCCCCGATCTCAAGGTGGTGGTGACATCGGCCACCATCGATGCGGACCGCTTCGCGCAGCATTTCGCCTCGGCTCGGGGTCCCGCGCCGGTCATTCAGGTTTCTGGGCGCCTGTTCCCGGTGGAACTGCGCTGGCGGCCGTTCGAGTGGGATGGTGCGCCCAATGCGCCGGCCGCAGGGGCCGCCGCCAGTGGCCGACCGGGTGCTCGCCGTGGCGAGTCCGACCTCAACGACGCCATCGCCGATGCGGTGGAC
>JAKLLB010000143.1 GCA_023150345.1 Aquabacterium sp.
GCTGTGCCGCCAGATGGCACAGGGCTGGGCGCAACGGGTGCAGGTGCGCGCCTGGTGCTGGGGCCCCTGGGGACCGACGCAGTTCGGGGCCGGCATGGTCACGGCCGAAACCGAGGCCAAGTTCGCGGCGAAGGGCGTGACCCTGGTGTCCGCGCAAGAGGGCCGCCGGCTCTTCGCAGATGAGCTGCGCAGTGGCCCCACCGGGGCGGTCGAAGTGGTCTGCGGTGCAGGCCCCTGGGAGGTGGTCGAGGCCGAACGGGGCGCGATCGTGCTCGATGCCGGTGGCCCGTGGCTCGGCCCGCTGCTGGGCCCGGCCACGCACGAGCCGTTGCCCACCGGCGTGCAGCATGTGAGCGTCGTGCTCGACGACAGCCATGCCTACTTGCAGGAGCACCGCATCGACGGTACCCCGGTGCTTCCGGCAGCAGCGGCGATGGAGATGATCTGCGAGACCGCTCGGCGCTTGTGGCCGGGGTGGCAGGTGGTGCAGATGCGGGAGTTCCGCCTGATGAAGGGCGTCGAGCTGCGCCAGATGCCACGCACCGTGCGCATCGAGGTCAACCCGCCGCCGTATGGCAGCAGCGAGGGATTCGAAGTCGTCGCCGTGCTTCAAAGCGAGTTGTCGCCCGGACGATGGGTGTCGCACTACCGCGGCGTCGTGCGTCTGGAGCAGCAGTTCGCGCGGCCCCCCACCCGCGAGCGGTCGGTTCATGTGGAGCGCGCGCTGGCGGTGCGCACCGCCTACGACGAGTGGCTTTTCCATGGCCCGCGCTTCCAGGTGATCGAGGCGATCCGCGGGTTGTCGGCGCGTGGTTCCGTCAGCCAGGTGCATGCCACTGCGCCGACCGATTGGATGGTGGCGCCGCCAGCCGAAGCCGCCTCGACAGGCTGGGTGTTCGATCCGGCATTGATCGATGCCGCGGCCCAGATGGCGCTTCTGTGGGACCGCGCATTTCGTGGCGAGAGCTGCTTGCCGACCGCCTTTGGCCGGGTGCAGCGCTACGTCGCCGTGCTGCCCCATGCACTGACGATGGACTTCGAGCGCCTGGACAACCCCGACCCTGCGATCGTGCATGCCCATGTGCACTTCATCGATGCGCAGGGGCGGGTGGTGCTCGAAATCGAAGACCTGCAGTGCATATCGGCAGCCGCGCTGAACCGCCTGGGGGGCACACACCTGACCCAGGGCACACCGGCATGAGGGGGCGACCGTGAACCAGACGAACGCGCCTATCGCGATCATCGGCATGGCGTGCCTGTTCCCGCAGGCACCTGACCTGCATGCGTTCTGGCGCAACATCGTGAACGGCGTCGACGCCATCGGCACGCCGGTGCCGGGATGGGATGCCGAACGCTACCTGGCCACTGGCCGGATCAAGACCTCGGCTGGCGGTTACCTGGGCGACCTGTACCGGTTCAACCCAACCGAGTTCGGCATCATGCCCAACTCGCTGGATGGCGGCGAACCCGACCAGTACCTGGCGCTGCGCGTGGCGCGGGATGCGCTGCGCGATGCGGGATACCTGCGCGACGACGCCGATCATCGCGACACCGGCATCATCCTGGGCCACAGTACCTACCTGCACCGCGGCCAGGGCACCATCGTGCAGCACCTGGTGGTGGTGGACCAGACCATCGAGTTGCTGCGCGTGGCCTGCCCGCACCTCACCGAGGATCAGGCCGATGCCGTTCGGGCAATGCTGCGAGCGCGCCTGCCGCAAAGCAACGCCGACGTCGCCCCGGGGCTGGTGCCCAACGTCATGACCGGGCGCATCGCCAACCGGCTCAACCTGCGCGGCCCCAACTACCTGGTGGATGCCGCGTGCTCGTCGTCGCTGCTCGCAGTGGGGGCGGCCATCGACGAGTTGCGCGCCGGGCGCAGCCGCATGATGCTTGCCGGAGGCGTGAACGCGTCGCTGCCGGCGGAGGTCTGCTACATCTTCACCCAGCTCGGTGCGCTGAGCGGTCGCGGCAAGGTGCGGCCCTTCGAGGCCGGGAGCGACGGCACGCTCCTGGGCGAGGGCCTTGGGGTGGTGGCACTCAAGCGCCTGGAGGATGCGCTGGCCGACGGCGACCGCGTCTACGCCGTCGTTCGCGGCGTGGGCCAGGCCAGCGACGGCCGCGGCCACGGGTTGCTGGCGCCCAGCATCGAGGGCGAAGCCCTGGCCATCCGCCGTGCCTGGCAGGCCGCCGGGCTCGACCCGGCCAGCCTGAGCCTGGTCGAGTGCCATGGCACAGGCATCCCCCTGGGCGACCAGACCGAAGTCGCGGCACTCAAGAGCGTGCTGGGCGAGCGCCAGGGCGAACAGGGCACGGTGGCCATCGGGTCGGTGAAGTCGATGATCAGCCACTGCATACCGGCTGCTGGCGTGGCCGGGCTGATCAAGACGGCGCTGGCATTGCACCACAGGGTGCTGCCGCCCACCTTGTGCGAAGAACCCAACCCCGCGCTGGGGCTGGCGCAAACACCGCTGTACCTGAACAACCAGGTCGGCCCTTGGATCCATCCGACGGATGCGCCCCGACGCGCAGGCGTCAACTCGTTCGGGTTCGGCGGCATCAACGCGCACTGCATCGTCGAGCAGGCGCCGCCACAGGCCGCGCGCCATCCCAGCGCCATGCCCTGGCCTGCCGAGCTGTGCGTGCTGGCCGCCGATTCCGCGGCCGAGCTGGCTCAACGTGCCCAGGCGCTGGTGCCGTCGCTGGAAGCCGGGCACTGGAGCCTGCCGGAAGTGGCGGCTGCCCTGGCAGGCCAGGCCACCAACGGCAACCATCGCCTGGCGGTGGTCGCGCGCAGCACCGATGCGCTCGCTGCCGCGCTCACCCAAGCGGCACGGCGCCTGGCCGAAGACGACGCGCCAGCCTGGCAGACACGTGGGGGCATCACCTACAGCCGCCAGCGCCGCGAGGGCCGACTGGCGTTCCTGTTCCCGGGCGAGGGCTCGCAGTACATGGGCATGTTCGCCGATCTGGCGCAGTGCTTCGAGCCCGTGCGCGAGTGGCTCGACTTCTGGCGTGGCCTGTACCCTGCCGAGCCCGGCGCCGCGCGCACCGACATCGTTTATCCGCCGCATCTGGAAACCACCGCCGCCCGGCGCAAGCAGCTCGAGTCGCGGCTGCACGACATGGATGTGGGCTCCGAGGCCGTGTTCGTCGGTGGCCAGGCCATGCATGCGTTGTTGCTCTCGCTGGGCGTTCAGCCTGACGTGATGGTCGGGCACAGCTCTGGCGAGTCCGCCGCGCTGGCCGCCTCCGGGGTGGTCGCGGCCAGCGAACGCGCCGAGCTCGCCGAGTTCATCCGCCAGCTCAACGCCGTTTACGAGCGGGTGCTTGCCGAGGGCAAGATCGCCGTGGGCGCGCTGCTGGCGGTGGGTGCGCTGCCGGCTGCCGATGTGCTGGCACACGTCGAGCGCGCCGGCGGCGAAGTCGTCGTGGCGATGGACAACTGCGCCAACCAGCTGGTGCTGTACGGCAGCAACGGCGCCATCGAATCGATCCAGAAGGCGCTGGCCACCGAGGGGGCCATCTGCCTGCCCCTGCCGTTCGATCGGGGCTATCACACGCCGGCGTTCCAGGCCGTCAGCGAGGCGTTCCTCAAGTACTACAAGGGCATCCGGATCGCGCGCTCTCAGGTGCCGCTGTACTCGTGTGCCTCGGCGGCCCCATTTCCCGCGCAGGTCGCGGGCATACGACAGCTGGCGGCGGCGCAGTGGTCGCAAACCGTTCGCTTTCGCGAGACCATCCTGCGCATGCACGACGACGGCGTGCGCGTCTTCCTGGAGGTCGGGCCTTCGAACAACCTCACGGCATTCGTCGGCGACATCCTGGTCGAGCGCGACTACCTGGCGCTGGCGTCCAACCAGCGACGCCGCAACGGTGTCGAACACCTGCTGGGCACGCTGGGGCAGCTGTATGTCGGTGGCCAACCCTTCGAGCCGCAACGCCTGTTCGATGGTCGCGCGATTCGCACCATCGACCTCGCCGCTGCGCCGCAGTCTGCGCGCGCTGGCCTGCTGCTCGACAACACGATGCCGCAGATCCGCCTGGCCGAGGCCGATCGTTCGCGTATGGCCGCGCTGATGGGCACGGGCAGTACCGAGCCCCCCGCTGGCACGGCGAGCGCGTCAGCACAGGCCCCGGCTGTCGGCACTGCGGGCGCCGAGCAGGGCGAAGCGGGCCGAGGCTCGGTCGACGCAATGCCGGTGTTGCCCCACGCCGCCACCGAATCGCCAGTGCTGGCGGGTGATGATGCGCGCCAGGCGGTGATGGCCGGCTACTTCGGCCTGATGCGTCAGTTTCTCGACCAGCAGCACGCGGTGATGACCAACCTTCCCGCCCTGGACGTGTCACGAACCGAGCCCGATGGGTTCGCACTGCTGTCGAACGTGATCGAGCTCGACGAAATGCACGTCGTGGCCGAGTGCGCACTCGACGTGGGCCATCACGCCTTTCTGCGCGACCACGTGTTGTCCGGGGCGGTGTCTGAGGCCGATCCTGGCCTGACCGGGCTTGCCTGCGTGCCGCTGATGGTGAGCCTCGAAGTCATGGCCGAGGCGGCGGCCGTGCTGCGCGGCGCGTTGCCGTGCGTGATCGAGCAGGTCAAGGCCTACGACTGGATCGCGCTGGACGAGGGCAGTGCGCGGCTCCTGGTGCGGGTGGAGCGCGCGGGTGAGGGCTGCCGCGCTGTGCTCGAGCGCGACGGGCGCCCCGTGGTGAGCGCCGACTTCGGCTTTGCTGCCGACTGGCGCCTGCCCGAGGTGGCGCCGCCGGAACATCCGCAACCGTCGCGCTGGAACGACGGCGAGCTCTATGCCACCGGCATGTTCCATGGCCCGCTGTTTCAGAGCATCAGCCACATCGACGGCTATGACAGCTCCGGCATCGGCGCGCGACTGTCCGAACTCTCATTGCAGGGGTTCACGGTGCCCGGGCAGGCTGGGCGGTTTGCGCTGAACCCCGTGCTGCTCGATGCAGTGGGCCAGCTTGCGGCCTACTGGATTGCCCAGTACGCCGGGTACGACTTCAACAGCTTTCCGTCCACGATCGAGCGCATCGAACTGCGCGAGACCTGCCCGGCCGATGTGCCGGGTGTGCGACTCGTCGGCCGCCAGCAACCTGTCGATCCGCAGTCCACCGAGGTCGGTGCCGCCCGTCGTTGGGACTTCGACGCCGTGGATGGCGAGGGCCGCAGCCTCTTGCGCGTCGGCGGGTTGGTGAACGTGTTCTTTGCCGTACCCAACCGCTACTACCAGTTGCGCCGTGATCCACTGAACGGCGCCCTGGGCGTCGAGCGCGCCGGTGCTCCGGGTGTGCTGCTGTGGGAGTTGCCGATGCTGGATGACGCGTTCTGCACGCAGTCCAGCGGCATCTTCCTGCGCATCCTCGCCCATGCCGTGCTCTCTGCCGGCGAGCGCGAGCAATGGCGCTCGCTCGACGGCAGCCCGGGCTGGCGGCGCCAGTGGTTGCTCGGTCGCGCCTGCCTGAAGGAGGCGGTGCGCCACTGGCTGGCTCGCGAGGCCGGCGTGCTGGTGCACTTGGCCGACATCGTCGTCACCCGCGAATCGGGGGGGGCGCCCTGCGTAGATGGCCTGTGGTGTGCGGATTTGCCGGTTCCGGCAGTTTCGCTGTCGCACAATGGCCGCTCCTGCATCGCCGCCGTGGTGGCGCCGGGCTATCGTGTCGGGGTCGACCAGGAAGACCTCGCACGGCCGTTGCAACCGCAGCGGTTGCTGGGTGCCCTGGCGGCGACGGAACAAGACGCGCTGGCCGGATTGGCCGATGCCGCGCTGCGGGAGCGCCTGCTGCGCCTGTGGTGCGCCAAGGAAGCAGCGGCCAAGTCGACGGGAGTGGGCCTGCAGGGAGATCCTCAGGCCTGGGTGGTTCGCTTTCTGGACGATAACTGCAACATCGCGATGGTGGAATACGACGGATTGATGATCGAAGTGGGGCTGCAGGTCATACCCGAGCACTCGGTGATGGCGCTCGCGGTCTGCGAGGACGTCGCGGCAGAGGTGCTGCCATGATGCGGCGGTCCCACGCCCATACGCCGGGGGGCTGCAGATGACCACCGCCCTCAAGCGCACGACACCCGAGGAAACCGTGATCGCGGTCGTCGATGACCTGGTTCAGGACTGGGGCCTCGATCTCGACGGCGGCATCGGCGCCGCCACACGCGTCGTGGCGGACCTGCAGTTCGCCTCGGTGGACATCATCCAG
>JAKLLB010000144.1 GCA_023150345.1 Aquabacterium sp.
GTCAACGCCGCCTGCAGGCTGTACCCGGTCAGGGCATAGTCCAGAAACGTTGCTCGACGGTCCCGCTCACTTGCGCGAGCTATCGCCGCATAGAGAGAGCCAGCAGCGCGGAGGGACACCCTGATCGGGATGGCGCGCTGCAAAGCACTCTTGGCAGCACGGCCGGTCCCCGTACGAGATTGCGGCGCGGCCCGACTGGTGAAGGAAGCACTCATTGCATCCACACTCGTTGACGCCGCCTGGCGGTACACGAAGCCGGCGACGGCGAAGCCCATGACCATGGCGCGGCGATCCTCGTCACTTGATCGAGCCATCAGGTCATACAGGGGGCTACCTGGACGGATGGATACCCTAAGTCTAATGGGGGGCTGCGACTTGGGTACGGCAGAGTGTGCGGGCTTGGTGCGGGCAATGGCAGCCATAGCGCTCAGGCGGGCACGAGGCGACAGCGAAGCTCAGAAAGCACCTGGAACCCGCGCAAGTTGGCGAATCGGGACACGGCGGGTGCTGCTGCGTGCACCGCGCGGTTCGGAAACGCTTCCTGTATCAGCGACAGATAGCGCGGTGCGCCGCCGCCACACAAGAAGATGTTGTCAACGTCACTCGTTCGGCCGACTGAGCGCATCATGGTTGCCACATGTTCGCCCAGCACCGCCCGCATGCGTGAGCGAAATGGCGCCATGTCAATGCACTTGCCGTCGACCTTGACGACGAACGCTGGATCCATGAGCCCCTTATCGAAGCGATCCAGCATGTGCGGGTCGGCAGTGAGCGAGGGGTCGACCGAACTGATCATGGTCTGCAGCAGCACCGAAACCCCACCCATCGTGCAGCCACACCGCGCTGGAACTGCGGTAGTGCCCTGCGACAACATCCATTGCAACGTGCCATAGCCGACGTCGATCGTCAGGTTTGTCTCGTGCTGCACCCGGTCTGCCGCACCAACGGCTTGCGACTGAGCCACCAGCGCGCCGACGGTCTGGGGCACCACACGAACAGAGGTGATGCCGACATGGCGCTCCGGCAGGCTCATCGAACGCCGGGGCAAGACATGGGTGCCGCTGAACTGGCGTTGCACGTGGGCGATGACCGCGGGGTCCCGATACTGCTTGACAGGCAGCCCGACGACCATGCTGTCGACTTGCCGACCCGGCAACCCCATGTAATGCAAGGCGCCACGGAAGAGGGCCAAGTACTGAGGCGAGGTGAAGTAGCTGTCGTCCAGCATGCGGCTGAAGAGACCAGGCGCGGCAACCAGCGACTGGGGCCCAACATGATAGGTTTGCCCATCGATCTCGACTGGTACCACGTCGAGTCCCCTCATGACGCCGCCATCGACATCGTTGTGGCCGTAGCTTTGGGGAGCCGTGGACGGGAACGCGTCACAAGGCAGATCCCCGGAAGCGGACAGATGGCCCTTGCTGTACTTCACGTACCCATAACCCAGGTCGACGGCTCGCGCCAAGAATTCCATAGAGGTGTACTCCGGTTTGTGCTGGAGCGGCAGTGTGATACAGCCGCCAGAGGCTGTGGTGCTAGTGCTCGGGGAAAGGGGGGGTTTTCGACATGCGCAACTCGAAATAGTTGGCTGGCGGGCGAGCCGGAGCCTCAAAAGTGGGCAGGATGCGCCCAGTAGTAGACGCCGGAGCCGCACGAGTGGGCAGGATGCGCCCAGCAAGCGTTGATCAGAGGCGCTGGCGCATCGCGAGGAGGGTGCAGCCAACCGGATCGACCGCAAACACCTGACCGCTGGAAGGGCCAGCTGACGCGACTGCACGTCGCCGCCCCAATCGGACGCCAAGCCGGTGGGGCACCCTGGCACCGAACCCGCGCCGCAGTGCATCGCGCGGGGCAGCCGGCTGGGTAGTTTGAAGAAATGGTTCCACACAGAGGCCTGGGTTTGCGGCGCCAATGCTGGCTTCCAGCGGAACGGGGCCCACTGAAAGCGCCCTGAAAGAAAAGTTGACGCCCGAGAAGGAGCGCCCGGCGCCCAGCCGGAGAGAGCCGAGCAGAACCCGGCAGGACACCGCCCACCAGAGCACTGCGCCACCGACCGCCACGAGGGCCGTGCGGGAACCTGCCCAAAGGGGCGCAGCGGGATGCTGCACGACCAACAGCTTCCGGGGAGGCGAACCAAGGACCAGAGCCAGCGCCAGGCCAGCGGGCGACGAGCGGTCCATGCAGCCAACAGCAGTACGTTCAGCCCGCGGTCGATCAGCGTGGTCCGATGGCCGCACGCGGCGGCGTCGCGAAGACCTCGGGCGTGCACTTGAGCGTCGCTTCAAGGTCACCACCGACAGCAATCACGACCGGCCCATCGCGCCGAACTTGCTCAATCGCGAGTTCAGCGTGGATCGGCCTGACAAGGTTTGGGCGGGCGACATCACCTACACCCCCCCGACGAGGACTGGCTGTTCCTGGCCGTGGTGATCGACCTGTTCAGCCGCCAGGTGATCGGCTGGAGCCTGCGGTTCGACATGGCCGGCAGCATCGTCATCGACGCACTGCGCATGGCGCAGTTCAGGCGCTTGCCGAGCAAGCAGGCCGGGCTGATCTTCCACAGCGACCGAGTACAGCATCACCGCCTCGATGAGCCGTCGCGACGATTGCCGGGAACAACCGAACTCGGATGCACTCGACGCCGGCCGACCTCAGCCCGATGCAGTTCGAGGAAAACTGGCTGGCCAATCAACCCCGGCAGGCCAGAGCATGAGCCCAGCTATGGGATACGGAATCCAGGGCGTGGCGTGGCAGGAGGCGCCGCCGCAGTCCAAGGCGAACAAACCGGGGCCGGGCAGTGCGCGCGCCATTTGTGCAGACCATCCCTGGCGCTCGCCCCAGCCGGCCCGAGGCTTGTACAGACCTTACCTATCCAGATGCCAAAAAATCTCGGGGCCTGTGCTAGTATCCCTTCCACCAAGCGTCCTCCCACTCGTGCGAGGCCGTTCGACCCGAACAAGCAGTGTCAGGGTCGCTATCACCTAAGGGCCGTGAAACAGGCCCGCCGCCACCAAGTGGCGATGAGACCAGTGCGGCGCGATGCGCCGCCAAGGTCGGTGCCCTGCGCAGGGCACCGACGAGAAGGATCCCGCTGGGTAATTGCAGCGTTGGCAGTGAGCATTGCCATGTCGACTGCACACCAGGCAAGGGTCGCCGCATCTGGGCACGCGGCCTGCGGATAAGCCACCACACCTTCGGCGTGACGAGGAACACGAAGCCTTCCAGGCGCTCGAGTTCCACGCCTTCGTCAAGGGTGCCGGGCAATCCTGCAGCAAGCGCCCTGAGCAAACACAACTACCAAGACTTGCCCCGGGATCACCGGGCGATGAAAAAGCAAGGCACCACCTCTCCCCCGGCTAGCGCACTACGCGCCCCGCCGGTCAGTCGCTGATTCGAAGCGACTGACCAGGCCAGTGGGGTCTAACTGGACAGCAAGCGCACGGTCGGCGTTTGCAGGGTCTCCAGGACAGGTCGGATGCCAAAAGCCACCCGCGCGAGCGGGGCCCGGAGCGCCCAGCACCCGGCGCAGCCACAAGCACCCACACGCCTACAGGCGGTGGTCGATGCAAGTGGCTGCGCCGCGTCCAGCTGGGCGACAGGGTCGACGACGAGGCGCGTCCATACGCCTCGCACTCCGCCTTGCGCCGCATCGCGGTTGCACTGCGGCGCTTGCCTCCCCGCCAAGGGGAAGGCGAGCCACGCAGCTGCACCGAGATGTTCCGCATGGCGCGATCCGGCGAAGCAGCGAGCCGGCGCGGTCTTCCATGGGGAGACCGCGACCAATGCTGCTTCGGTCCGACGGCACAGGGGCTATGCGCGCCCCTTGCGAGTTGTCCTGTGCCCCAGCCTTCGAATCGAAGAGGCTGGCGCCGGGCATGTGTTTGCTTAAGTACCCGCACGACCTCCCAACCGGCGAGCTTGCGACCCGGAGGATCAAAAAAACCCACCCACGCTCTTTTTCGGCGTGCTGCCTCAGGTGATCCAGGCAGCACGGCCACCCGCTGCAGCGGCAACTGCGCTGCGGGCGGCGCACCCCATGGCCTTCCCGGGCCAGGGATGGGTGCGTCCTCGCAGGTAGTGACCGCCTCGTCGGGCGCCGGCCTCGCGACGCGGCTGCGCAGGATCGCTATGCAGCGCACGAAGCCCTGTTCGGGCCCGTGCGGGCGATCGTGCCCAACCGCGTTGGTTGGGTTCTCTCGTGCAACGAACCAGGAAGGAGCATCGAGATGGCTCGTATCCGCAAGAACGACACTCGCCCCGGCGTTCCCATAGACGGCACCCCCGCGCCCGGCAAGGCCAGGCTGCAGCAGTGGCGCGACACGAACGTCCACGCCGATGTCAGGCGTTTCATCGCGCGCTACGGCCGCGTGGGCTCGCGCGACAGCAGCCGCGCCTGCAGCGAGGTGACGATGACCTCGCGCCGGGTCACACTGGCGCGTGCCTATGACCTGCTGGCCCAGGACAACCGGGGCGTGCGCACCCTGGCCGACCTGACACCCAGGCAGCTGCCGCGCATCATCCAAACCTGGGACCGAGAGTCCATCGCGCCGCGCACGCAGATCCAGATGTTCGCGACACTCAAGTGGTTCTGGCGCATGCACGGGCTGCAGGTGGGCTCGATCAAGGACTACGTCAGCGACCCCGGGCGGTATGTCGTCCATGGTGCAGCGACGGAGGACCGCAGCGTCAGTGCCCGGGCCGACGTGCAGCAGATCTTTGCCGATCTGGACGACCAGGACGAACGCATCGGCCAGTTTGCCCGACTGGCCTGGGCGCTGGGGCTGCGCAAGCTCGAGTGCCTGCGCCTGCAGCCGCACGAGGACTTCGACGGCCAGACGCTGAAGATCGCGCGCGGCGCCAAGGGCGGGCGGCCACGCACGGTCAGCCTGGAGGCCGCTGGCGAAGCGCGCGCCGAAGTCGCGCGACAGGCGCTCGCACGGCTGAGGGAGCTCACGCCGCTGGGCGGCCACGCCGGCTGGCCCGGGCGCACGCTGCAGCAGGCTCGAACCCACTTCAACCACCTGATGCGTTGCGTTGGCCTGACGAGATCGCAGCTGGGGGTGACCTTTCATGGGTTTCGCCATGACTATGCGTGCGACCGCCTCGAGGAGCTGTCCGGGATCACCGCGCCGGTGCGCGGCGGCCTGGGCGTGGATTACCGCGCACTTCGCGAGCACCAGCAGGCGATCAGCCGCGAACTCGGACACCACCGCATCAAGATCACGGCGGCCTACTATGGCTCGGTGCGCGAGATGGCCAAGCTGGCCAGCACACGTCTGGCGCGCAGCACGGACATGCTGCGCCCTGGGCTTGGCGCCGCGCGCGGGCTGCTCGAGCAGAACGGCCTGCAGCAGCTGTACCTGATCGGGGCGCGGGCGCAAGGGCTCGACAAGGACGAAACCTGCCCGTTCGAGTTCGCGATACCCGTGCCGGCGAGCATGCCCGCCGCCGAAGCGATGGAACTGCTGCGCAACATGCAGCGGCTCTGGGAACACCAGCTGGAGCACGCGGTCAGCGTCGGGCTCGCCGCGAGCAGCACGCACGATGCCAAGGAGCAGCCGCCGGGGGCCGTGCCGTTGTTCCTGGTCGAGCCGGACGACGCGCGGCGGCGCCCGGCTCGTGGAGCTGTTCACCGCGGTTGCGAAGTGCAGTTGGCTAGCATGCTCGGATCTGGGCCAGAACGGGCGGCGCCCGCCAACAAGGACAACGGCAACGCAATGCAGACATCGGGCATCTACAAGATTGACGGCCTCCTCAGCAGCGACCCAGGGCTGTGGCAAGGGGCGTCCAACACGGTCTACTATTCCTTTAGCCTGCCCTCAGTTGGTGGCGTGAGCGGTATGACGGCGTGTTCAAGCGCACAAGAGGCAGCTGTGGCCTCCGCGTTGGCGTATATCGAGAGCATCACCGGCGTCCAATTCGTCGAAGGGGACGGGTACTACGCAACAAACGGAATTCACTTTGGGCAAGGTGACATCGATGATGAGGACGCGCAAGCCCTTTGCCAGTTCAACGGCGGTACGTCATTCGACATCGTGCTCGACTCGTTCACGTACCCCGATATGGCGACGTGGGGAACGGGATATGGACGCCAAGTGCTCTTGCACGAACTCGGTCACGCGTTGGGGCTGGACCACCCGAATCACCCGGACCTTCCTGATAGTGAAGACAACACCCACTAC
>JAKLLB010000145.1 GCA_023150345.1 Aquabacterium sp.
GTCGCACTGCTGCTCCTGCGCCGTCTCGACGATGCCCTCCCAGGGGGTGTCGGTTTCCTTGGTCAGCACCTCGCAGTCCACGTGCGCCTCGGCGGCGGCCGTGCGCAGGGCGTGCAGCGTGTCCTCGGCGCGTGCGCGCATGCGGCTGTGATGGTCGTCGCTGCCCTCGGTGTGGTGGCCGGCCATGCCGCTGAACTTGTAGGGCTCGACCACGGTCACGCCCACCAGCTGCGCCTGGGACTCGCGTGCCATCCGGATGGCGGCCTCGATCGCCTTGACGGAGAGCTCCGATCGATCGGTGGAGACCAGGATCCTCTTGAACATCATGCACCTCGCGTGCCGCCCGGACAGGGCTGGTCGCCGGTATATCGGCCACCCGGGCCACCGGATCCAGGGGCCGGCGCCGGGCGGGACCGTCGAATGCGGTCGGTATGCGGGAAACTTCACGTTCCGCATCGAGCCGACCCGAGAGCCCCGCACGCATGACCTTGCACGCCTGGAACCCGCCCCACCTGCGGCGCCGCACCTGCCTGACGCTCGCCGGCGCTGCGCTGGCATCGGCGGCGGGCACGCCCGCCGCTGCCGCCGGCGCCCACCGCCCGCCCGCAGGGCCCGTCGAGCCGGCACCACTGCCCCGGTTGGCACTGCGCCAGCGCCGCCTGGCCAACGGCCTGCTCGTGTGCAGCGTGGCCGACGCCAGCACGCCGACGGCGAGCGTGCAGATGTGGTATCGGGTGGGCGGCAAGGACGACCCCGCCGGCCGATCGGGCTTCGCGCATCTGTTCGAGCACATGATGTTCAAGAGCACGAAGCACATGGCCAACGAAGCGTTCGATCGCCTCACCGAAGACGTGGGCGGTCAGAACAACGCGTTCACGGCCGAAGACATGACGGCCTATTTCAGCGATGTGCCCTCGAACCACCTTGAACGCCTGCTGTGGGCCGAGGCCGAGCGCCTGGCCCACCTGCGGGTGGACCAGGCCAACTTCGACAGCGAGCGCGCGGTGGTGCAGGAAGAGCTGCGCCAGCGTGTGCTGGCCGACCCGTACGGCCGGCTGTACAACGCCATGCCCGTCGAAGGGTTCAGCGCGCATCCCTACCGGCGCCCGGTGGTCGGCAGCATCGAAGACCTGGCCGCCGCCACGCTGACCGACGTGCAGCAGTTCCACCGCACCTACTATCGACCGGACAATGCCGTGCTGATCGTCGTGGGCGAGTTCGATGACGCCCAGTTCGACGCCTGGGTCGACCGCTACTTGGGCCCGTTGCAGTCGCCGCCGCAGCCGATCCCGCGGGTCACGGCGATCGAACCGCGTCGCAGCCGGGGCCGGCGCGTGCAGCTGCACGGGCCGCAGGTTCCACTGCCGGCGGTCGCGCTGCTGTGGCAAGGACCGCGCGCCGCGCATGGCGACGCCGCCGCGCTGCAGGTGGCCGCCGCGCTGTTGTCCGGTGGCGACTCGGCACGCCTGAATGAGGCCCTGATCTACCGCGCCCGCTCGGCTCAGGCGGTTGGCTTCTCGGTCGAGCTCTACGCCGATGCCGGCATGCTCGTGGCCTACGCCATCGCAGCCAGTGGCCAGCGGCTCGCGCCGCTGGAGACCGCACTGCACGCCGAGATCAAGCGTCTGGCCCGCGCGCCAGTGCCCGCCCACGAGTTGGCCAAGGTGAAGGCCCAGATCCTCACCTCCGCGCTGCTGGCCCGCCAGACGCCGCAGGGCAAGGCCATGGCCATCGGCCGCGCGCTGGTGCTGCACGGCGATGCGCTCGAGGCCGATCGCATGCTGCAGCGCCTGCAGCAGGTGCGCGCCGCCGATGTGCAGCGCGTACTTGCGGCCATGCTCGCCACCCCCGCGGTGAGCCTGCACTACACCCAGCAGGCCGGTGCCTGACCGCGTGCCGGCAGCTGCGCCGCCCCACATCCAAGTTCCTGACACATCACGATGACCACGCCCATTGCCGCAACCCCCGGTGTCGATGCTCCACCGCTTGCGCTGCCGCCACGCCCGGTCGCATTGCCGCCGCTGGCGCAGTACGCCCTGTCCAGCGGTTTGCAGGTCGTCGTCGCCTCGCGGCGCACCACCCCTGTGGTGACGGCCACGTTGATGGTGCGCGCAGGCCCCGAGGTCGACCCCGCAGGCCGTGCTGGCGCGGCGGCGCTGACCGCAGCCGTGCTGACCAAGGGTGCCCGCCTGGGCGGGCGTCCTGCGGGCGCACCCGACATCGCCCGGCAGGCCGAAGCCCTGGGCGCCACCCTCGACACCACCAGCGCCTGGCATGCATCCACCGTGTCGATGACGGTGACGACGCCGCAGCTGCCGCGAGCGCTGGCGCTGATGGTCGACGTGCTGCGCCATCCGTTGTTCGCCGATGCCGAGATCGAGCGGGTTCGGGCACTGACACTGGACGGGTTGCGCGTGGCCCTGAGCGACCCGGCCGCCGTCGCCGCCATGGTGGTGCGTCGCGCAGCCTGGGGCGACGCGCCCTGGGGTCGCAGCCCCACCCCCGCATCGCTGCGCAGGCTGCAGCGCGCCGACCTGACCGCGCTCCACGGGCACCACTGTCGCCCGTCGCGTACCGTGCTGGTACTGGCCGGCGACATCAGTGCCGACGCCGGGCTTGGCCTGGCCGAGCGCATGCTGGCCGACTGGCGCGACCCCAGCGTGGACCGCGGTGCGGCGCCGGCAGCCACGCCGGCAAGCGCATCGGCAGCTCAGGCTGCAGGGCCGGTCGCCGCGCCGAACGCAGCGGCGGCAGACGCCACGGTGCTGATCGACATGCCCGGCGCCGGCCAGAGCGCAGTGGCCGTGGCCGCGCCTTTCGTGGGTCATCGTCACCCGCAGCGGCGCATCGGCCAGGTAGCCAACGCCGTGATCGGCGGCGGCTATTCGGCGCGCGTGAACCAGGAGGTGCGCATCCGCCGCGGCCTGAGCTACGGAGCCTTCAGCGAAACGCAGATCCACCCGGACGCGGGACTGATGCTCGCCAGCACGCAGACCAGTCATGCCCATGCCGCCGAAGTGCTGCGGCTGCTGCGCGCGGAGATCCTGCGCCTGGCCGAGGCGGCTCCATCGCCCGACGAACTGGCTGCACGCCAGGCCACCCTGGTCGGCTCGTTCGCGCGCCGCCTGGAAACCACAGGCGGCCTGGCCGCGATAGTGCTCAGCCAGCTCGCGGCGGGGCGCGCGCTCGACGAGCTGGGGCAGACCGTCCAGGAAATCATGTCGGTCACGCCGACGCAGGTGCAGCAGTTCGCACGCGAGCATTGGTTGCCCGGGCGATTGAGCTCGGTCGTGGCCGGCGACCTCGCCAGCGCCGGCGCCGCCCTGGCCGACACGGCACCACGTGCACTGCGCGTTCCCATCGGGCAACTCGACCTCGAATCGGCTGACCTTGGTGGGCGTTGAGCAACCGCACACCTGGCGGGGCCGTGCCCGGGCTTCCTGTGGCCAACCCCGCCGATTCGCTTGTGCTCGCCTATCGCCAGTCAACGATTGACGAACCCAGTCGGTCGCCAAGATCGCTACCCACCGGGTGAGGAGCGCCGCGGCGCCGGACTTTCTGCATCGATTCGGTCACTTTGCAACCATTGGCACGCTCACCTACCGCACTACGTAGTGTTACGTATTCTTGCGCTGGCCGCGCACGAAGTGCGCTATTTTTGTCGCGTCGACTCTCTTGAGTCGATCTATCAATACCCCTGGGAGAGCCATGAATCACTCGTCGCTGCTGGGCATGCGTCGGCCCGACATCGCGGCCGGCCGACGTTCGCGCAGACATCTTGCCTTTCTGGTTCTGGCTTGCACCGCGCTGCAGACCGCGGCAACTGCAGCGACAACGGTGAACCGCCCGACAGGATTGACGCGCCTCGCCCCGCATCAGGGCGCGTCGACGGGCCGCTGCCTGTGAGAGCTACGCCAACCCGATGGGCGTGTCCTCCTGCAATCCCAAACAGGTCAAGTGCCCTGGGAGCGAACTGAAATGAACGCTACGCCCACTTCCCGGACCGCGGTCCCATTGGGCCGTGTCGCCGGCGCCGCCGCCCTCGCCCTCTTGCTCGCAGGCCAGACACAGGTGTCGGCCCAGCCCGCCGATTCGGCCATTCAGATTGCCGGGATCGACCATGGCTCTTTGATGGTCCGTGATGGCGTAGCTGCCCCCGCGCGCATGGTGCACGGCGGCGGTCCTGGCCGCGCGCTGCCAGCGTGGTCGCCGGACGGCGAGCGCATCGCCTTTGTGCAAGCAACGGATCGCCAGGTTGGCCTGGCTGACTTGGTTGTGGTGTCGGCCACCGGGGTCGAATTGTCGCGGGTGACGATCGAGCCCGCCGGAAGCGGCGTGGCCTATGCTGGCATGCGAGCCATAGAGGCACTGCGCTGGGTGGCGGATGACCGGATAGCTGTG
The DNA here is from genome assembly GCA_023150345.1 of Aquabacterium sp. Lineage (GTDB taxonomy): Bacteria > Pseudomonadota > Gammaproteobacteria > Burkholderiales > Burkholderiaceae_C > Pseudaquabacterium. The sequence continues at coordinate 4,402 of JAKLLB010000145.1, forward strand.
CGCGGCAGCATCAATCCCTCCCAGTCGCAGTACTACGTGTTCGATGTCACAACAAGGCGCGCCGTGGCCGACTTCATCGACGATCGGTCAGCGGCTGCGTTCTCGCCAGACGGGGTGCACGTAGTCGCACATACCGGCGGGCCGCACTTTGCCCATGCGCAGCAACGGGCGATGCGGCTCGAACTCGATGGTCAGACACTGGCAGCGGGTGCCTCGGGCGAACACGCCGACATCCTCGCCGCGCCGCGATGGTCGAACGACGGCCGGGCATTCGCCTGGGTTGTCGACCACCGCGCGACGGGTCGGGTGACGCTGGCCGTCTGGCGATCTGGCGAGATTCATGAGTGGCCGCTGCTCTTGTCGGCCGGTCAATCGGCGGAACTGCGATGGAGCGGCGCACGAATCGTCATCACGGTTCTTGACGGGGATCGCACGCGGCCGACTGGCCAGGTATGGGTCGTCGATCCACGTGACGGCAGCACGGTGACGACGACCGCCGCAGCTGCGCCGCCGGACCCACTGGCGCCCGCCCGCACTCTGCGCGACCGCCTGCTTGCCCAGGCTCGCGCGCAAGGACTGCGCGAGGCTGATGCATGGTGCCGCAGTTGCGGGCTCGAAGCCCTCGTACGTGGCACGGAGTGAGTCTGCGCAGTTGAAGGGTGCAGCTACCAGGCTTGTTTGCACACCGGGGTCGCAAGCTTGTCCGCCCCACGCGCTTGAAATGGAGCGCTGCAGCACCCAACTTCATCAGCATCATGATCGACCTCGCATGGGCCGCGCCGACCATCGCCGTGGTGCTGGTGGCCTGCACCCTGGTCGTGGTCTGGCTGCGCGCACCCGCCTGGGCCGAGCGTCGGCGCGAGGGCTGGCGTGCGCGGCCGTTTCCCCACGCCTGGCGCCGTCTGCTGCGGCGGTATGTGCCTGCACTGCAAGCGCTGCCACCGCCGCTGCAACAGCGGTTGCGGCAACACGTCCAGGTGTTTCTCGCCGAAGTGCCGATCATCGGCTGCCGCGGCGTGGTGGTGACCGACGCGATGCGGCTGACCGTCGCCGCACTGGCCTGCCTGCTGCTTCTGGGTCGGCATGAGCGCTTCCACGGCCTGCGCGAGGTGCTGCTGTACCCCAGCGCATTCGTCGTGCCCGAGGTGAGCGCCGCAGCCGGCGGTGTGGTTCATGAGCGGCGCCAGGTGCTGGCGGGGCAGTCGTGGTCGCGTGGCCAGGTCATCCTGGCGTGGGACGCCGTGCAGCACGACGCCGCGCACCCGGCCAGCGGACGCAACGTGGTGCTGCACGAGTTCGCTCACCAGCTGGACCAGGAAACCGGCGCGGCCAATGGCGCGCCGCCCATGGGCAGCCGCGACCAGGCGGCGCAGTGGTCCCTGGTGATGGCGCAGGCGTGGCAGGCGCTGCATGCGCGCCTGGCCCGTGGCGAGCCCGGCGTGCTCGACCCCTACGGCGCCACCGACCCGGCGGAGTTCTTCGCCGTGGCCACCGAGGCGTTCTATGGCCGCCCGCACGAGCTGCGCGGCGAGCAGCCCGAGTTGTATGGCGTGCTGGCGCGCTGGTACGGCGTGCATCCGGCGGCCTGGTAGCGCGCAACTCCCCCGAACCCCCGCGCCTTTCCCGTCGCCGTGCATCGCCGAGGCGGTGCATCCCGGGCGTGCACGACGAACGGCAGAATGCACCGCATGCCCGCACGCCGGCCCCAGGCTG
>JAKLLB010000146.1 GCA_023150345.1 Aquabacterium sp.
CCATGGTGATCACTCCTCGTTCCTTGCTGCACAAAAAAGCAGCAGGGTAGGTTGAACACCCTGGTCAGTTTTCGGTCGGCATCACCCGGCTCTGCTGGTCAATTTTCGGCCGGCGTCAACAGCCAGCCCGGGCTGCGCACAACCTTCGCGCCAATTGGGCCCAGCAGCAGCACGTCGGGCAGGGGCCCTTCCACCAGCTCAGCGGTCTGGGCACCATCGATGAAGTGATACCTAAGCGCCCAAGCGCCAAAGTTCTCAGGCCACGCCTGGCGGTGATGCTGTTCCAGCCCTGTGGCCCAAACTAGACAACGGTCAACGAGGCTCATCCCTGCACCGTCACGCCATGGCTCACCCGAGTGCACACGTCGTGACAGAATTCAACGCAGGGTCTATCGTCAACTGCGAGCGTGTGCCGCCGCGTTGACTGTCCGGAAAGGCGTCACGACGGCAGGGCTATTGACGGATGGCGTTTGAAGTGCTCACCCCTCATGGGGCTCAAGCCTGAACACCCGCACGGCCTCGGCCAGATGGCGCGCCTGATCTCTCAAGCTCTCTGCTGCAGCCGCTGACTGCTCGACGAGGGCCGAGTTCTGCTGCGTCATCTGGTCCAGTTGACCGATGGAGTTGTTGACTTGGCCGATACCGTTGCTCTGCTCTGCCGCAGCCACGCTGATCTCTCCGATGATGTGGGAAACGCGTTGTACGCTTTCCACAATCTCCTGCATCGTGCTGCCCGCTGCTTGTACCAAGCGAGCACCTGTCTCGACACGCTCCACGCTAGTACCGATCAGGCCCTTGATCTCTTTGGCGGCCTCGGCGCTGCGTTGGGCCAGGTTGCGGACCTCGCCGGCCACCACCGCAAAGCCACGGCCTTGCTCCCCGGCCCGCGCTGCCTCGACCGCCGCGTTGAGCGCGAGTATGTTGGTCTGGAAGGCGATGCCATCGATCACGCCAATGATGTCGGCAATGCGCTTGGAGCTGCCGTTGATTTCGTGCATGGTTGCCACCACTTCGGCTACAACGCTGCGCCCTTTGTCGGCGGTGCCGCTGGCAGACGATGCCAGGTCGTTGGCGGTATGGGCGCTGTGCGCGGTTTGGCTGACAGTGGCCGTCAGCTGCTCCATGGAACTGGCGGTCGACTGCAAGCTGCCTGCGGTCTGCTCAGTGCGGTGGCTCAGATCCTGATTGCCCATGGCGATCTCAGAGGATGCCGTGGCAATCGTTTCGGAAATTTCGCGTATCCGACGCGTGGTCTCTCGCAGCTGGCCCACCATTGCGCCCATGGCATGTAATACGCTGCCGGTGTCGCCCGAACGCAATCGGATCTCGGTGGACAAGTCACCGGTGGCCACCGCGGATGCAATGCGGGCTACGGCCGCTGGCTCGCCGCCGATTTGCCGCACCACGCGGCGCGCAGCCATCGTCAACGCTACGCCCACCAACACCGTAACCACAGCCAGCGAAATGGCCACCGCCGCGACGACTGCATTGCGCAGCACAACCGCGGCCTCGGTTCTGTAAGCGACGCGTACGGTGCCCACACGCGACCCGGTACCGTCGACGATGGCCTGCTCGACAGCGATGGTGCCATCCAAAGACGCCGGACGTGCCATCACATCTGCCGACAGAGACTTGTTCGACACATCCACGACTTCGGCAAACGCCAGTTCGGGGTCATGGGCCAGCTGCTTGACTAGATTGCCTATGGACGTGAGATCGAAGTTCGTCACGTAGGGACCGGCGACGCCGGCGAGCAGCTTGCCGGTGTTCTCCGCAGCTTGTCGCTGGTGCGCCTGCATGCGTTGCGAAATGGTGATGGTGGTCAGCCACGCTGCCACAATCGCTGCGGCCACCAGCATGGCGACTGTCGGTATGAGCAGTGACTTGTACAACGTGTCCAGACGAAGGTGCTTCAGCATGATGCTTACCTCATACGGCGGATGGACTATCGTCGGGTTCTTGCTACTGAATCTTGGTCTGGGTGACGGCCTTGCCGCCCTGAACGCGTGTCAGGTAGACCGCCTTTGAACCTTGGTGGCTGCTGGCCGAGAAGCCCACCTTGAACCCCCCGATATCTGCGGACAGTCCCTCGAGCGCAGCGACCAGCGAAGCCCGTGTGGGATCCCCACCTACCTTTTTCAGCGCTTCAACCAACACGGCTGCGTTGATGTACCCCTCGAGCGAGGTGTATCCCTGGTCAGCAGGCTTCACATCACCCTGGTAGCTCTTGACGATGGGCAGCGAGGCATCTTGCGGGGACGGCATCACCTGCGTGATGTACACGCCGTCTCCACTCGGGCCAGCCTCGGCGATGAAGTTCTCGGTACCGATGAACGAAACGGTGAGAAAGCGCGCGGTCACGCCTGAGTCTCGCGCCTTCTTCACGGCGGCTGCCATCTGCTTGTACGTTCCCACGAAGACGATTGCGTCGGGCGCGGCGGCTTTCATGGCTTCGACGCCACCTTCTACTTCCATCGAGTTGCGCTTGATGCGCGCCTCTGCGGCGATCTTCATGTCCCGCTTGAACAGCGCTCGGGCAATGCCGCCTTTGACAGCCTCGCCAAACGCGTCGTCTTGCATGAGCATGGCGATCTTCTTGGCTCCGACGTCCTTGGTCAGGCGCTCGACCATGGCCTCGGTCTCGTCGAAGTACGAGGCCCGGACGTTGAAGACCCACTTGTTGACCGGGTTGCGAAGGAACTCGGCGCCGGTGAACGGAAAGAGATAGGGCACCTGAGACTTCGAAGCCACAGGCACAGCGGCGCTCGATGTGGGTGTGCCGACATACCCGAACAGGGCAAAGACCTTGTCCATGCCGATCAGGGCTTCGGTGGCTCCGGCGGTCTTCGCGGGCTCATAGCCGTCGTCCTTGACCACCAGTGTCAGCTTGCGGCCGTTGACACCGCCCGCGGCGTTCACTCGCGCAAGGTACGCCTCGGCGCCTGACTTCATGCCTACGCCCAGACCCGCAGCGGGCCCACTCTGGGCATTGGCCATGCCAAGTTTGACCTCCGACGAAGTGACACCGTCTTCTGCAGATGCCGTGCCAGGTGCGGCTATTGCCGCGAGGATCGCAGTCGTTGCCGCTACGGCATGCACCACGGCGGCGCGACGGGTGGTAGGGGTCGAAGAGGACATAGTGGTACTCCAGGTCAAAAGCGCGAGATCGAACAAACTGAGTTCTTTGCGGTCAAGCTCACTGTCTTGTCGGTATTCCGGCGGTGCACTTCAACGCCGCGCCTACCGGCCACGTGCAAGACTTCACGCCGCAAGGGCAGACTCCGAATCGGGTTGATGCACACCAAAGATGCCAGCCGCACGGGCGCAGCATGCATTCCTGCCGAGGCGCCTGCTCATGTGATAAGAAGGTCGAATGCCGGGCAATTGCGGTCTCGTCCGGTGGCCGCGTCCGCACGTTCAGCGTTCGACGGCGACACGGATCAGCGATCGCTGGCTGGTCGAGTGGCGCGCGATCTCGCGTTGGATCGCGTCGATGTCTGCCTCAACCCGCGCAATCGCCTGCCGCAGTTCTGCACTCCTGCGCTGCTGCTGTGCGCTGGAACTCGTGTCAGTTGTTGTGGCCGCGTTCAGCTGTGAGAGCTCGGCCAGCAAGTCGCTGCGCCGGCCTTGCTCCCGCTTCAGTTCGAAGTCGAGTATGACGCGTGCATCGGCATCGCGCGCACGCTGGATCGATGTGTCGACGAAACGGGTCTCGTCGCGCGTCGCCGGTCGGGGTGTGTTCGCGGGAGCATTGGTTGGTCGCATCGCATTGCCAGCATGCGTGCGGACCATGCCGAACACCGCGTGGCAACCCCGGGCCCTGGCCTGCGCGGCGGTCAGCGCATCTTCGTAGACCGCTGGCGTGCCCGGACAGCGATAGACGACCGATGCGCCGCTGGGGTCAGCCATCGCCTTGGACAAGGCCAAAGCCATCGGCAGCGCAGCGAGCAGCCGGCCGATGGTGATCCGTTGGATGGTGAGCGTGGTCACGGGCCCTCGACTCAAGGCTTGCGCCCTTGCAGAGCGAGCTCGGTACTTGACGGGCCCCGATCGTGCTGCGAGCCGCCCGCCGGATCAGCGGAGTACACCTGAAGGAACTTCATCAACGCGGCAAACCGAAAGTCGCTGTTCTCGGCTTGCGAGTAGCCGTGGCCTTCGTGGGGCGCCATCAAGTACCACACTGGTGCCCGAGGCTGAACCTGCTGAACCAGCCGCTCGGTGGCGCTGCGCGGCACGATGGGATCGGCACCACCTTGCGTGATGAGCAGAGGCCGCCGGATCTTCTCAGCGCCCGTCAATGGTGACATTCGGTCGAGGAGCGCCTTCAGCTGGGCATCGCGCTCGTCGCCGAGTTCGCGGCGCCAAGCGTCCCGGCGCGACGGGTCGGCGGCTTCGGCCGGGGCCATCAGGCTGGTGTAGCCGCTGAGGCTCACTACGCCGGCAATGTGCTCCGAGAGCTCGACCGCAGCGCTCAGGCTGAGGTACCCGCCGTATCCGCCACCGGCGACGAATACCCGCCGCGCGTCGAGCGCCGGCTCGCTGGCGATCCAGTCGAGCAACGAGCGCAGATCGCGGATGACGTCTGTGCGCTTCGGTCCGTTGTCCAGATCCATGAACACTCGGCCGTAGCCCGATGCCCCACGAAGGTTGGGTTGGATCAAGGCAAAACCCAAGTCTTCGACAACGCTGTTCAGTCGACCGAGCGCGCCAACTCTTGCCTGGCTCTGCACTCCTCCGAGCATCGCAACGAGCACAGGGCGCGGGCCGCTCCAACGGCTGGTGGGCATGGTGAGCACGCCAGTGATTTCGCGCTGATCGAATGAACGCCAGCGGATGATGGTCTGCTCGGGCAAGGCCATGGGATCGGGCAGGCCGGGCCCCGCGGCAGGGCGGGTCCAGGCGTCCAGTGTTCCCTTGTCGACGTCGGCGGCCCAGAGCGACGGAGCGCCCAGCCTGCCATCGACCGTCAGCGCAACGAGACCGAGCTTGGGGTGCATGCTGGCCGAACGAATCGCGCCTGGAACCGGCATGGGCAAGTTCAGAGGCTTGCGGCTGGCGGTGTCGATCAACCGGACTTCGTCGCGTCCTTCCACGTTGAAGCGTGCCGCCAGATAGCGTCCGTCGGCGCCGAGCGAGAGTGAAAGTGCATCGAACGCAGGCAACTTGCCGATCAGGCGCGTACGGTTTGAAGCCAAATCGTACTGCTGCACAGTGCGTCGCTCGTCCGAGTCTCGCGCAACGAACCATAGGCTGTTTGAGGATCGGTCGAGCCGCACCTCTGAAGTGTCTGTGCTTTCGTGGGCTTCGGCCGATGGCTTGCGGCTTCCCAATACAAGTGGACGCAGCTTGCCCTTTGCGATGTCAAGTCGCATCACGCGCGCCGATTGGTTGGGTTCACCGGCAGTCGTGCGAGTGGCGATCAGGCTGGATCGGTCTGCGGCAACGCTGTCGATACTCCAGCCCGAACCCGCCAGTGTTCCGATCTGTCGGCGCTTGAGCGGTCGCACGGGATCGACAACCCAAACCTCCGTGGTCCGACCCACTGCCCCCGACTCGTCGACCAAGGGGCCCGACGGCACCAACAGAATCATGCCCTCACCCTTGAGCCAACCTCCAAACTGCGCAGCCGGGTCGATGCGTTCAATCAGGGCCAACTCGCTGGTGCTTGGGTCCAAGCGTGTGCGCGCCGACCGAATTCTGACCACCCGTGCCGACTGAACATTGACCAGGGGTGGAAGCACATCTCGAGCGAGGCGTGCTGTGGATAAGTCTACGGTGTTTGCTGTTCTTGGTTCTCCGGTTGTCGCTGTCGATGGTGCGCGGGGCAAGCCGCGCAGGGCGTAGCCCTGCGCGGCTTGCCCCGCGCGGCGGCCGGTCAGAACGGCTCGGCGTCCGGTGCCGGCTTGGCTCGTCGGGCCTGCTCACGCGCCTTGATGCGCGTCTTGGCCGTGGCGCTGGAGTGCCGGAAGCGGTAGCTCTCGTTGCCGGTCTCCACGATGTGGCAGTGGTGCGTGAGCCGGTCCAGCAGCGCGGTGGTC
>JAKLLB010000147.1 GCA_023150345.1 Aquabacterium sp.
CAGCAAGCAACGAGATCCAGTAACCTTCAACCCGGACTCCTGACTTATCGCTGGTACGGCTACAGGGGGCAGGTCACCGCGGCCGTCCAGTGTCGGTTATCACCGGTACCGTCAGTTCGGCGGTGGAACCGCTTCTCAGGGGATAGTCGAGTCACGAGCAAATCGGTGGCGATCGTCTAGCTGAAGGGGCGCCAACCAGGCGAGCTAGACGAGCGTTGTCCGGCTGCCGAGATTGCCGTAGGATGGAATAGGCTGGAATTCAAGGCCATCATCACCCGTGAGCTCCGAACCCCGTACAGACCCGATGCATGATGAAGTCCTGACCATCAAGGAGGTCGCGGCGCTGCTGAAGCTCGCCGAGAAGACCGTGTACGCCATGGCGGCGGCGGGAGAGATCCCAGCCTTCAAGATCCGTGGGCAGTGGCGAATCAAGCGCGCCGAACTCGATCGGTGGATAGATGCGCAGCCGCGCGGCGGTGAGACGGGTGGAGGCGTTGACGATGGCCGCTGATCACAACGCCTTCGCGAACCTCAGCTGGCAGATCGCCGACCTAGTGTGCGTCCCTACCTCCCGCCTAAGTGCGAGCGCGCAATGCTGCCGATGACGGTGCTTCGTCGCTTCGAGCGCGTCGGGCGGGTAACGGAGGTCAACGTCGTCGCAGCGCTCGACAAGTACAAAGGCGGCTACATCAAGGGCTTTTCGACGAACGTCCAGCGTGTGTTTGAGTACTTCGAGTTCGAAGCCGATCTCGAAACGACGCACTGAACAAGGCGAACCGCATGAGACTGCGTCAGATCCACATCAAGGGCTTCAAGTCCATCGTCGACCAGACCGTGGCTCTGGGTCGCGTCAACTGCTTCATCGGAGCCAATGGCGTTGGCAAGAGCAACGTTCTTGAAGCGCTGGGCGTGCTGGGAGCTGCAGCAGGGGGGCGCGTTGACGACGAAGCCATCATTCGGCGGGGCGTGCGGGCGGGCCTTCCGCGACTGTTCAAGACATCGTTCGCAAACGGTCAGATCCCACCCCACATCTTTCTGGAAGCGATGAGTAAGCCAGATGCGACGTACCGTTTGTCCTTGTTGAATCCACTCGGGAAGCCTGAGCCAGCGTGGTCGTTCAAGTCCGAATACCTAGAGTCGATGGGTACGCCGATTGTCAGTCGGCGACCTCAGGAAATGGGAACGTTGAATCTGGAGGAGTTCGCCGGGCTGGCTGCGCTGAAGATCGTCGAACTGCATACGGATGATCCGGCGTCTCAGCTCTTGAAGGCTCTACAGAGCTACTCGATCTACACCCCCAATACGCCGGCCTTGCGCGCAACAGCGCAAGACCCTCAGACACGTCCGCCGGTAGGACTTGTCGGTGGAGGCTTGGCGGAGGGCTTCGAGGCGCTCAAGCGCACGATCGACGCAGAGCTTCTCGACGAGGCACTCGGTCTCATCGACTGGGTCAGTGACGTCGGCGCCAGCGACGCAGGAGGCTCCCTTCTTTCGCCTTCGGTGCCGCGCGCAAAGCAGGTGCTGAAGTTCACCGATCGGTTTATGGCTCCTTCGCGGAATACCCTCACGGCCTACGACGCCAGCGAGGGAGCACTCTATGTGCTGTTCGCCGCAGTCCTCTGCCTCTCGCCGTCGTCTCCGGCGATCTTCGGCATCGACAACCTCGACTCGGGCCTGAATCCGCGGCTCGTCACTCGCCTCGTGCAGCGCCTAGCCGGGTGGCTCGAAGCGGCGAGTCCGGATCGTCAACTCCTGTTCACTGCACACAACCCGGCGGTACTCGACGGCCTCGATCTCGATGACGATGAGGTTCGCCTCTTTGCCGTGGAGCGCAACAGCGCGGGACACACGACAGTGCGGCGCATCACACTCACGCCCGAACTGCAGGCCCTCAACAAGGCGTATCCGCTCTCGCGACTGTGGGCCATGGGCAACCTCGGAGCCGTGCCCAATGTCTGACCTCCGCGTGGCCCTAGTCGCGGAGGGGCCGACCGACGCTATCGTGATCGAGGCCGCGCTGAAGACGCTACTCCCTCGTCCCTTCGTGCTCACACAGCTCCTACCTGAGCCGACTAGGCCGAAGTTGGGAGCCGGGTGGGGCGGCGTCTTGCGCTGGTGCCACGACTTCGCGACGCGCGGGCATGCCCGTTTCGAGGACGACCCGACCTTGCCAGGCTTTGATCTCTTCGTGGTCCATATCGACGCCGATGTTGCCGAGAAGCGATACACCGATGTCAGCAACGAGATTGCCGAGCTCGCAGTGCTGCGCGGCTGGCCCACGCTGCCAAACGTGATTCAGTGCCCGCCGCCCTCGGGCAGCGCCAACATCATGCGCTCCTGCCTACTTGCTTGGACTGGGATGCCGGCGCCAGGGCCAAAAACTGTGTTCTGCGTGCCCTCGAAGGCAGTCGAGGCGTGGCTCACGGCTGCGACGTTTGACGGTGGCCACCCGCTTCAGAACGGCCTTGAGTGCAACCTTAACGTCGAAGCTCAGTTGAAGGTGCAGCCCATCGCACAGCGCATTAAGAAGACCTCGCGTGACTATCGCACCCATGAGCGGACCATCGCTGAAGCGTGGCCCGTAGTGCGGCAGCGATGCTCGCAGGCCGAGAGGTTCTCCACGGAAGTCGCTGCGGTTGGGTTGTGAGTCGAACCTTCCAAAAGCCTTGGGGAGTTCACCGGCAGGACAGGTCATGACCAGGCCCGTAGCGATACGTGAGGGAGAAGGCCCGCGCAGATGACATATATGGCAACTCAAGGAGACCACTCTGAAGCAGTGCTCAAGGGGCAGTGCGGGGGCTGCGACAGCTTTCTTGCGGTCAGCGTGCCTTCGTCCTGATACTGCAACGGTCCGCAATCGCTGTTAAGCGGTCCTCGGAAAGGGAACCCTCGCCGCCGAGCGGCTGCGTCGGGACTGGATAGGCCTGCAGACTGACCAGCCTCTAAATCGTGCATCCGTTTCCGGCAACAATGCGCCGAAGTAAGAACTCTGGCGCGACGGTAGGCTAGTCGCAACAACTCGTGCACGCAACCCTCGGACACTGTGTCGCGGCCGTTGCTAAGTGCTTGTCGGGCGGCCTGCGCCAGAGTAAATACTCCGGCGCCCTACGGGTTCCATTGAGCGCCGCCCTTGTTGCTCCATCGCTTCAACAGGTGTCCAGTTGCGGACCCAGGCGGCGAAGCAGCAGGGCATGCGCCCAGTCCATGAAGGCTTGCACGCGTGCGGCGCGCTTGCGGGTGGTGGGCGTCACCAGATGCAGCGGCAGCGCCGGACATTCCCAGCCGGGCAGGACTCGCACCAACGCCCCGCTGGCCAGGTGGTGGCTGGCGACGAACTCCGCCAGCACGACGATGCCCAGCCCATCCAGGGCCGCGCTCAAGGCCGCCGCACTGTCGGTGGTCTGAAAGCGCGCCGGCACATCGAACTCGACCTTGCGACCATCGCGCGTCAAGGTCACCGGGCGCACCTTGCCGGTCGACGCCATCACGTACCCAACTTGATGGTGACCGGCCAGATCCTCGGGCGTGCTGGGCAACCCATGCTGCTCGATGTAATGCGGCGCGGCGCACAGCGCAAAACGCAGACCGCCGACGCGGCGGGCCGACAGCCGCGAATCGGGCAAAGGTCCGCCGCGCAGCGCGCAGTCGACCCCCTCCTGTACCAGGTCGACAGCCCGGTCGGTGCACCCCAGTTCCATCGTGATCTTCGGATAGCGCTCGAGGAAGCCGCGGATCTCGGGCGCAAAGACGAGACGACCCATCGCCACGGGAACGTCGACGCGCAGGTGGCCCGCCGGCGCGCTGGTGCCCTTGCGCAGTTGCGACTCCACCTCGTCCACCTGCTGCAAGATGGCGCACGCGTGCGCGTAGTAGGCCGTTCCCTCGTCCGTCGGTGTGACCGAACGGGTCGTGCGCGTGAGCAGCCGCGTGCCCAGCTTGTCTTCGAGCTGCTGGATCTGCTGGCTGACGGTCGCCTTGTGCAGGTTCAGCTGGAGGGCTGCTTTGGTGTAGCTGCCGCTTTCCACCACCTGCACGAAGGCGCGCATGGCATCGAATCGGTCCATCGGGCAACTCCTGTCGGGCCTTCGGCGATTGTCGGTGAATGCCAAACAGTGTGTCTCGGCCTTCGGTCTATGCGCACCCTGGCTCGCTTCCTACAGTGCACGCACTCACCACACACCCGAGACCCGCCATGCTGAACCTTCGCCCGCTCGACCCTGCATGCCCCATCGACCAGCAACTGCAGAGCAAGGCCGACCCGGTCGTCCTGGTGAACCTGTTCAGAGTGGCCGAGACCGACATCCCGGCGCTGATGGCGGCCTGGGAAAAGGATGCCCTCTGGATGAAGCAGCAGCCCGGCTTCCTTTCCACACAACTGCACCGCGCCATCGGCGGCAGCCAGATGTTCATGAACTACGCCGTCTGGGAGTCGGTGGACAGCTTCAGCGCTGCGTTCACGCACCCGGACTTCATCAGCGCGCTGGCCGCCTACCCGTCGAGCGCGGTGGCGCAGCCGCACCTCTTCGCCAGGGTCGCCGTGCCGAACCTCTGCGCGGCCTGATCTGCGCTCTGCCACGGACGTCGACATGCCCAAGTTTGCGCATCTCCTCGCGGGCTTTCTCGCCCCGCTTTGCATCGCCACCTTCTTCCTGTCCACCCTACTGACCGAACTGTTCGGCTCGCACGCCGCGGTGGCCCAACTGAAGTCGCTAATCGTCACGCCGGGCCTGTGGATCATGGTTCCGCTAATGGCTGCGGCGGGCGGCAGCGGCATGTTGCTCGCCAGGTCGCGCAAGGGCCGACTGGTCGAGGCCAAGAAGAAGCGCATGCCGTTCATCGCCGCGAACGGGCTGCTGGTACTGGTGCCGTGCGCGATTGTGCTCAACCGGTGGGCCGTTGCCGGCTCGTTCGACACCGCCTTCTACGTGGTGCAGGCCATCGAACTGGTTGCGGGAGCGACCAACCTTGCACTGATGGGGCTGAATGCACGCGACGGTTTGCGCATGGCCGGACGGCTGCGCATCGGCCCCGCTGTCGCCGAGAAGGCTCGGTGAATGACGCCCAGGTTCTCTTGCGAGCAAACCTCATGCTTCCGCTGTTGGTCAACTCCAGTGTCCGCAGAGGGTCGGGCAGCGACGGTCAGACGTAAGGGCGCTTTGCCTGGCAGCTGACACCCAGCTGGCCAGGAGCCGCCAGTCGTCCGGCGAACAAGCAGCCGTTTGGATCAGCCAGGAGGACCGAGGTGCGCAGACATGCGGTCCACGGCCGCAGAGAGCACAGGCAAATCTTGTTCGACGACAAGCCAGGCCGCGCCGAGGTCGATGCCCAGGTACCCATGCACGATCACGTTGCGGAATCCTGCGAGTTCCCGCCAAGGGATTTGCGGTTCGGTGCGCTTGATCTCGCTCGACAGCCGCTGGCTTGACTCGGCCAAGGTCTGAAGATTGCGGATCACCGCGTCTTGCACCAGGCGCGAGGCGTCGAAGCAGGCGCGTTCAGCGTTGGTGTATTCGAGGATCCGGTCGAGACAGTCGCGCATGTGCGCGAGCAGCACCCGGTCAGCCTCGGGGCCCGGGTTCACAGCGGCACGGCGCTGGCCACGACGCGATCACGCAGAGCCGGGTGCAGGCTCGCCTCGGTCACGACATCGACCCGGCGGCCCAGCAATTCCTGCGCATCGATCACAAGACCGCCCAGGGCAAGAGCGCTGGTCCCTGGGGCCAGGGTCACCAGTAAATCCACGTCACTGCTCTCGCTGCCGTCGCCACGGCTCATCGAGCCAAAAACCCGTATGCCCGTGATGCCGCGTCTGCGTGCCAGGGCCAGCAGTTCGTCGCGGTGGGTTTCAATCAACGAGTGCATATGCAGCAGTGTAGCGATCCTGGGCCAGTCCGGGCGCCAATCCGGGCGCCTCATACGCGAGCGGCCGCTTCAGGGCTGCTGGATGAGCGACGCGGTGGGTCGGCAGTGAACCGTCGCGTCGAGGATGAGCAGTCGTTCGCCTTG
>JAKLLB010000148.1 GCA_023150345.1 Aquabacterium sp.
GGGAACACGCCGGCGCTGGCTGGCGTGGTTGGGGGTGCTGTGCGTGGCGACGCTGGGCGCCTGCGGCGGAGGCGGATCGTCGTCGAGCGGACAAGCCTCGATCCGCATGATCAATGCCAGCCCCGGCTATGCGGCGCTGGACCTGCTGGTGGATGACACGCGCGAAAACGCGTCGCTGGCCTACGGGGCCGTGGGTGAGTACAAGGCGGTCGACGCCGGCAGCGTGGTCACCACCGTGACCCAGGCCGGCGGCAGCACGGCGGTCACGACCTCGGGGCGCACGCTGGCCAAGGACACGTCGTACACGGTGGTGGCCTATGGGCCCGCCGGCGGCCTGAAGACGGCCCTGCTCGAAGACAACCTCAGCGCCGCCGACAGCGGCAAGGGCAAGCTGGTCGTGTTCAACACCGCGGTGGACTCCGGCAGCCTCGACGTGTACCTCACGGGCTCGGACGACAGCCTGGACGACGCCAGCGCCACCGTGTCGGCCGTGACCGGCGGCAGCGTGGCCAGCTACAGCACCGTCACGTCGGGCACGTATCGGCTTCGGGTGACCGGCGCGGGCGACAAGAACGACCTGCGGCTGGACGTGCCGGCCGTGACGCTGGGCAGCACCCAGGTGGCCACGTTGATCGTCACCCCGGGCAGCGGGGGCGTGCTGGTGCATGCGCTGCTGCTGACGCAAGGCGGTGCGGCCGCGGTGCACCACAACACCCTGGCGCGGGCTCGGGTGGTGGCCTCGGTGGCTGCCAATGCCCGGGTCAGCGCCGCCTGGGGTACACGGGCGCTGATGACCAGCGGCGCTTCGCCGGCCATCGGCAGCTATGCCACCGTGACGGCGGGCACCGTGGCGCCTCAGGTCAGCGTCGATGGTGTGGCGCTGGCGGTACCGGAACTGGCCCTGGCCGCGGGCAGCGACAGCACACTGCTGGTGTGGGGCGATGCCGCCGCGCCGCAGGTGGTGCTGATCAACGATGACAATCGCCTGCCGTCGACCAGCGGCTATGCCAAGCTGCGCCTGTTCAATGCGGTGGCCGGGCTCGGCGATGCACTCACGCTCACGGTGGACTTCAGCGCCATCGGCGGCGACGTGGTGCCGGGCATGGCCGCGGCCTATACCGGCGTGAACGCGGCCACCAGCCTGCGGCTGGAGGTGACTTCGCCGCTGCAGGTGGCGCCGTTGTACGCGCTGTCCGACGCCACGTTGGCCTCTCGCGGCGTGTACACGCTGTTCGTGCTCGGCGAGTCCTCGCGCATCACCTCCGCGCTGCGCAAGGAACGCTGATCGTCCTCGGGCCGACTTCAGGCCAGGCGGCCCGCGCGGTAGTCGTCCACCGCCTGCATCAGCTGCTCGCGGGTGTTCATGACGAACGGGCCGTACTGGGCGATCGGCTCGTGCAGCGGCCGTCCGGCCACCAGCAGGGCGCTGGCGCCGTGAGGGCCGGCCACCAGCTCCACCGCCTGCGCCGCCGGCGCCTCGGCCAGCACGGCCAGTTGCTCGCGGTGCACAGACGTGCCGTCAATCGCAAGCTCGCCGTCGTGCACCGCCATGAACGCATGGTGGGACGGCGGCAGCGGTTGGGCGAAGCGGGCGCCAGCAGCGAGGCGGATGTCGAGCACCAGCGGCTCGGTCACCGGTCGTTGCACGGCGCCGGCGACGCCATGGCTGTGACCGGCCACGACGCGCACCTGCACGCCCGCGTCCGTGTAGAGGGGCACCGCCTCGGCCGGGTAGTCGCGGTAGTCGGGTTCGCACATCTTGTCGCGCGCCGGCAGGTTCAGCCACAGCTGGTAGCCCGCCATGCGGCCGCTCACCTGTTCGGGCATTTCGCTGTGGATCACGCCGCGCCCTGCTGTCATCCACTGCACGCCGCCGGTGCCCAGCAGGCCCTCGTGGCCGGCGGAATCACGGTGGCGCATGCGGCCCTCGAGCATGATCGTGATCGTTTCGAAACCCCGATGCGGATGATCCGGGAATCCAGCGATGTAGTCGTCGGGTCGGTCGGAGCCGAACAGGTCGAGCATCAGGAAGGGGTCGAGACGGTGCTGCAGCGAGCCGTCGAGCAACCGGGTGAGCCGCACGCCAGCGCCGTCCTGGGTGGCGCGGCCGGTGACGACGCGTTCGACGGTGCGCAGTGTCGAGTCGGTGGCGGTATCGGAGTTCATGTCGCGGTTCCTTTCGTGTGGCGATCCGGCGGGGCCGCAAGGTGGATCATGCGCGGGCGGCTCTGTCCGTCAGGCGACCAGGGCTGATTCGGCTGGCACCGGCGCTGGCGCGTCGTCGCGCAGCAGGGTCGCGATCTGCTCGCGGGCCTGGGCCAAGCCCCGGCCCTCGGCCTCGGGACCCATGGCCAGGCCTTCGGCGTAGATGAAGTGGACCTCGCTCATGCCCAGGAAGTGGAGCACGGTGCGCAGGTAGGGCACCACGGTGTCGGTCGGCTGGTCGCGGTAGACGCCGCCGCGCGTGAGGACGACATAGACCCGCTTGCCGGTGAGCAGGCCCCGCGGACCGTGCTCGGTGTACTCGAACGTGACCTTGGCGCGTGCAATCGCGTCGATCCAGTTCTTGAGCAGGGCGGTGATGCCGAAGTTGTACATGGGCACCGCCAGCACCAGCGTGTCGGCGGCCTGCACCTCGGCGATCAGCGCATCGTCCAGCGCCACGCGGGCGGCCTGCGCCTGGCTGCGCTGGGCCGGCGGTGTGAACAGGGCCTGCAGCGCCGCTTCGTCCAGCGCAGGATGGGGCGTGCGCGCCAGATCGCGCAGCGTGCGGTGCGCATCGGCATGCCGGCGCATCAGGCCGGCCACCACTTCATCGGCCAGACGGGCCGATACCGATCCGCCGGCGGTTTCGGCGGGGCGGGCACTGGAATGGATTTGGAGGATGTTCACGGGGCACTCCGGGATGTAGGGCTGGCGATGGGAACAATGTATTGGTGCAGCCGAAAGAACAGAAGACGTTGGAGTTGATATGTTTGTTCCGTCGATGGAACAATCACCAGGTCACACCCGCGGCCCACACCGGGCACCTGCCCCACACTGCAGATGGAACTCGACGCCAATGACCTGCTGCTGTTTGCCCGGGTGGCCGACGCCGGCAGCTTCAGCGCGGCGGCGCTGCGGCTGGGCCTGCCCAAGTCCACCGTTTCGCGGCGTATCGCGGCGCTCGAGCAGCGCCTGGGCGAGCGACTGCTGCAGCGCAGCACCCGCCGGCTGTCCATCACGGAGTTCGGTCAAGGCGTGCTCGCCCATGCCCGGGCGCTGACCGGCGAAGTGGAAGCCGCGCAGGCGCTGGCCCAGCACCGTCAGGCGCAGCCCAGCGGTCGCCTGCGCGTGTCGATGCCGGCTGACTTCGCGGCGGTGGTGCTGCCCAGGATGCTGGCGCGGTTCGTTCAGGACCACCCACGGGTGCAGCTCGAGCTCGACCTGTCGCCGCGGCGGGTGGACCTGGTGGCCGAGAACGTCGACCTCGCCGTGCGGGCTGGCGCGCTGCTCGAGGACAGCCTGCTCGCCGCGCGCCTGCTGCTGCGCATGCGCATGGCGCTGTTCGCAGCGCCGGCCTACGTGGCTGCCCACGGCCACCCAGGCGAGCCGGACGCCTTGCTGGCGATGCACGCCCTGATGCTGGCTGCGCGCGATGGCGAAGCGCGACCCTGGGTGCTGCACCGCGACGACGCGGCCGAGTCGGCACCGTGGCGGGGCTGGCCTTCGTCGCGCACGGTGGCGAACTCGCCCGACCTGCTGGTGCGGCTGGCGCTCGAAGGCGCCGGCGTGGTGGCCGCGCCGCAGGCCTATGCCCAGGGCGCGCTGGCCAGTGGCGACTTGGTGGCGGTGCTGCCGCAATGGAGCCTGCCGCCCTCGCCGGTGTGGGCGGTGTTCCCGGGGCGGCGGTTGATGCCCGCGCGCACCCGGGTGTTCCTGGAGGCGCTGGCGCAGGCGTGCGGCTCGTGCCAGCGCTGACCGTGCCGTCCATGGCCGGCCGGCTTCCGTGACCCGGTGTAACCCCGGTGAGCGCGTTGCGGCCCGGCGGGCCGACAATGCCAGCTCCCCACCACGGAAACCCCTGCGATGCGCCACCCCACGACGGTTGCCCCTGACGTTTCAATGGCGCCTGCCCACCGCAGGGCAAGCCGTGCGCCCGGCTGGCCGATGCTGTGGCACGCACTGGCGCTCGCGGCCTGGCTGGCGGCTGCGCCCGCGCCGACCCGCGCTGCGCCGGGTGCCGCCCCGGCGGCCACGGCGGTGGCATGGCTGCCGGCTGCCGCAGATGCCGACATCGAAAAGGCCTTTGCCCAGGCGCGCCAGGAGCGCAAGCCCGTGCTGCTGTACTGGGGCGCCAAGTGGTGCCCGCCATGCAACCAGCTCAAGGCCACGCTGTTCAATCGGCAAGACTTCATCGAGCGGTCCCGGGCACTGGTGCCGGTGCACATCGACGGCGACCTGCCCGGTGCGCAGAAGCTGGGTGCGCGATTCAAGGTGCGGGGCTACCCGACGCTCATCCTGATGAGCGCCGACGGCACCGAGCTCACCCGCCTGCCCGGCGAGGCCGATGCGCCGCAGGTGATGGCGCTGCTGCAGGCGGGCCTGGCCGGTGGCCGCCCGGTGAAGGCGGTGCTGGCCGACGCGCGAGCGGGCAAGCCGCTGCAGCCCAACGAGTGGCGGGCGCTGGCGCTGTACTCGTGGGAGACCGACCAGGATCAACTCGTGCCTCAGGCGCAGCGCGCGTCGCTGCTGGCCCAGCTCGCGGCAGCCTGCCCGCCCGCCGAGGTGGAGTCGGGTACGCGGTTGATGTTGAAGTCGGTGGCGGCCAGCGACGGCGAGAAGTCCCGCAAGCCCGACGCGGCCTTGCGCCAGCGCGTGCACCAGGTGTTGGCCGATCCAGCCGCCACGCGGGCGCAAATGGACACGCTGGTCAATGCGGCGGATGCGCTCGCCCGCGCGCTCGCCCCGCAGGCCGGCGCGGACCGCAGGGCGCTGGTGGCCGATCTCGACCGGGCCCTGGGTCGGCTGCAGGCCGACGCCAGCCTGTCGCGGGCCGACCGCATGTCGGCGCTGATCGGTCGCATCGAGCTCGCGCGCATCGATCTGCCCGACAGTGAACGCCATCCCAAGCTCGAGGCGGGCCTGCTGCGGCAGGTGCGCGAGCAGGTCGCGCTGGACGACCGCTCGATCACCGATGGCTACGAGCGCCAGGCCGTGATCACGAGTGCGGCCCACGCGCTGGGGCAGGCCGGGCTGTGGGACGAGAGCGACGCGCTGCTCAAGGCCAATCTCACCCGCAGCCATTCGCCCTACTACCTGATGAGCCAGTTGGGCGGCAATGCCCGCAAGCTGGGCCGCAAGGACGAGGCGCTGCGCTGGTACCAGCAGGCGTTCGACACCAGCGAGGGCCCGGCCACCCGGCTGCAATGGGGTGCGAGCTACCTGTCGGCGGTGGTCGAGCTGGCCCCGCAGGATGTCGCCCGGGTCGAGAAGACGGCAGCGCAGCTCTACACCGAGGCCGCAAAGGACAAGGGCGCTTTCTACGAGCGCAGCGCGCGGTCGTTGCAGCGGGTGGGTCAGCAGCTGGTGCAGTGGAATGGCTCGCATGCGCATGACGCCGTCGTGGAGCGGCTGCGCCGCCAGCTCGACGGCGTGTGCACGCGCATCGACGCCGCCGATGCCCAGCGCGCCACCTGCGACGGCCTGGCCAAGGCGCTGGTCGCCAGCCGCGGGTGAGTTCGGCCGCGGGGATGCGGCGCGTGCGCGCCGCTGTGCTGGCCGCGGCGGCAGTGGCCTGCGGCTACGCCATGGCCGCACCGGCGGCGGGTATGCAGCCGTGCCGGCTCGACGGGGTCGAACACGAGGCGCAGTGCGGTCGGGTTCAGCGTCCGCT
>JAKLLB010000149.1 GCA_023150345.1 Aquabacterium sp.
GGCATCGAGCCGCGGGCGGCTTGCCTGCAGCGGTTGGCGGCCACCGACCTGCTGGCCCCGCTGCTTTCATCCTGGCTGGTGGAGGACGCGCTGGCGCGCGTGATGCCGAGCCAGGCCTGCGCGACGCCCGGTTGCACCATCCTGTCGCGTGGCACCTGGTTCGAATCGGCCATGGAAGCCAGCGTGCCGGGCCTGCGCAGCGGCTTGGTCGAAACCGGACCGGCACGCGCAGCCGTGGCCGCTGCGGCTGCAACGGCAGGCGGCGAATCCGACGCTGCGTCGGTACGCAGCGCACATCGGCCCTACCTGTTGTTGAACAGCACCTGGGTCGAGACGGGCGCGCGGGCCATCGGCAGCGACTTGCGCGTCGGCGACCGATCGTTCGCAGACGCGCGCGATGTGCTGGGCCTGGCGGGGCACGACCTGCCGCTGTCGGTGGCCGCTCACAATGCGGCCCGATTCCCCTACATCAATCCGATCGGTGCGCTGCGTGCCGACCCCGCCGCCTGCGGCGCGCGCGTGGTGGGCGCGTGGGGCGGAGGCGGCGCCGGCCGACCCGTGTGTGGCCATCTGGCCGATGGAGGCTACTTCGACAACAGCGGGGCCCAGGGCACCGCCGACCTGCTGGGCGCCCTGCAGCAGTGCTTGCTGGTCCAGCCGGGCCAGGCGCAGGCGGCGGCCTGGCCGGCCTGCATGGCGCTGGGCGAGCCGCTGCGCAGCCACCTGCGCGCACGCCTCGTGCCCCAGGTGCTGATGGTGCGCAACAGCGCCGATCCGATGGTCGAGGCGGCGCCGCAATGCCAGCACGGCGTGCAGCGGCCGGCGATGTCGGCGGCCGATGTGGTGCCGGTGCGGGCGCAGGGCTGCCTGGCACTCAACGATGGTGGCTACCGACCTGAGCGACCGGTGTGCGCCGGCGTGGCCGGCGGCTGGATCGGGCTGAGCGGGCCGGTGCTGACCGTGCTGCATGCCATCGGCACTGGCGCTGGCGGCCAGCTCGCCGAGGCCCGGCAGGTGCAGGCCGTGCGCATGCTGCGCCAGCGCCTGGGCGGGGCTGCCGCCACCACCGGCGCGGCAGAGGTGACGGTGATCGACCTGCTGCCCGATGGCACGCGCTATCCGCTGGGCTGGCACCTGTCGCCCGCGGCGGTGGCCGGGTTGTGGGCGCAGGCCGGCGGTTGCAGGCTGGCCGTGGCCGACCGCTGACCTGCGGCTACCGTTGCCAGGGGGGTGCGGCGTGCCCTGTGGCGGGCGCCGGCGCTGCGGCCAGGCGCTGCTCGGGCCGCAGCGCTGCGGCCAGTTCCATGGCCTGCAGGGCCGCGCGAACCAGGTGCTCGGCATCCACCTCGAAGAACGCCCGCATGGCGGCACGGGTGTCGCTGCGCCCGAAGCCGTCGGTTCCGAGGGTCACCATCGCAGGCGACCCGGTGTAGGCGCGAATCTGCTCGGGTACGGCTCTCACGTAGTCGCTGGCCGCGACCAGCGGCAGCGGGTGGCCGCCCAGGCGCTGGCGCAGGTAGGGCGCTGGCGCGGGCCGCGACGGCTCCAGCCGATGCTGGCGCTCGCAGGCCATGCCGTCGCGGGCGAGTTCGCTCCAACTGGTCACGCTCCACACCTCGGCGGCGATGCCGTGACGCTCGTGCAGCCAGCGCGCGGCCTGCACCGCCTGGGCCACGATCGCGCCCGAGGCCAGCAGGCGCACCGCCGCGGGCATGCCTTCAGGTGCAGGGCACAGGCGCCACATGCCGCGCAGGATGTCGTCTGCGGCGTCTGCCGGCACGGCGGGCTGTGGCAGGTTCTCGTTGGTGACGGTGAGGTAGTGGAACTCGTCGCGGCCCTCGGTCATCAGGCGCTGCACCGCATGCGGCACGATGACCGCCAGCTCGCCGGCGCAGCACGGATCCCAGGCCCGGCAGTTGGGCACGGTGGCGGCGATGAGGTGGCTGGTGCCGTCCTGGTGCTGCAGACCCTCCCCGCTGAGGGTGGTGCGCCCCGAGGTCGCGCCCACCAGCAGGCCACGGGCGCGCTGGTCGGCGGCGGCCCAGATCAGGTCTCCCACGCGCTGGAAGCCGAACATCGAGTAGTAGATGAACACCGGCAGCATGGCCAGGCCGTGTGTGCTGTAGGCGGTGCCAGCGGCGATCCACGACGCCAGCGCACCGGCTTCGGAGATGCCCTCCTCGAGGATCTGGCCGCTGCGCTCCTCGCGGTAGTACAGCAGCGAACCCGCGTCTTCGGGGGTGTAGCGCTGGCCCTCGGGGGCATAGATGCCGATCTCGCGGAACAGCGTCTGCATGCCGAAGGTGCGCGCCTCGTCGGCCACGATGGGCACGACACGGGGGCCGAGCTGCGGGTCGCGCACCAGCTGGGTGAGCATCTGCACGAAAGCGGTGGTGGTCGAGACGGCCCGCTCGCCGCTGCCGGCGCGCCAGCGGTCGAATGCGGCGGCAGTGGGCACCGGCACCGGGTCTGCGTTCGAGCACCGGGCGGGCAGCGCGCCGCCCATCGCCGCGCGGCGGGCGGCCAGGTGGCGCATCTCGGCCGACTCGGGCGCCGGGCGCCAGAACTCCAGGCGCTCCACCTGCTCGTCCGACAGCGGCAGCCCGAAGCGGTCGCGGAAGGCCAGCAACTCGGCACGTTCGAGCTTCTTCTGCTGGTGCGTGATGTTCAGGCCCTGGCCGGCGGCGCCCATGCCGTAGCCCTTCATCGTCTTGGCCAGCACCACGGTGGGTTGGCCGCGGTGGCTGCGCGCGGCGGCGAAGGCGGCATGGATCTTCGCCAGATCGTGGCCACCGCGGTGCAGGCGCTCGATCTGGGCATCGCTCCAGTCAGCCACCAGGGCGGCCAGCTCGGGTGTGCGCTGGAAGAAGTGCTCGCGGTTGTAGCGACCGTCGCGCGCCGACAGGGTCTGGAACTCGCCGTCGACCATGGCCGCGAAGGCGCGCGGCAGGGCGCCGCCGGCATCGCGCGCAAACAGCGCGTCCCAGTCGCTGCCCCACAACACCTTGATCACGTTCCAGCCGGCACCGGCAAACAGCGCCTCGAGCTCCTGCACGATCTGGCCGTTGCCGCGCACCGGGCCATCCAGGCGCTGCAAGTTGCAGTTGACGACGAACACCAGGTTGTCCACACGCTCGCGCGCGGCCAGGGTGAGGGCGGCGATCGACTCGGGTTCGTCCATTTCGCCGTCGCCGAAGAAGCCCCAGACCTTGCGTGCGCCGGCCTGCAGCAGTCCGCGGTGCTCCAGGTACTTCATGAAGCGCGCCTGGAAGATCGCCTGCAACGGCCCCAGGCCCATCGAGCCGGTGGGGAACTGCCAGAAGTCGGGCATCAGCCAGGGGTGTGGGTATGACGACAACCCCCGCGCGCCGACCGCTGGCGCCTGCACCTCGCGTCGGTAGTGCGCGAGATCGGCTTCGCACAGCCGTCCTTCGAGATAGGCCCGCGAATAGACCCCGGGCGCAGAGTGCGGCTGGAAGAACACCAGATCGCCCGGCGCACCCTCGCGCGGGCCGTGGAAGTGGTGCAGGAAGCCGGCCTCGAACAGTTCGGCCGACGAGGCATAGCTCGCGATGTGGCCACCCAGCTCGGAGGACTCGCGGTTGGCCCGCATCACCATGGCCAGCGCATTCCAGCGCACTGCGGCGACGATGCGCTGCTCCAGCGCGAGGTCGCCGGGATAGGCCGGTTGCATCGCAGGCGCGATGGTGTTGGCGTAGGGCGTCTGGAACCACTGCGTGCGCACGCCCACCGCGGGCCGCGCCGCGGCGACCAGGCGGTCGAGCAGGAATGCGGCGCGTGCGCTGCCCGAGTGCGCGATCACCGACGCCAGGGCGTCGAGCCATTCGCGCGTTTCCTGCGGGTCGGCGTCCTGGGCGGCGGGGTCGTCCAGGCCCGCGGGGCGCTGGATTTCAGCGGGAGTGCGAGGGTCCATGGCGTCGTGTGGCGAGTGGGGCCGGATCGATAGGCTCAGGCGATGGCTGCGGTGGACTCGTCCACCGGCGAAGCTGCAGGTGCCGGTGCGGTCACACCGGCGGTGGCCATGCGCACCGGCGCGGCGGCGCGGTCCAGCGCCTGGCGCAGGTCGGCCAGGATGTCGTCGATCGATTCCAGGCCGGCCGACAGCCGGATCAGCCCTTCGCCGATGCCGTGCACGGCGCGCTCCTCGGGGGTGTAGGTCGAGTGCGTCATCGACGCCGGGTGCTGCGCCAGGGTCTCGGCATCGCCCAGGCTGACGGCGCGGATCACCAGCTGCAGCGCGTTCATGAAGCGCCGTCCGGCCTCGATGCCGCCATGCAGTTCGAACGACATCATGCCGCCGAAGCGCGCCATCTGGCGGCGCGCCAGCTCGTGCTGCGGGAAGTGCCGCAGACCGGGGAAGTCGACGCGCTGCACCGCCGGGTGCGCGTCGAGCATCGCGGCGATGGCCTCGGCGTTGTCGCAGTGGCGCTCCATGCGCAGGTGCAGCGTTTTCAGCCCGCGCAGGATGCCGTGGGCATCGTGCGGGCTCATCACCGCACCGGTCATGTCCTTCAGGCCCACCAGGCGGATGCGCTCGGCCAGCTCTGCACTGGTGGCCACCAGGCCGGCGGTGAGGTCGCCGTGTCCACCCAGGTACTTGGTCGCCGAGTGCACGACGACATCGGCACCCAGCGCGATCGGCCGTTGCAGGTAGGGGCTGCAGTAGGTGTTGTCCACCACCACCAGCGCGCCGTGGCGGTGCGCCACTGCGCTGACGGCGGCGATGTCCACCAGCCGCATGTTCGGGTTGGCCGGGGTCTCGAAGTAGACGACCTTCGTCTTCGGGCCGATGGCCGCTTCGAGCAGCTCGGGCCGTGTCATGTCGACGTGGCGCACGGTCACGCCGTAGCGCGCCATGCCGTGGTGCAGGAACGAGAAGGTGCAGCCGTACAGCGTGGTGTCGACCAGGATCTCGTCGCCGGCGGCCAGCAGCGTCCACAGCGTGGCGGTGATGGCGCCCATGCCCGAGCCGAAGGCCACGCCGGCCTGGGCCTCTTCGAGCGTGGCGATGCGCTGCTCGAGCAGATCGAGCGTCGGGTTGGCGATGCGGGTGTAGATGTAGCCGCGGGCCTCGCCGGCAAAGCAGGCCGCGCCGTGCTCGACGCTGGGGAAGGCGAAGGTCGCCGAGAGGTGAACCGGCGGCACCAGCGCACCCTGGTGCTGGGCCGGATCGTAGGCATGGTGGATCGCACGGGTGGCGAAACCGGGACGGGGGCTGCTGCTCATGGCGTGGCTCCTGGTGCGTGATGGGATGTCGGCACTGTAGACCTCGATCCTTGGAAAAGGTTTGCGTTCATGCCCCAAAAGCGCGCCTAGTAGGGTAAAATTTGCCTCTCCAGTCGGATCTGCTGCCATGGACGACCTCCCCGCCCCGGAACTCGACCGCATCGACCGCCGCCTGCTCGAGGCGGTGCAGCGCGACGCGCGCCTGACCACGGCGGAGCTCGCTGCCCAGGTGGCGCTGAGCACCTCGCCGTGCTGGCGCCGGCTCAAGCGCCTGGAGGACGCCGGCGTCATCCTGGGCTACCACGCCCGGCTCGACGCCGCGCGCCTGGGCTGGGGCGTGATGGCCTTCGTGCACATCCTGCTCGAGAGCCACCGCGCTGAACTGGGCGCGCAGTTCGAGGATGCGGTGCTGCGCATCCCGGAGGTCATTGCCTGCCACAACGTGTCGGGTCAGTACGACTTCCTGCTGCAGGTGGTGGCGCGCGACCTGCGGCACTTCGGCGAGTTCGCCCGCACCACGATCCGCACGCTGCCCGGGGTCAAGGAG
>JAKLLB010000014.1:0-37101 GCA_023150345.1 Aquabacterium sp.
ACATGGGACTCAAGGGCTCCAAGACCGAGCAGAACCTGAAGGACGCCTTCGCAGGCGAATCGCAAGCCAATCGCCGCTACCTGTACTTCGCAAACAAGGCGGACGTGGAAGGCCAGAACGATGTGGCGGCGCTGTTCCGCTCCACCGCCGAAGGCGAGACCGGCCATGCGCACGGCCACCTCGAGTTCCTCGAGCAGGGCTCGGGCGATCCCGCCACCGGGCTTCCCATCGGCGCCACGCGCGACAACCTGAAGGCGGCAGTGGCCGGCGAGACGCACGAGTACACCGACATGTACCCGGGCATGGCGCGCACCGCCCGCGATGAGGGCTTCGACGAGATTGCCGACTGGTTCGAGACGCTGGCCAAGGCCGAGCGCTCGCACGCCAACCGCTACCAGAAGGCACTGGACCAGTTGGTCGACTGAGCCCGCCTGCAGGCGGCGGCCGGCGCCCGCCGCCGCCTTGCGCCCCAGGGGGGATGATTCAGCGAAAGGATCGTCTGGTGAGCACTCGCGAAGGCAACCTCGAAGCCCCGACCCGGCATCCGGTGGACTGGCGCAACCCGCGCTTCTACGACCGCGACGACTGTCTGGCCGAGATGGAGCGGGTGTTCGACATCTGCCACGGCTGCCGGCGCTGCGTGAGCCTGTGCCAGTCCTTTCCCACGCTGTTCGACCTGGTCGACGCCACCGAGGACGGCGAAGTACATGGCGTGCCCAAAGAGGCCTATTGGAGGGTGGTCGACCAGTGCTACCTGTGCGACCTGTGCTTCATGACCAAGTGCCCCTATGTGCCGCCGCACGCCTGGAACCTCGACTTCCCGCACCTGATGCTGCGCGCCAAGGCGGTGAAGTTCAGTCAGGGCCTGGTGGGCCCGGGTGAGCAGTTCCTCGCCTCCACGGATGTCCACGGCAGCTTTGCCGGCATCCCGATCGTGGTGCAGGCGGTGAACGCGGTGAACCGCACGCGGGTGGCGCGCAGTGCCATGGACAGCATGCTCGGGGTGCACCCGGATGCCTGGATGCCCGAACTGGCGACCAAGCGGTTTCGCTGGAGTGCGCCGCAAAAGGGCAGCGCCACCGAGGTGAAGGATGGGCAGCGCACGCCCGGCAAGGTGGCGGTGTTTGCCACGTGCTATGTGAACTACAACGAGCCGGGCATCGGCCATGACCTGCTCAAGGTGCTGGAACACAACGCGATACCGTATGTCATCGTCGAGAAGGAGTCGTGCTGCGGCATGCCCAAGCTCGAACTGGGCGACCTCAAGGCCGTTGAACGCCACAAGGAGGCCAACATTGCGGTGCTGTCGAAGTACGCCCGCGAGGGCTGGGCCATCGTGAGCGCGATTCCGAGCTGCACGCTGATGTTCAAGCAGGAGCTGCCGCTGCTGTTCCCGGACGAGCCCGACGTGGCGGCGGTGCGCGATGCGATGTTCGATCCGTTCGAGTACTTCGCGGCGCGCCACCGCGACGGGCTGCTGCGCACCGACTTCACCCGCGACCTGGGGCGGGTGAGCTACCACATCCCGTGCCATGGCCGGGTGCAGAACATCGGCCGCAAGACCGATGGCCAAGGACGACCCCGACGTCATCGCCAGCGATTGCGCGCTGGCCGGCCACCACATCGCGCAGGGCATGCAGCAGGCGGGCACGCCGGTTCGCGCCCTGCAGCACCCGCTGTCCCTGCTGCGCCACGCCTACGGGATCGACTGACTCACCATGACGACCATCACCCGCGACAGCCTGCTCACGCTCGAGGCCTATGCGCGCATTCGCACCAGCAGCCGCGCGCAGGCCATTGCCCATCGACGCCTGCGCAGCGTGACGTTGGGCGAGCATCTCACCTTGCAGTTCGAGGATGAGCAGACCATCCGTCGCCAGATCCAGGAGATGCTGCACATCGAGAAGATCTTCGACGACGACGGCATCCAGGGCGAGATCGATGCCTACGCGCCGCTGGTGCCCGACGGCACCAACTGGAAGGCCACCGTGCTGATCGAATACCCGGACCCGCACGAACGCCGACGTGAACTGGCCCGGCTCATCGGCGTGGAGGACCGGCTGTTCGTCGAGGTGGAAGGCCAGCCGCGCGTCTACGCCATCGCCGACGAAGACCTGGCGCGCGAGAACGAGAAAAAAACCTCGTCGGTGCACTTCGTGCGTTTCGAACTGGGCGCAGCGGGTGCCCGTGCGGTGCGCGCCGGAGCCGGCGTGAAGCTGGGCTGCGACCACACCCATTACCCGGCGCACGTGAGCTTGGCGCCCGAAACGCTGGCAAGCCTGGCGGGTGATTTGAGGCTCTAGCCGCTGCGCTGCCGGCCGGCGCCTCAGGCGGCGGTTGCGCGCGAGCGCTGCCACAGGCCCTCGGCGCTGTAGACCACCAGGGCGGACCAGATCAGCACGAAGCCCAGGGCACGTGCCGGATCGAAGGGCTCGTGGTACACGAACACACCCAGCAGGAACTGCAGCGACGGTCCCAGGTACTGCAACAGCCCCATCGTGGCCAGCGTGACGCGGCGCGCGCCGGCGGCGAACAGCAGCAGCGGAATCGCGGTGAACGGCCCGGCCAGCAGCAGCCAGATGTCGGTGAACGCATCGCCGCGCAGGAAAGCGCCATCGCCGCGGATCAGGAACATGGAGGCCAGCACCAGCGCCAGCGGAGCCAGCAGGGCGGTCTCGAGGGCCAGGCCCTCCATGGCGCCCAGCGGCGCGGTCTTGCGCAGCAAACCGTACACGCCGAAGCTGCCCGCCAGCGCCAGCGCCACCCAGGGCAGGGTGCCCGCGCCCAGCGTGAGCCAGGCCACGCCGGCCCCGGCCAGCGCCACCGCCAGCCACTGCACCGGCCGCGGGCGCTCGTGCAGCACGGCGTAGCCCAGCATCACGTTGACCAGCGGGTTGATGAAGTAGCCCAGGCTGGCATCGAGCACGCGGTCGTGGGCGACGGCCCACACGTACACGAGCCAGTTCGTCGACAGCAGCAGGGCGCTGACCAGCGTGACGCCCAGCACCCGCGGCTGGCGGATGACGTCGCGCACCCAGTCGAGGCGGCGCAGCGCCAGCAGCAGCACGACCATGAATACGAGCGACCACAGCGAGCGGTGCGCCACCACTTCCAGCGCCGGCACATGCGCCACCTGCTTGATGTACAGCGGAAACAGGCCCCACAGGATGTAGGCCAGAGCGGCGGCAGGTATGCCGTGGGACGGGTGCACGGTGGGCAGGTGGCAGGCGATGGGCGGGGGCGCATTGTCGCCGCGCACGCCGATGGAGGTCGCCGGCAAGGCCAAGGCGGATCGCGGCTGACTTCCGTCACCTGCGCGGGTGATGTCGCATGCCTATGCTGCATCACCATGAGCGTGGCGCGCCGCGCACCCGCGCTGCGCCGACGCTTCCGTCTGGAGTTGCCGATGAGCTATGTACCCACGGTGCTGACCAAAGCGGTTGGCCAGAACGCGCTGGGCCAGTTGGCGCCCAACCTGCCGCCCGATGTGGAGAAGGTGCAGGACTTGCTGCGAAAGGCGCTCGGCCCTCTGGCGCAGCCCATGCTCCCCGGCAAGCTCGACGACGCTACGCGTCAGTGCATCGTCGACTTTCAGCAGCGCTGGGGGGGGACGGCCGACGGCGTGGTGGACCCGAACGGCCAGACCCTCAAGCGCCTGGTGCGGCTGGCCAACCCGCTCGTGCTCAAGCCGATCAAGCTGGCGCGCGTGCTCACGGCCGTGAAGGACGGCAAGCTCGTCAACGACGGCGGCGGCTACAGCATTCAGGTATCCACCTGCGACGGCGGATCGCTGCCGCCTGCGGGTTCGGGCTGGGTGCTGTACCTCGCCTTCATCAACGACACCCTGACACTGGACGTGACAGGGCGACCGCTGCACGACCTGATGTGCCTGGACAACCTGGGTGAGTTGCTCACCCTGATCGACCGCCAGCATCTGTGGGGCACATCGGTGCAGGTATGGGCTCAGGTGCGCCTGCGCGGCCAGATCATCAGCCGTTCAGCCGCACAGTTCCTCACCACGCCGGTGCAACCGCACAACGGCGTGCTGCTGCCACTCGACCAGGACCACAACGGACCGGCTCTGACCTATCAGGGCGACGCAGCGGCCAAAGAGTTTCACGGGCGCATGTTCGCCAAGGTGCCGGGCTACGACAAGTACGTGTTCGTCTACGCCGGGCAGTTCGAAACCCAGCAGGCCTACCGCGGTTTCGATTGCATCACGTACGCGGGCACAGTGTGTGGCGCGTCCATCTTCCACATGACCGAGGCAGCCGACATGGCCAGTTCACTCGGCGCCACCCAGGTCACTTGCACGTTGGAATCGAAAGACACGGTCACTGGCAAGGTGAACAAGCGCTCGGTGACCCTCGAAAAGGCCGATCCAGCCGATGTACGCGCGTTCTTCGACGGCGTCGAGTCGACGGGCAACTACCTGATGTGGAGCGGCGGCCATGTCGTTGTCGTATCCGACGGCGAGGTGCATGAGTTCAAGGCCAGCGATCCATCCGGCTACGCGCGCCACGAAGTGGGCGACTGGTTGGCGCCATACAAGTCGACGAAACTCACGGTGCGCCGGCTTGCGGGCCCGCTGCCGATGGCCGCCTGAAGGGCTCGCCAAATGCCGCGGCCTGCCACGATGCATCGGGTGGCGCCTCGATCATCAGCGGTTGGCCGGTGACGGGATGCGGCAGCTCCAGCCGTTGTGCATGCAGCCACAGCCGCTCCATGCCCAGCCACGCGGCCAACGCGCGGTTCAGCGGCCCCTTGCCGTGCGTGGCGTCGCCCACCAGCGGGTGGCCCAGCTGCTTGAAGTGGCGCCGAATCTGATGGCGGCGGCCGGTCAGCGGCCACACCGCCACCAGCGCCACCCGCGTGTGTGCATGTTCCGCGTGGGTGCGCACCGGCCAGGTCAGCTCCTGCAGCACCTGCCAGCGCGTGCAAGCCGGCAACATCGGCTGGCCGGTGCTGGGACGCTCCGGATCGCGCGCCAGGGGCCGATCGGTCTGGCCTGGGGTCGTCGGCCATCCGCGCACCAGCGCGCGGTAGGTCTTGTGCACCGCGCCAGCGGCCCAGGCCTGGCCCAGTGCGGCTGCAGTGCCGGTGTCGCGCGCCAGCAGCAGCACGCCGGATGTGCCCTTGTCGAGGCGGTGCGCCGGGTGCCACCGGCCCAACCCGGATCGGGTCAGCCGCCCCAGCACATCGTCGGTCTCATGGGCGTCGAGAGCGCTGCGGTGCACCAGCAGCCGAGGCGGCTTGTCGATGGCCAGGAGCCAGTCGTCCACATGGAGCACCCGCAGGTCGGCGACCAGCGCTGCTGCTGCTGCGGCGGGGTTCATCCGCAGTCGCCATCCACGTAGACCCAGTGCCCGCTCTCGCGCCTGAACCGGCTGAGTTCAATCAGGCGGTGGGCCCGCCCGCCGTGCTTGCTGCGCGCGACGAACCCCACCTCGGCTGTGTCCGGACCCGTCGATCGGTGCTCGCGCACCTGCAGCCCCAGCCAGCGCAGGCCCGGCTCGAAACCCAGATGCGACGGGCGTGTACTCGGGTGCCAGGTATCGAGCAGATAGTCGGCGCGCTCGAGCACATAGGCCGTGTAGCGCGAGCGCATGAGGCTGAGCGCGTCGGGTGCGCCCAGCCGCAGGGGACCGTCGATCCAGCGGCCGCAGCAGTCACCCAGCGCCAAGCCGCTGCCGCAGGGACAGGGCGTCGTGTGACCGCCTGTGGAGGGGTGGCTGGATTTCATGTGCAAGACGCGGCGATGATAGGCTGGCGCACGGTGCGCGCGGGGCGAACCGCCGCGCCCGCCGCCAGCGCCCGGTTCTTCGGCCGATCGTGCCACCGAGGTAACCCTGTGCACACAGTTGTTGCCTTGGGCGTTGTCGACGCGTCGGGCTGCCTAGAATGCCGCCAGCGGGCCAACCCCGGTTGGCCCCGTCGTCCGTATCACCTTCAGATGAATCGAACACGCCGCCGCACCGTCACAGTCCTGGCCAGCGGGCTGCTCATGCCCTGGGCCACCGCCCGTGCCCAATTCCGGGTCGAGATCTCGGGCATCGGCGCCACGCAGTTGCCGGTGGCCATCGCTCGGTTTCGCGACGAAGACCGCGCCGGCCAGCCCGTTTCGGCC
The DNA here is from genome assembly GCA_023150345.1 of Aquabacterium sp. Lineage (GTDB taxonomy): Bacteria > Pseudomonadota > Gammaproteobacteria > Burkholderiales > Burkholderiaceae_C > Pseudaquabacterium. Next base: position 6,128 of record JAKLLB010000014.1, read on the forward strand.
ATCGTGCGTGCCGACCTCGAGCGCAGCGGCCTGTTCCGCTATGTCGACTCCAGCGGTTTGCTCGACGAAAACACCTTGCCGGTGTTCGCCGACTGGCGTGGCCGCGGCGCCGACGCGCTGGTGGTCGGCTCCGCGGTGCGCCTGGCCGACGGCCGCCATGACGTGCGCTACAAGCTCTGGGACGTGGTCAAGGGCGAGCAGTTGCTGGGCCAGGCCATGGCCGTGCCGCAGGCCGACTTGCGCCTGGCGGCACACCGCATCGCCGATGCCGTGCACGAGAAGCTCACCGGCGAGCGTGGCGTCAATGCCACCCGGGTGGCTTATGTCACTCGGGCCGCCAACCGCTACACGCTGCGCATCAGCGATGCCGACGGAGAGGGCGGGCAGGTGGCCCTGGCCAGCCCGCAGCCCATCATCTCGCCGGCGTGGTCGCCCGATGGCCAGCAACTGGCCTATGTGTCCTGGGAGTCCGGCAAGCCAGTGGTGATGGTGCAGCAGGTGCAAAGCGGTCAGCGGCGCGCGGTGGCTGGCTTTCGGGGTTCCAACAGCGCACCGGCCTGGTCGCCCGATGGCCAGCGGCTGGTGGCCACGCTGTCGCGTGAGGGGGGGTCGCAGTTGTTCGCGATCGACCTGTCCGGCGGCGAACCTCGCCGACTGGCCAGCAGTTCGGCGATCGACACCGAAGCCGTCTTTTCGCCCGACGGCCGACACATCCTTTTCGTGAGCGACCGAGGCGGCGGCCCGCAGGTCTATCGCATGCCCGCCACCGGCGGCCCGGCCGAGCGCATCACGTTCAGCGGCGCCTACAACATCAGCCCGGCCGTCAGTCCCGATGGCCGCACGCTGGCCTACGTGGCGCGCGACGGCGCTGGCGCATTCCGCGTGATGGTGATGGACCTCGCCGGCGGCGGCACCCCTCGCTCGGTGACCGACACCACCGAGGACGAAAGCCCCAGCTTCGCGCCCAACGGCCGACTGTTGATGTACGCCACGCGTGCCCAGGGGCGCGACGTGCTGATGACCACCACGCTGGACGGCCGCATCCGCACGCGGCTGCTGGCCACCGGCGTGGATGTGCGCGAGCCCGCCTGGGGGCCTTTCCAGGCCTGAGGCGAGCCATGTTTACACGCCGAGTGCCGTACGCGCGATGCGCTCATGCGTCGGACGTTTCGCTGTTCACCCGAGGTGCCGCCCGCCGGCACCACTGACCCACCCGAGGAGCCCATGATGAAAACCTTGATCCGTTCGACCGCGTTGAGCCTGGCCGTTGGTGTGCTGCTGGCCGGTTGCGGCTCGTCCGTGAAGCTGGACGAGGGGGCGGCGGTCACCGATGCCACTCCCAAGACCGTGGGCGGCAGCGGCACGCCCACGCCCACCGAAACCGGCAGCGGCGTGGCGCAGAGCAAGGTGGCCACAGTCGACATCCCCAAGGCAACTTCGGCTGCCGGCCTCGATCGCATCGTCTACTTCGACTTCGACAGCTTCGTCGTCAAGGAAGACTTCCGTCCCATGATCGAAGGCCATGCCCGTGTGCTGGCAGCCGGCAAGGGCAAGCGCATGGTCGTGGAAGGCCATGCCGACGAGCGCGGCGGCCGCGAGTACAACCTGGCCCTGGGTCAGAAGCGCGCCGAGGCGGTGGTGAAATCACTGGTGCTGCTGGGTGCTGCCGACGGCCAGCTGGAAGCCATCAGCTACGGCAAGGAGCGTCCGGCCGTCGATGGCCACGACGAGGCGGCCTGGGCCAAGAACCGTCGCGCCGAACTGAAGGATCGTTGACGTGCCGGCGCTGCAGGCGCGGTCGCTCGCGCGAGCCGTGCGCGTTTGCGCCATTTCGGTGGCGACGCTGTGGGGCCTGCACGCGCAGGCCGGCCTGTTCGACGACGACGAGGCGCGCAAGGCCATCCTCGACCTGCGCGCGCGGCTCACGGCCAGCGAGGAGGCGGCCCGCAAGTCGTCGGCCGAGCAGGCGGCCACCAATGCCCAGTTGCTCGAGCAAGTCCAGCAGCTGCGGCGCAGCCTGCTCGAGCTCAACAGCCAGCTCGAGGCGCAGCGGGCCGAACTGGCCCGGCTGCGTGGCCATGACGAGCAGTTGCTGCGCGACGTGGCCGAGTTGCAGCAGCGCCTGAAGGACGGCTCCCAGGGCCTGGACGAGCGCCTGCGCCGGCTCGAGCCGCAGCAAGTGGCTGTCGATGGTCGCAACGTCACGGTCGAGCCCGACGAGAAGCGCGCATACGAAGAAGCGCTGGCCGTTCTGCGTGCGGGAGAGTTCGACAAGGCAGCTGTCGCATTGGCCGCATTCATCAAGCGCCATCCCGCCAGCGGCCTTCTGGATTCGGCGCGGTTCTGGCTCGGCAACGCACAGTACGGCCGGCGCGACTACCGCGAGGCCATCGCGAGCTTCCGCTCGCTGATCGTCGGCTCGCCCGATCACCCGCGGGTGCCCGAGGCCTTGCTGGCCGTGGCCAATTGCCAGGTCGAAACCAAGGACGTGAAAGGCGCCCGCCGCACGCTTGACGAACTGATCAAGCGCTTTCCGGGTTCCGAGGCCGCCGGCGCGGCGCGGGAGCGCTTGGCCTCGCTGAAGGGCTGAGCGGGGATCGGCAGGTCATGACGATGTCCGCTGGCGTCGAAGCGGCCACCGATGCCGGCGTGTCCGCGCAGGCGCCGGATGGCGAGGCCGACCTCGAGCGCCGCTTCGGTGGTTTGCGGCGTCTGTGGGGTGAGTTCGCCTACCAGCGCATGCGAGCGGCACGCGTGGCGGTGGTCGGCTTGGGCGGAGTGGGTTCCTGGGCCGTGGAAGCGCTGGCGCGCAGCGGGGTTGCCGAGCTCGTGCTGGTCGACCTCGATCATGTCGCCGAGTCCAACATCAATCGCCAGGTGCAGGCGCTGGGTTCGACGCTGGGCATGGCCAAGGCGCAGGCGCTGCGCGCGCGCGTGGCCGACATCCACCCGGGCTGCCGGGTCCATGCGGTCGAGGAGTTCGCGTCGTCCGACAACTGGCCCGCGCTGCTGCCCGTCGCGGTGGATGCCGCGATCGACGCCTGCGACCAGTCGCACGCCAAGTTGGCCCTGGCGCGGTGGGCGCTCGTCACCGGCGTCGCCTATGTCTGCTGCGGTGCCGCCGGCGGCAAGCGCGAGGCGCAGCGGGTGGAGGTGACCGACCTGGGCGAGGCGACGCACGATCCCTTGCTGGCGTCGTTGCGACAGCGGCTGCGCAAGGCTCTGGCGACGTCCGGTCCGCGCAGCGCATCCGCGTCTGCACGGCGTCTGGACGTGCGCTGCGTGTTCTCGCGCGAGGCAGTGGCGGCGCCACCCGATGCGACCTGCGCGCCCGATGGCGGACTGAACTGCCACGGCTACGGCTCCACGGTCACGGTCACCGCCACGTTCGGCCTTGTGGCAGCCGGTGAGGTGATGCGCCAGCTCGCGCTGCGGGCCACTGGCGCTTCTCAAGGTTCATGCTAGAATGTCGAGCTCTACCGCACCGGTGGCCGGCAACCCCAGACATTCGGTGTTCGAGGATGGCGGGGTAACCCGTCACCCGGTGATGAGCGCGGGTTGTTAGCTCAGTCGGTAGAGCAGCGGACTTTTAATCCGTTGGTCGCAGGTTCGAATCCTGCACAACCCACCACCCATTGCGGTGGACGCATCCAGGGCTCTTAGCTCAGTTGGTAGAGCAGCGGACTCTTAATCCGTTGGTCGTAGGTTCGAATCCTACAGGGCCCACCAACCATTCTTCGGGACCGACGGCCTGCGCGCAAACGCAGGCCGTTCGTGCATCTGGAGCGCGGGTGCACTCTTGACCGCCACGCCGGCAGCGCGATGATGTGCACATGCCGGAGCGTCTGAGACGATACGTGTGCAGCGCAGCCTTGCGCGCCCTGTGTGGGCTTGCCCTGCTGAGCGGGTGCGCGCTGCCGCCGCTGCAACCCGGCATGACCGAAGCGCAGGTGCTGCGGTCGTGGGGCGCGCCCAGTGGCCGACACGCGCTGCCTGATGGCGGCACCCGGCTGGAGTATCCCAGTGGTCCCTACGGCAAGGTGACCTGGATGGTGGATCTGGACGTGCAGGGGCGTTACCAGCGCGCGGAGCAGGTGCTCGACGAAGCGCACTTCCTGAAGGTGACCCTGGGCATGTCCGGCGCCGAGGTGCTTCGTCTGCTCGGGCGTCCGGCCGACCGGTTGGTGGACTTCCGTCGTCGCCAGACCTGGTACTGGCGTTACGAGAACATGCTGTGCCAGTGGTTCGGCGTGACGTTTTCGCCGCAGGGCATCGTCATCGAGGGTGGGCACTACCCGATCGATCCGATCTGCGAGCCGCGCGAACCGCCCAGGTGGCGTTGATGAGCGGCGGCGCGGGCTGTCAGCGGCCCGCCAATCGCAGCGCCAGCAGCAGCAGCGCCGACAAGCTGGCCAGCAGCGCCAGCGTGCGCCAGAAGGCCACCGGGTGGCGTTCGATCAGTGGCCCCGGGCCGGTGCGTTGGTGGTGGGACCCCGGGTGGCGCAGTTCCTGCACGAACTCACTCAACGTGGCCTGGCGTTGCTGCGGCTGGGGATGCAGCGCCTGGCGGAGCACGGCGTCCAGCCACGCCGGCAGATCGGGTCGGTGTGCGCGCAAGGGCGTGTAGCGCAGGCGGTGCAGATCGCGAGGCTGGCGCACCCGCGGCACCTGCAGGCCGTAGGGCAGTTGGCCGGAGAGCATCTGGTAGGTGAGGGTGGCCAGCGCCCAGAGATCGGATGCGGGACCTCCACCCTGGCCCGTGAAGTACTCGGGGGCGGTGTACTGCAGTGCGCCGACGATCTGCAGCGGCGCCGGGTCGGTCGAGCCTTCGGCGAGGCCGGCCACATGCACCGCCGCCAGATCGATGAGCGTGACGGTGCCGGCGTCGTCGATCATCAGGTTTTCAGGGCGCAGGTCCTGGTGCAGCATCTGTCGTCGGTGCAGCGCCTGCAGGCCGCGCGCCGCCTGCTCGATGACGCGCCGCACCGGCTCGAGTTCCGGGCGCGGATGGTCGGTCATCCATTGGGCGAGCGTGCGTCCCTGCACGGGCTCCAACGCCACGAACAGGTGGGTGCGCGGGCGGTTCCAGGGCGCGGCCCGGATCACATGCGGGCTGTCGATCCGTCGTGCCGCCCACTCCTCGAGCACGAAGCGGTCCAGGCCCGTGGGGTCTTCACGCATGGCGATGGCGGGCAACTTGAGCACCAGCGTTTGGCCGCTGTCGTTGTCGCGAGCCAGGTAGACGTGGCTGCGGGCGCTGGCGTGCAGTTCCCGCAGCACGGTGCAGCCCTCGAACTGCTGGCCGGGCGACAGAGGCACGGCCACCGCCCAACCCGCACGGTCGGTATGCGGCACCGGTGCCGATGCGTCGGGCAGAGCCACGATGCGTGCCAACTGCACCGTCGCGTTGTCGTCACCACCATGCGCCAGCGCATGCATCACCAAGGCTTGGGCGCAGGCCTGCAGGTCGCTGCCATGCCGGTGCAGGCAGGCCTGCACGGCCGCCGCATCGAGGTGCTCCCACGCGCCATCGGTGGCCAGCAGGTAGGTTTCTCCGGGCGCGGTGGGCCAGCAGTCGTAGTCGATCTCGACATGTGCCGCGACACCCAGCGCGCGACCGAGGTAGGTCTCGCCCGGCCCCAGGCGGACGCGGTGGTCCACGGTGAGCGGCTCCAGCGCGCCGTCATGCACGCGGTAGACCCGGGTGTCCCCCACATGAAGCAGGTGCGCCTCGCGGCCTTTGAACACGAGCGCGCTGAACGTGCAGACGTGGCCGTGGTCGCGGTCGTGCCGGCCGGGGCCCTGCAAGGTCTGGGCATGCAGCCAGGAGTTGGTGGCTGCGATCACCCGCTGCGCGGCGCGCCGCACCGTCCAGGCTTGCGACGTGGCGTAGTAGTCGTCGAGGAAGCCGCGGACGGCCGCGGCACTCGCGATGTGGCTGACCTCGCTGCTGCCGATGCCGTCGGCCAACGCCAGGGCGATGCCTTTGCAGCGCAGTGCGGCACCGCTGGGCACCGCTGCGCCGTGGAAGTCCTGGTTGAGCGGGCGCGGGCCAGCGTCAGAGTACTGGCCGATGGCCACCTGGAGTTCGATCGTCATCGTGTGGAGCAGCGCGCCCGCTCTTCAGTCTCCGACGAACCGCGCTCGCGGGCTGCGCGCCATCTGTGCCGTCAGGCGATGGCACGCCGAGGCGCGGTCTTGTAGTGCGTGGAGTACAACGTGGCGCCCACAAAAGTGAGGCCACCCACCAGGTTGCCGACCACGGTGGGCAGCTCGTTCCACAGCATGTAGTCCATGAACGTGAACTGACCGCCCAGCATCAGGCCGGCTGGAAACAGGAACATGTTGACGATGGAGTGCTCGAAGCCCATGTAGAAGAACACGAGGATGGGCATCCACATCGCGATGACCTTGCCCGACACGGTGGTGGACATCATCGCGGCCACCACGCCGGTGGACACCATCCAGTTGCACATCACGCCGCGGATGAACAGCGTCAGCATGCCTGCAGCGCCATGTGCCGCATAGCCCAGCGTGCGCCCTTCGCCTATGGTGCCCAGCTTCTGCCCCACGGCATTGGGCGGCTCGGTGAAGCCGAAGGTGAGGATGATGGCCATGAACACGGCCACCGTGACAGCGCCAGCGAAGTTCCCGACGAACACGAGGCTCCAGTTGCGCATGACGCCACTCCAGTTGGCGCCCGGGCGCTTGTCCAGAACGGCCAACGGCACCAGCGTGAAGACACCGGTGAGCAGATCGAAGCCCAGCAGGTACAGCAGACAGAAGCCCACCGGGAACAGCAGCGCACCCACCAACGGATTGCCTGTGTTCACGGTCACGGTGACGGCAAAGGCCGCCGCCAGCGCGAGGATGGCACCGGCCATGTAGGCACGGATCAACGTGTCGCGCGTGGACATCAGCAGTTTGGACTCGCCGGCGTCGACCATCTTGGTGACGAACTCGACGGGGGCTAGGTAGGCCATGCGGAACTCCTGTTGGACGCGCGGGATGGCGCGGTTGCGGATGAGGGCATCAGCCCCCGATATGCAACCTGCGTGCCAGCGGGCGTGCCCGCTCTTCGCACCCTGCGCGGCGCACATGGTCACCGCTCGATGCCTGCATGCATGCGGTCGACCTGCACCACATGGGCGCGTGCGACCGCGGTCGGTGCACCGTTGTGGCGCCAGCGGCGGCCCGCTGCGCTGCGTGCGCTCAATCGGCGCGCAGCGCCTGTACCGGGTCGAGCCGGGCTGCGCGCTGCGCTGGCAGTACGCCCGCGGCCAGCCCGATGGCCACGCTGCTGAGCACCGCCGCGACCACATAGCCCAGTGGCGTGGCCACCGGCAACTGAGGCAGCGCGGCACCCAGCGCGTAAGCGATCGCGCTCCCGCCGACGATGCCCAGCACGCAACCCAGCACCGCCAGCACCACGGCCTCGCCCAGGAACAGCGCGAGGATGGTGCGGGCGCTGGCGCCCAAGGCGATCAGCAGACCGATCTCATGGGTGCGCTCGGTGACGGCGATGGTCATGATGGTCACGATGCCCACCGAGCCCACGAGCAGGGAGATGCTGCCCAGGGCGGCCACGGCCATGGTGAGCACATCCAGGATCTTGCCCAGCGTGGCCAGCATCTCGGCCTGGGTGATGGTGGTGACATCCAGCCGCCCGTGGCGGGCGGTGATCAGTTGCTCGACCGCGCGCACGATCCCGTCCGGGTCCAGCCCTTCGGCGTAGCCCAGGTTGATCTCGGCCAGCCCTTCGCGGTTGAACAGATCCATGGCGCGTGCGGCGGGCACCCAGGCCGAGTCGTCGAGATCCATGCCCAGGAACTGGCCCTTGGCCTCGAGCACACCGACCACCCTGAACGCCTGCGCGCCGATGCGCACCCGCTCGCCCAGCGCCGGCGAAGGGCCGAAGAGCTCGTGCTTGAGCGTGGCGCCCAGCACCACGTAGGGTCGCGCATGCTCGGGCTTGTCGTCGGGCAGGAACTGGCCGCTCGATACCCGCATGTTGTAGGCGGACAGCGCCGCCGCCGACACCCCGTAGACGAGCGTACGCCGCACGCGTGCCCGCGCCGAGACTTCTGCGTTGCCGAAGGCGGTGGGCACCACGGCGGTGACGCCCGGTATCCGGGCGAGCGCGGCGGCATCGTCCAGCGTGAGTGGCCGCACGGAACTGGGCAATCCCGAGGGCATGCCGCCGCGCGAGCCGCTGCGCCCGGGATGCACGCCGATGATGTGGGTGCCGAACTGCGAGAACTCGGCGAGCACGAAACGGTGGATGCCTTCGCCGATGGAGGTGAGCAGGATGACGGCCGCGATGCCCACTGCGATACCCGCCAGCGTGAGTGCGCTGCGGGTGCGATGCGCGCGCAGTGCCTGCAGCGCATAGGTGGTGGCGTCACGCGGGCTCATCGTTGTGACAGCGCCTGCACCGGATCCAGTCGAGCCGCGCGGCGCGCCGGCATGACACCGAACACGATGCCGGTGACGAGCGCCGTGCCCAGGCCGGCCAGTACGGCCCAGTCGGGAGGGTAGGCCGGGAACTCGGGATACATCTGCCGCAGCACCGCGGCCCCGGCCACACCCAGCAGATAACCCGAAAGGGCGCCGGCCGCCGAGAGCAGCGCAGCTTCGGCCAGGAACGCGTTGCGGATGGTGGCACCGGTCGCGCCCAGCGCCTTGAGCAGTCCGATCTCGGCGCGGCGTTGGGTGACGGCCACCAGCATCACGTTCATCACGAGGATGCCGGCCACCGCCAGGCTGATGGCAGCGATACCGGCGACACCGAGGGTGAGCGTGCCCAGCAGGCGATCGAAGGTGGCGAGCACGGCATCCTGGGTGATCACGGTCACGTCCTGCTCGCCCTCGTGGCGGGCCTGCAGCAGCTCAGCCACGCGTGTCTTGGCAGGCTCGAGCGACGCGCGGTCGCGGGCCTCGATCAGGATGCGAAACAAGGTGTTGGTGTTGAACAGCGCCAGCGCCAGTGGCGCTGGGACGATCGCCATCTCGTCGGTGTTCATGCCCAGGCCGCTGCCGCTGGAAGCCATCACGCCGATGACGCGCAGTCGTCGACCTCCGGCCCGCACGAATCGACCCAGCGCGTTCTCGCTGCCGAACAGTTCGTCGCGCACTTTGGCACCCAGCACGATGACCGGCGCACCGCGATCCCAGTCGTCCTCGGGCAGGAAGCGCCCCTGGCCGACCTGCAGGCGCCGCACCTGAAGATAGTCGGCGGTGGTGCCCATGACCATCGTGCCTTCGCGCAGGCGACCACCCGCGCTGAGCTCGGACGTGCCCACGGCTATGGGGGCCACCGCGCGCACGCCGGGCAGGCGCTGCAGCGCGCGCGCATCGTCGACGGTGAGGTCGCGCGGCGTGGCCGACACGAAGCTGCCTGCATTGACGCCGCCGGTGGCATTGCGCCCAGGCAGCACGATCAGCAGGTTGGTGCCGATCGCGGAGAACTCGCGCATCACGTACCGCCGCGCGCCGTCGCCCAACGCCGTGAGGGTGACCACCGCGGCCACGCCGATCGACATGGCCAGCACCAGCAGCGCCGAGCGCAGGCGATGGCCGGTGGCGGCACCCCAGGTGAAGGCGAGCAGATCGGTGGTGCGCATGGTGCGGCGTGCTGGGCAAGGCGTGCTTCACCCGGCTGCGGGTTCGATCGACGACGGGTCGCGCGCCGCAGGCGTATCCGCGGCACCGGGCTGCGCGACATCGCTTCGCACGGCGCCGTCCTCCATGCCCACGCGGCGGCGGGCCCGATCGCCCAGGGCCTTGTCGTGCGTGACGACGACCAGGGTGACGCCCTGGGCGTTCAGCGCTTCGAGCAGTCGGACCACCTCGTCGCCGGTGGCCCGGTCGAGGTTGCCCGTGGGCTCGTCGGCGAGCAGCAGCGCCGGGCGCATCACGGTGGCGCGGGCAATCGCCACCCGCTGGCGCTGGCCACCGGAGAGCTGGTCGGGGCGGTGGTCGCTGCGGTCGTTCAGGCCGAAGTCGCGCAGCGCCTGCTTCACGCGCTCGGCCCGCTCGCGGGCGGCCACGCCGGCCAGCACCATGGGCAGGGCGATGTTCTCGGCGGCGGTCAGGCGCGGCACCAGGTGGAAGCTCTGGAACACGAAACCGATGCGGTGCGCCCGCACATGGGCCTGCTCGTTGGCATCGAGCGTGGTGACATCGCGTCCCTCGAACCGGTAGGTGCCGGCGTCGGGGCGGTCCAGCAACCCCAGCACATTGAGCAGCGTCGACTTGCCCGAGCCGGAGGGGCCCATCACCGCCACGTACTCGCCGGCCTCGATGCGCAGGTCGACCGACGCCAGGGCGCGCACGCGGCTGTCGCCGAGCATGAAGACGCGCTCGATGCCGGCGAGCTCGATCAGCGCCGTCCCGGCGGCGCTGGAGACGTCAGCGCCGCTTGGCATCGTCGGGCACCGTGAGCGCACCGGCCTGGACACCGGCGCGGTCCAGCGACACCACGATCTGTTCGCCCGCCTGCAACCCCTGCAGCACTTCGGTGTGCTCCCAATTGGCCAGGCCGGTCTGTACCGACCGTTCCTGCAGTCGGCCATCGGCCGCACGCACCAGCACGGACTTGCCGCCCTGCAGCAGAGCGGCGGTGGGCACCCGCAGCACGCCGGTGCGTGTGCCGAGGATCACCTCCACATCCGTGCTGCTGCCCACGAGCAGCGGCCCGGGTGCCGTGGGATCGTTGAACGTGACCTCGATCTCGACGGTGCGCGCCTGGCGCTCGACGGCGCTGACCACGGGCGCGATGCGGCGCACCTGGCCAGGAAAGCTGCGGCCGGGCTGGGCGTCGATGGTGATGCGCACTGGCAGCCCCACGCGCAGCCGCGGCGCGTCGACCTCGTCCATCGGCGCCTTCACGTAGACGCAGCTGTCGTCGAGCAGATCGATCGCCGGCGGCGTGGGCACCCCCGGTGGTGACGGCGTGGAGTACTCGCCCACCTCCCCCACGACCTTGGCCACCCTGCCGTCGAACGGTGCCACCAGCACGCTGCGCTCGCGCGTCGTGGCCACCACCGCCACCCGCGCCTGCGCCTGGGTGACGTCGGCGCGCGCCGTGCGGCAGCCCAACTCGCGCGCTTCGGCCTCGCTGCGCGACGCATCCAGCCGGGCTTCGGACACGAAGCCCTGCGCATGCAGTTGCTGCTGGCGCTGCGCCTCGCGCCGCGCGGTTTCGGCCACGGTGCAGGCCTCGGCACTGCGGCGCCGTGCGGTCTCGGCCTGCGCTTCAGCGGCGGCATGCTCGGCGCGCAGGTCGTCCTGCCAAAGGCGCATCAGCACCTGTCCTCTTCGGACCCGGTCGCCCTCCTTGACGGCCAGCATCTCGATGCGCCCGCCGAAGATCGTGGACAGGCGCGTGCGCTGGCAGGCCTCGATGGTGCCGCCGCGGGTGTTGGCGATCGTCGTCTCGACAGTCCCGCGGCCGACCTCGCTCACCATCACGGCGATAGGCTTCGGCCGGCTGGCCCACCACAGCGCCGCGGCGCCCAGAGCAACGATCACCAGCAAGACGAGGCTGCGGCGCATCCAGGAACGGGGTGGCGGTGGTGGCATGTCGGGGCTCGGGTTGGGGCTGCGTACGGGGCTGTGCGCTAGCCGAACACGGTGTCGCTCTCGGCATGGGCGTTGCCCACGAACAGGCGCAGGATCGTCGCCTGGCCATCGTGCTCCCACAGCCGCCCCTGGATGACGAACTGGCGCCCGCCCACCCGGATCACGTCGCCCTGGGCGGGCGGCACGGCGTGGCCCTGCCAAAACTGGGGTACCACCACCGACTCGCGGCGGATCCAGGCCTGGTCGTCGCGCCCGAAGACGAGGACGACCCGCAGATTCGATGTGCTCACTTCACACCCCCTCGATGACCGCCGGTCCTCCTCGGCGGACCGTGGGGAGGCGCGACCCGTGAAGCTGACCGGACGGGGCGCAGGGCGACAGGGCCCGGCACCGGCGCCGGGCGTGGCTGAGAACGGGATGGAGCTTAGCGCAACCGGCCTGCCGGTCACGACTCGGTGGGCGAGATCCGGCGGCGCACAATGGCCCCGTATGACGCGAGCCGCTGACACGTCACCCATCCCGCCTGGCCTCGACCTGCGCTGCCGCGCGCCGCTGCAGGCCCTGGTGCGCGAGCGGCTGTCACGTTGGCCGGTGCAGGCCCTGGCGGACGATGAGCGCTTGCGCGCGGCTGTGGTGCTGGCGCTGGCTGACGAGGGCGAGGGCGCCGACCTGCCGGGCCTGCCGCTGCGACCGGGCCACTGGAGTGACCGTGCGGCCGTGCTGGTGACCTTGCGTGCGGCCTCGCTGCGCGCCCATGCCGGGCAGTTCGCGTTGCCGGGCGGCCGCATCGACGCCGGCGAGACGCCCGAGCAGGCCGCGCTGCGCGAGCTGCACGAGGAGTTGGGGCTGGCGCTGCCGCCACAGGCGGTGTGCGGGCGGCTCGATGACATGCCCACGAGGTCCGGCTACGTGATCACGCCGGTCGTGGTGTGGGCCGGCGTTGCACGTGATCTGCGCCCGCATGTGGCGGAGGTGGCACGGGTTCACCGTCTGCCCTTGACGGAGTTGCTGCGCCCCGATGCGCCCCTGCTGGACGTTGCGGCGGGTCAGGCGCACCCGACGCTGCGCATGCCGGTGGGCAGCATCTGGATCGCGGCGCCGACGGCGGCGATGCTGTACCAGTTCCGCGAAGTCTGCCTGCTGGAGCGGGCGACTCGGGTGGCGCACTTCGAGCATCCCCGCTTTGCCTGGAGTTGATCGACCGCGAGTGCGCTTGGCTGAGCACTTGCTCGACCGCGACCGCGTCAATGCCCGTCAAAGGTGCACGCCGCACTCTCGAGGTGCATCGATTCTGTCCAGGCGGCGCTCGGCGGTGCGTCATGCATCGGTTCGGTGCCGGCAGAGTGCACCAGTGTAGGCACATGACTTGCATACGCTGGTGCGCCGCTGAGCGGACATGGTGCGCGGGCCCCATGACGGCGCGGCACATCCTCGAGGAGTGTGGGCTATGGATCAGGTCAAGCAGGGCACCGATGCTCTGTTCATCCTGCTGGGCGCGATCATGGTGTTGGCCATGCATGCCGGCTTTGCGTTCCTGGAGCTGGGCACGGTGCGCAAGAAGAACCAGGTCAATGCCCTGGTCAAGATTCTGGTCGACTTCGCGGTGTCCACCCTGGCCTACTTCCTGGTGGGCTACGGCGTCGCCTACGGGGTGAGCTTCTTCACCGGCGCCGAGACGCTGGCCGCGAAGAATGGCTACGAACTGGTGAAGTTCTTCTTCCTGCTCACGTTCGCGGCGGCCATTCCCGCCATCGTCTCGGGTGGCATCGCCGAACGTGCGCGATTCGGCCCCCAGTTGATCGCAACCGCTGTGCTGGTGGGCCTCGTGTATCCGGTCTTCGAGGGCGTGACCTGGAACCAGAAGTTCGGCATCCAGGCCTGGATCAAGGCTGCCACCGGCGCCGAGTTCCACGACTTCGCCGGCAGCGTGGTGGTGCATGCCGTGGGCGGCTGGATCGGCCTGGCGGCGGTGCTGCTGCTGGGCGCGCGCAGCAATCGCTATCGCAAGGACGGTGCGATGAGCGCACACCCGCCGTCGTCGATTCCGTTCCTGGCCCTGGGTGCCTGGGTTCTGGCGGTGGGCTGGTTCGGCTTCAACGTGATGAGCGCGCAGACCATCGACAAGATCTCCGGCCTGGTGGCGGTCAACTCGCTGATGGCCATGGTGGGCGGTACGTTGGTGGCGGCGCTCATGGGTCGCAACGATCCGGGCTTCGCCTACAACGGCCCTCTGGCAGGTCTGGTGGCGGTGTGCGCCGGATCCGACGTCATGCACCCGGTGGGGGCCCTGGTGGTCGGCGGGGTTGCCGGGGCCATCTTCGTGTCGATGTTCACCCTGACGCAGAACCGCTGGAAGATCGACGACGTGCTCGGCGTGTGGCCGCTGCACGGCCTGTGCGGGGCTTGGGGCGGTGTGGCGTGCGGCATCTTCGGCCTGCCGGCCCTGGGTGGCCTGGGGGGCGTCAGCGTCGGTGCCCAGGTGCTGGGCACGGTGCTGGGCGTGGCGTGGGCGCTGGCGGGCGGGTTCGCCGTCTACGGCCTGCTCAAGAGCTTCGTCGGCTTGCGGCTGACGGCCGAGGAGGAATACGAAGGCGCCGACCTGTCGATTCACAAGATCGGGGCCACCCCGGATCGGGAGGCGAGTTGGTGATGGCTGGCCGGGCCAGCCGGTTCAGCGCCACTGGCTCTCAGACCATCCGCGTGATCAGCTGAAGCAGCTCGCGCGGACTGAACGGTTTGCTCAGGTAGGCGTCGGCCCCCGCTGTCAGTCCGGCCTGGCGGTCGCTGGCCTGGCTGCGCGCCGACAGCATCACCACCTTGGCCTTCTTGTGGTTGGGGTCGGCCTTCACGCGCTTGCACAGCTCCAGGCCATTGAGCGAGCCGGGCATCATCACGTCGAGCAGCAGCAGGTCGGGCTTGACCTTCTCGATCATCTGCAGGGCCGCGTCGCCATTGGGCGCCTCGTGGAGTTCGTAGTTCTCGAACTCGAGCGTCATGTGGATGAGTTCGCGGATCTCGGGCTGGTCTTCGACGATGAGGACTCGTTTCATTGCTTCGTGCTGCGGACTGAGCCTGCCCACGCAGGCGATGCGGCCGATGGTAGGCCATTGCGCGCCGGCGTGGTGCGTTCGCAGTTCCTTCATTTGACCTGTGCGAGGGCGGCAATTCCAGGCTTCGATGCCCGATCGCTGCGGATAACGTCGCCCTGGTCCATGCCCCAAGGGACTGCCATGTCTGCTGTACACGCCGAGTCGCACGCCTCCAACTCCGAGCGCTCGGGCTCACGCCGTCCCGACCTGATCCTGCCTGTGGCTGCTACGCTCAACGCGCTGCTGGCACTGGGGCTGGCGGTTCCTGCTGGCCAGGCCGTCGTCGCGACCGCCATCGCGCTACCGGCCGTGGCTGCGGCCTGGTGGGCGCGCCGACGCGCGGCTGCGGGCGGTCCTGCCGCCATGGCGATGGCCCTGGCACTGGTGGCCCCCGTGCTGGTGCAGGTGATGGCCTCGCCATGGCCGCAGTGGATGTTGTTCAATGCGCTGCTCACCCTCAGCCTGTTGCCCGCACTGCATCGCCCGGCACTGGTGGCCGTTTCCGGCTTGGCGCTGGCCGGCACCCCGTGGCTGGGATCGCAGGCGGCAGTCGTCGCACTTCTCCCCGGCTACAGTGCCGCCGTCGTCGTGCAGACCCTGCTGCTGGCGCTGGTGGCGCGCCGCAACCGGACACAGGCGCGCGAACGCTTCGATATGGAGTTTCTCGTGCGGGCCATGGGGCAAAGCGGCCCGATCCGGTTGAACCTGGAAGTGCTGCGCGCCGAGTCGGCACTGGGGCTGCGGCTCAAGCAGGTGCAGGAGCGCATCGCCGAAGCGGTGCGACTGGTGCACGACGCCTCGCAGGGCGTGCGCAGTGCGTCCACCGAACTGGCCAGCGGCAGCGACGAGTTGCGCGACCGCACCGAACGCAGCGCCGACGGCCTGCGCGATGCGGCGATGACGCTCGAGCAGATCAACGTTATCGTCACCAGCAGCGCCGAGGCGGCGCGCGAAGCCCGCACGATGGCCGCACGCGCCACCCAGCAGGCGGTAGACGGCGGGGCGATCTTCGCCTCGGTGGTCGACAAGATGCGCGACATCGATGCGTCGTCGCACAAGATCACCGACATCATCGCCGTGATCGACAGCCTGGCCTTCCAGACCAACATCCTGGCCCTCAACGCCGCGGTGGAAGCCGCACGCGCGGGCGAGCAAGGGCGGGGCTTCGCGGTGGTGGCCGCCGAGGTGCGCGCGCTGGCCCTGCGCTCCAGCCAGGCCGCGGCGCAGATCAAGTCGTTGATTTCGGAGTCGATCGACACCGTGCGCAGCGGCACCGAGCTCGTGGGCCACGCCGGCCAGCGCATCGAGGAGATCGTCGCCTCCGTGCGCCAGGTGGGCGATGTGTTCGCGCACCTGTCGGCCGACACGCACGAGCATGCCGGCAGCATCGGCGCCGTCACCGAGGCGGTGAAGGATCTCGACCAGGTGACACGGCAGAACGTGTCGGTGGCCCAGAGCACCCGGCGCATCGCCCAGTCGCTGCATGAGGAGGGCCTGCGCCTGGAGGAAGTGCTGGGTTCGTTCCGCGTCGGCCAGGCCGATGGCGCCGCACGCAGCGCGGCCCGGCCCGCGGCGCGGACCGAGCCGGCGCCTGCGACGCAAGCCGCGCCAGACGCCGTGCCGCAGCAGACGGTGACGTTTTTCTAGCCGCGCACGACCCACGCCACTACCACGGGCGCAACGCGCCACCGCGCCTCGAAAGCCCCAGCACGCAACGTGCCGCGCCACGCGTAGCATGGCGCATCTGGTTCGCACAGGAGGCGTGGCATGACCTCGCAGCCGGGCGGGCACATCGGGTCACCCCCGAGCCTGCCGACAGCGGCCTTGCGCACATACAGCCTGGCCGACAACCTCGACGCCACGCACGGCGTCGTCTTTCTCACTGGCACGCAGGCGCTGGTGCGCCTGCTGCTGATGCAGCGCGCGCTCGACGCCGCGAGCGGCTTGGCCACGGCCGGCTTCGTCAGCGGCTACCGCGGCTCGCCGCTGGGCATGGTCGACCAGCAGCTGTGGAAGGCCAAGGCCCTGCTCGACGCCGCAGGCGTGCAGTTCCTGCCCGCCATCAACGAAGACCTGGCCGCCACGGCCTGCCTGGGAACCCAGCGCGTGGCCACCGATCCGCAGCGCACGGTCGAGGGCGTGTATGCGATGTGGTACGGCAAGGGGCCGGGCGTCGACCGCTCGGGCGATGCGCTCAAGCACGGCAATGCGTACGGCAGCTCGGCCCAGGGGGGCGTGCTGGTGGTGGCCGGCGACGACCACGGCAGCGTCTCGAGCTCGATGCCGCACCAGAGCGACCTGGCCATGCAGGCGTGGAGCATGCCGGTGCTGCACCCGGCCAATGTCGCCGAGTACCTGGAATTCGGACTCTACGGCTGGGCGCTGTCGCGCTTCTCCGGCGCCTGGGTGGGCTTCAAGGCCATCTCCGAGATCGTTGAGTCGGGCATGACCGTCGACCTTGATGCCGTGCCCTACGACTTCGAACTGCCGGTGCGCTCGCCGTCGTCGCAATCGCTGCATGTGCGGCCGGTGGACCTGCCCTCGCTCGAGCTCGAGGCGCGGCTGGCCGCCAAGCTCGATGCCGTGCGCGCGTTCGCTCGGCTCAACTCGGTGGACAAGCATGTCGTCGCCAGCCCGCAGGCCACGCTGGGCATCGTCACCGTGGGCAAGGCGCACTTCGACTTCATGGAGGTGCTGCGCCGGCTCGAGCTCGATCCCAACGCGCTGTCGGCCGCCGGAGTGCGCGTCTACAAGGTCGGGCTCGTCTTTCCGCTCGAGCCCACCCGCATGCTCGACTTCGCCAGCGGGCTCGACGAGATCCTGGTGATCGAGGAGAAGGCGCCGGTGGTCGAGCGCCAGCTCAAGGAACTGCTGTATGGCCTGCCCGACCGGCAGCGCCCGCGCATCGCCGGCAAGGCCACGGCAGACGGGCGCGAGCCGCTGCTGTCGGCGCTGGGCGAGTTGCGCCCATCGCGCATCATGAGCGTCGTCGCCGAATGGCTGGCGCGGCTGAACCCGGCACTCGATCGGCGCGCGCTGGTGGTCGACTTCACCATGCCGGCGTTGCTGCACAACGCGGCCGATGGGGTGCGCCGCCAACCCTACTTCTGCTCGGGTTGCCCGCACAACACCGGTACCCGAGTGCCCGAGGGCTCGCGTGCGCTGGCGGGCATCGGCTGCCACTTCATGGCCAGCTGGATGGAGCGGCACACCAGCGGCCTGATCCAGATGGGCGCCGAAGGGGTGGACTGGGCCGCGCACTCGCGCTACACCCGCGAGCGCCATGTGTTCCAGAACCTGGGCGACGGCACCTACTTCCATTCGGGGCTGCTGGCCATCCGCCAGGCGGTGGCCGCGGGCGCGAACATCACGTACAAACTGCTGTACAACGACGCGGTGGCCATGACCGGTGGCCAGCCGGTCGACGGCCACATCGGCGTGGCCGAGATCGCCCGCCAGGTCGAGGCCGAGGGCGCGCGCCAGGTGGTCGTGGTGGCCGACGACGTCGGCCGCTATCGGGGTCAGCAGGCCCGGTTTCCGAGCGGCACCACCTTCCATGGGCGCGACGAACTCGATGCTGTGCAGCGCCGCCTGCGCGAAGTGCCTGGCGTGACCTTGCTCATCTACGAGCAGACCTGCGCCGCCGAGCTGCGCCGGCGGCGCAAGAAGGGGCTGGCGCCACAGCGGCCGTTGCGCGTGTTCATCAACGAGGCGGTTTGCGAAGGCTGCGGCGACTGCGGCATGGCCTCCAACTGCCTGTCGGTGATTCCGGTGGAGACCGACTGGGGACGCAAGCGGCAGATCGAGCAGAGCTCGTGCAACAAGGACTACTCCTGCCTCAACGGCTTTTGCCCGAGCTTCGTGACGCTGCGCGGGGCGGTGCCGCGCCAGCGCGTGGGCGCGTCGATCACCGCGCAGGCGCTGCAGATCGAGCTCGACCGCATCGCCGCGCCACCGCCCTGGCACTGGACCGGCCCGTACGACCTGCTGGTCACCGGCGTGGGCGGCACCGGCGTGGTGACGATAGGTGCGCTGGTGTCGATGGCTGCGCACCTGGAGGGCCGCTCTTCGTCGGTGCTCGATTTCATGGGGTTTGCGCAGAAGGGCGGCGCGGTGCTGTCCAACGTGCGCGTGGCGCTCACGCCCGATCAGCTCAACCAGGTGCGCATCGACACCCAACAGGCCGACCTGCTGCTCGCCTGCGACCTGGTGGTGGGTGCATCGGCTGAAGCGCTGGGCACCATCAAGCACGGGCGCAGCGCCATCGTGGTCAACACCCATGAGTTGCCGACTGCGGCGTTCGTGCGCGATCCGCATGCCAACCTGCAGGCCAGCGCGCTGCTGGCCAAGATGCGCCATGCCGCCGGGGCCGAGCAGGTGCACACCGAGGACGCCCAGGACATCGCGCTGCGCATGCTCGGCGACACCTTGCCGTCGAACATGGTGATGCTGGGCGTGGCCTGGCAGCGCGGGCTGGTTCCAGTGAGCGAAGCGGCGCTGATGCGCGCCATCGAGCTCAACGGCCAGGCGGTGCAATCCAACCGCATCGCCTTCGGCCTTGGGCGGCTGGCGGTGGCCGACGCGCATGCGCTGCACCGGCTGGAGGGCGTTCCCGAGGCAGCGCCCGCGCCGACGCGCGAGCAGGCCCTGCTGGCGCTGGTGCAGCGGCGTGCCGATTTCCTGCGCGCCTACCATGACGACGCGCTGGCGCGGCGCTATCGGCACCTCGTCGAGCGCATGCAGGAAGCCGAGCGCGATGCGGGTGGCGACGGTGCGCTGGCCGAGGCGGTGGCCCGGCAGTACGCCCGCCTGCTGGCCGTGAAGGACGAATACGAAGTTGCGCGGCTGTACACCGACGGCGGCTTCGAGCGTGCGCTGGCCGAGCAGTTCGAGCGCTGGGACGCGCTCGAGTACCACTTCGCGCCGCCCCTGCTGGCCAGGCCGGGACCGGATGGGCGGCCGCGCAAGTGGGTGCTGGGCGCCTGGGTGCGGCCGTTGCTGGTGATGCTGGCCGCCGTGCGGCGCATTCGGGGGCGTTGGTTCGATCCCTTCGGCCATACCGCCGAGCGGCGCCTGGAGCGCGAACTGGCGCGGCAGTACGAGGCGGTGGCAGGCGAGGTGATCGCCGGACTGGCGCAGCAACGGCCGCTCGACCTGGCCCGTGCCATCCTGCAGGTGCCGGACCACATCCGCGGCTATGGCCACGTCAAGCTGGGCAACTGGGTGACGGCGCGCGCGCAATGGCACGACCTGCTGCAGCGCTGGCGCGACGGGGATGCTGCCGGCGGCGGTGCCAGCCAAGGCGAGCACCGAGTGCCAGTACCCGACTCGCAGCGGGGGTCATTGCGAAGTCAGGAACATCCGGTACCGTGAGCGCGTTGTAGTACCCCGATCCGACCCCATGGATGCACTGACCGCCACCGAATCCTGCATCGTCGCGGTGTGCGGCCTCTCCGAGTCCGACAGGGCGGGATGGCCCGCGCGATGCGGGCGGACCCGCTTGCACTATCGGTTCGTCCAGGCGCCGGCCGAGCGCTACGGTGTTCCATGGCAGGACGCGCAGCCCGACATATTGCTGCTGGGCGAGCGGGGCTGGGACGTGGGCACTGCATTGCTGCATGCACTGCCGTGGCTGCGCCAGCACCCGGGCTGTGGCCCGGCCGTGGTGGCGCTGGGCATCAGCGAGTCGCAGGCCGATGCGCTGGCGGCCCAGGGGCTTGCCCACGGGCAGACGCTGGCGGGCGATTGCACCGATGACGAACTCGGCCGCGCATTGATGCGCGCGGCCGCCTGGGCCCGCGCGCGGGTGGAGGCGGGCTTCGCCGACCGCCCGGGCGAGGCCTGGCGCGATGCCCAGGTGCAGGCCCTGGACCAGCATGCCATCGTCAGCATCACCGATGCCGCCGGCACCATCACCTATGCCAACGACCTGTTCAGCCAGATCAGCGGCTACGAACGGGGTGAGCTGCTCGGGCACAACCACCGCATCCTCAAGAGCGGCGTGCACACGGATGATTTCTTCGACGAGATGTGGGGCGTGCTGTGCAGCGGCCGCACCTGGCAGGGCACGATCTGCAACCGCCGCAAGGACGGCAGCCACTACTGGGTGCAATCGACCATCGCGCCGGTGATGGGCAGTGGCGGCGTGCCCGTGGGCCATGTGGCCATACGCACCGACGTCAGCCTGCTGGTCGAAGCGCAGAAGGCGATTGCCAACGAGTCGGCACTGCGGGCGGCCAAGACAGCGGCCGAGCAGGCCAACCGGGCCAAGTCGGAGTTCCTGGGCCGAATGAGCCACGAACTGCGCACGCCGATGAACGCCATCCTGGGCTTCGCCCAACTGCTGCGCATGGATCGCACCGGCACCTTGAGCCCCGCCCACCTTGCGCAGATCGACCACATCCTGCACGGCGGCGAGCACCTGCTGGCCCTGATCAACGAGGTGCTCGACCTCACGCGCATCGAGGCCGGCAAGCTGCCGCTGTCGCAGGAGCCGGTGCCTGTGCAGCGACTGGTGCACGATTGCGTGCAGATGGTGCGCCCACAGGCGCAGTCGCGCGGCGTCACGGTCGATGGGCCGGCCCCGGACATTCCCATGCCCTCTGTGCTGGCCGACTACACCCACGCGCGCCAGGTGCTGCTGAACCTGCTGTCTAACGCCATCAAGTACAACCGCACCGGCGGCGAGGTGCGGGTGCGCGCGTCGGTGGCGGACGGCATGTGTCGGCTCGCGGTGGCCGACACCGGCCCCGGCATTGCCGAGGACAAGCAGGCCCTGGTGTTCCAGCCGTTCCAGCGCCTGGGGCAGGAATCGTCGGGCATCGAGGGCACCGGCGTGGGCCTGGCCATCACGCGGCGGCTGGTCGAGGAAATGAGCGGGCGCATCGGGTTTTCCAGCGTGCCCGGCCAGGGCAGCGAGTTCTGGTTCGAACTGCCATTGGCCGAGGCCCCCGGAGACAGTGCCGACGACGACACGCTTTCGACCGGTGCCATGCCGCTGGATGGCCCGGCGCGCGGCGCCCGCATCGTCTACGTCGAGGACAACCCGGCCAACCAGCGCCTGATGGAAAACATCGTCGACTCCCTGCCCGATGTGCGGCTGGTGTGCATGTCCAGCGCCGAGGCCGCGCTGGCCTACATCGAGCATGAGCGCCCCGACCTGGTGCTGATGGACTTCAACCTGCCCGGCATCGATGGCCTGCAGGCCGTGGAGCGGCTCAAGCAGGAGCCGCGCACTTCGGGCATTCCGGTGCTGGCTGTCAGCGCCACCGCCACGGCTGGCGCGGCCGAGCGCGCGTTGGCGGCCGGTTGTGCCGCCTATCTCACCAAGCCGATCAAGGTCCGGGAGGTGCTCCAGCACATCCGCGACTACCTGCCCGAGTAGGGACCGGACAGGTCGCTGCTAAGCTGCGCGCTTTCCACTACCGACTGGCCGTCATGTTCACCGGCATCGTCCAGGGCGTGGCCGAGGTGGGCGCGATCACCGACCGCACAGGCCTGCGCAGTTTCGAACTCGTGTTTCCGCCCGGCTTCGACATGGGGCTGGAGATCGGCGCCAGTGTGGCCTGCGATGGTGTGTGCCTCACGGTCACGGCGCTGCCACAGCCGGGGCGGGCCTGCTTCGACGTGATGCAGCAGAGCCTGGCGCAGACCACGCTGGCGTCGCTGAAGGTGGGCGACCCCCTCAATGTCGAGCGCGCGGCGCGCGACGGTGCGGAAATTGGTGGCCACCCGATCTCGGGCCATGTGGACTGCATCGCGCGCATGCTCGAGGTGCGGTGCCCCGAGAACAACCATGTGCTGCGCATCGAGATGCCGGCCAGCCATCGGCGGTACGTGTTCGCCAAGGGCTATGTCGCCATCAACGGTGCGAGCCTCACGGTGGCCGAAGCCGACCGTGCGGCCGGGTGGTTCGAGGTGTGGTTGATCCCCGAAACGCTGCGCATGACCACCTTCGGTGCCAAGCAGGCGGGCGATGCGCTGAACATCGAGATCGAGCGCGGCACCCAGGTGATGGTGGACACCGTGCGTGACACGCTGTCCGAACGCCTGGGGCCGCTGTGGCCCGCCATCGAGGAACTGCTCGCGCGCCAAGGCACACCGGTGCTGGAGGCCCTGGCGCCACCGCGCCCAGCATTGCCCCGCGACGGCGGCTGAGTGCGAGCCCGCACTCGGCCACGCGGCGGGGTGCGGGTCAGATGCGTGAGCCGTTGATCTTGACCTCGGTGGCTTCCTGGGTGGTGATCTGCCCGGTGGTGCCTTCGACGACCTTCACCGGGATGCCCTTGCCGTCGATCACCCACTCCGTCGACGAGACCGTGCTGCCTTCCAGATGCTCGAATCGGCAAGTGGAATAGGTTCCGGCAGGGACAGTCACTTGCTCGCGCGCCGCAAAGCGCACGGTATGGGTGTCAGAGAACTGCGACACGGTTCCCGGAATCGATGGAAGGCCCGGGAAGGTGGTTGTGACAGTCGAAGTGCCGGATTCGGTGTGGGTGTAGGTTCCGCCCAGAGCCAAGCCCGCCGACTTCTCGACCCACGGTGGATCGAACACGATCTGCGTGGTCGTGGTGCCGGTAGCGCCCTGAAACGCGAATGTGCCGGCCATCACCGACCCGTACTGGGTGACCTCAGCGTCACCCGTGCGCCGCTCGTAGTGCTTGCCGGTCAACTCGGCGTTCGAGGCCACTCCGCCGGTGATCAGCGCAGTGGTGACCTTGTACTCGATCTCGCGAGCCTGGTTGCCCATGTAGGTGACGAGCCCGCCCACGGTCGACTCGGTCGACGACGTCCCGGTAGTGGCACCGGTGTGGCGGTAGTTCACCTGGGCCTTGGTACCCTGGGTTTCGAGCAAGCTCAGGTCGTAGCAGCCGTTGTTGGCGCCGGGCCCAGGGCCCGGATCGGGATCGACCGGCGTGATGAACTGGGTGAGCAGCCCGACATACAGCGGTGAACTGCCGAAGGCGCCGCCCATCACGTACACGCCGTTGAGCGTGTACGCCGGGTCGCTGCTGACGACCACGCCCAGCAGCACACCGCTGGAATAGGCCCGGTAGCGGAACGGCCCGAATGTCAGCGTGCCCTGGTGCTCAGGAAAGTACTGCGGGAAGGTGGTCTCGGCGAAGTCCATCAGCTGCCGTGCGGCTTCGTCGGGCGATACGGTGCTGGCGCGCACAGCCTGAGCCTTCTGACGCATGGCAGCCGCCGCCGCCGCGGGCGTCTGGGCCGTCGGGCTGTCGGCGCCGCCTCCACAGCCGGTCAGGGTGCCCAGGGACGCGACGGCCGCCAGGGCCAGGATGCGCAAGTGCAGGCTCATCAGGTTTCCTCCTCGGTTTCGGTGTTCACGAACGCTGCATCGTCGCACGAAGCGCCTCGGTCAGCAGCCCGAGGCTGTCAGCAAGGTGAGCCCTTGTTTCGGGGGTTGCGGTGCCGGCCCGGTTCAAGGCTGCACGCAGGTCGGCCTGCAGCTGCGTGGCATGCAGCCGCGTCAGGCTCAAGGCGTCGGGCGGCAACAGAGGGGCCGGCCGGGTGAGCAGCGCCTGCATGCGCTTGAGGTGCTCGCGTTGCAGGTTGCGGCGCAGCTGGTCGATGTCGCGCCCTGTCTTGAGCTCGCTCCAGACGGCCGATTGCAGCGTGCCATAGACCTCGTGCAACGAGATCAGGCCCTTGCGCTGGGATTCGGGTACGTAGCCGGGAAGGTTCAGCAGGCGCTGGGCGGTTGGGGCAGCAAGCAGGCGATCGAGCGCGACAAGTTGAACCCGGGCCACTGCCGCCGGGATGTTCACCGGTGCGCGCTCCCACTCCTGGAAGTCGAGCGTGAGCGAGCCCAGGAACTCGGGCTGGAAGCGGAAGCTGTCGGCGCTGAACAGGCCGCTGGCCAGGAACTGCAGCGCTTCGCGCTGCTTGGCTGGCTCGACGGGCCGCATGCTCGGCCGCCCGGTGGTGCCCGGCAGGTCGCGCACCACGTGCATGCCGCCCACATACTTGCCCACCAGTTCGGCCGCGCGGTTGAGCTGGTTGAAGCCGCTCATCATCGTGCGCTGCCGGCGCAGCGGATCCTCTCCAGCGGCCGGCTTGCGTTGCTGAACGCGCGCCCACAGCTCACGCGACAGCGCCAGCCGCTTCTTGAAGTAGGCCAGCGGATCGTCACCCAGGTCGAACCGGTTGGCCAGCGGGTCCATGCCGTCGTAGGGGCCAAAGCCGCCGGCATCGGTGTCGTCGGCATAGGCCAGCGCCGGCTCGGTGCTGCGGCTGGCAATTCGATCGAGCTCCTGCTTCTCGCTGGCCGCTTCCATCGGCTTGTAGGCGTACTCGATGGCCCAGTAGTCATAGGCGCCCAGCGTGGTGTTGTTCATCGCCCCCTGCGGCTCGCCCTGCAGCGCCAGGTTGTAGGCGTTGTAGTCCATCACCGAGCCCGAGATGCCCTTGGCCTCGGTATAGGCGCGGTCCTTGAGCTGCTCGCGGGAGACAGTGGTGGAAGCCTTGAAGTTGTGCTTCAGGCCCAGCGTGTGACCGACCTCGTGCATGATGGTGTCACGGATGACCGACTGCACGAATGCCTCGGCCTCTGCGCTGTCCGGCGCGATGTCGCCGCGGGCCTCCAGCACGTCGAGCGCGAAGTGCATTTCCGCCGCGGCTTCGTGCGCATAGGTGCAAAGGGCGTGTTCGTGGCCGGCCAGCCAGGTCGGGGCGAACGACTGCCCGACGTCTTCGACGATGAAGCGTCGCGAACCGCGGGCGAAGACGTCGCTCATGCCGATGTCGGCATCGAGAATCTCTCCGCTGCGCGGGTCGGCGTGCGACGGGCCGATGGCAAAGCCCACGTCAGCGCCGACGAACCAGCGCACCGAAGCATGCGCGCTGTCCATGTCGTCCCAGGTGGCGTCGTCGGGCTGCTGCTGGGCGACCACGGCGTTGCGGAACCCGATGCGCTCGAAGGCCTTGTTCCACTCGAGAATGCCCGCCTTCACCGACTCGCGATAGCGGGCCGGGATGTTCTTGTCGAGCCAGAAGGTGATGGGTTGCACCGGCTCGGACAGGGCCGCCGCCGGGTCCTTTTTCTCGAGGCGCCAGCGCTTCACATAGTGCACGCGCGGATTGGGCTTGAGGTCGCCGGACAGGTCGGTGAACGACTCCATGAAGTGGCCCAGCCGGGGATCGGTGTGCCGCGGCCGCATGGCCTGTTGCGGCAGGGCCATGAAGTTGTAGACGAAGCTGACGAAGAAGCTGCGCGGATCGGGCACGGCCTGCGGCGGTGTGGGCATGGGCACCGGGCTGGGAGTCAGTGGCGGTGCCGGGATGCGCGCGGTTGCGAAGTGCATGCGCGCGGTCAGGGTGCTCAGACGGGCGTCGACGCGGGTGGCTTCGAAATACGAGTTGGCCCGGTCCAGCGCGTAGGGCAGGCGGTAGGCCATCTCCAGTCGGGTGGAGTAGCCCGGGATATCCGACAGCAGCAGACCCGCATCCACCAGGAACGACTTGTGCTCGGGATGGTCCGCGCTGGCGGCGGCACCCGCGGCCAGCAGGCTGGGTGAGAACGCCTGGGCGACCGCGGCGCGGGCGTCACCTTCAGCCCGGAACTGGTTGTTCAGGGCCACCAGCTGCACCTGGTTGCCCACGCGGCGCCACTCGGCCATACGAGCCGGGCCCATCTGGCTGGCGTAAAGGCCACGCTCGCCCACCGAGCTGGCCACGTTCACCGAGAACAGGAAGGGCTTGCCCAGGGCACTGCGTGGAATTTCGAGCCACGTCTTGTCGTCCTTGCGCCAGATCGGGAACAGGCCGTCCTCACGCTTGGCATCCTTGATGATGTCTGCGAAAGGCTTGAGCGCAGTGGGGTCGGGTGCGCGGGGGCCTGCGGGCGCACTGGCCCCCGCCGGGGCCGATGCGGCACGCGCGGTGGTGGGGGCGGCGGCCCCGCCCGACGCAGCGGCGGCAGCGCCGGAACCCGTGGTCTGCGTGCTGGCGCAGGCCGACAGCATCATGACGGCGGTGAAGATGGCAGTGCGGGCCAGCGGGCGGCGCAAGGATTCGACGGTGCGGTGCATGGGTGTGCAATCTCGGGTGTGTGCCTGGGGTTGGCGCCGTGGCGTGTGGCCAATCGTGCCGTGCGCCCCGCGGCGGGTTCTGGTGGGGTAAAGCCCGCCACTCTCCCGCTGGTCGGCCTGCAAGTCAAGGCCGTGCGACGCGGTTCAGGCTGCCGTTGCCGCTGTTCGTCGCATGCCCACCACCTGCGGAGCGCCGTGGAAAGGGTTTCCACGCGGGTAGCAGGGTCACCTGCCCCGGAAGCGGGGTTCCCGTCGCGCGGCCAGCGCCGCCTGGCCCTCGCGCAAGTCGTCGCTGGCGGCGCAGCGTGCCACCCGCTCCGAGAGCCGTTCCAGGTCGTACTCGCCCCGGGCGATCTCGTCGAGCGAGCGCTTCATACCGTCGATGGCCAGGGGCGCCGCGCCGGCCAGGGCGTCGACCCACTCCTGCACGGCGGCGTCGAGCGCATCGGGTTCGCAAATGCGGTCGAGATAGCCGATGCGCCCCAGTTCGCAGGCATCCAGGGTTTGCGCCAGCAGGAACAGCCGCTTGGCCGTGGACAGCCCCAGCCGCGAGACATACCGGCGCAGACCGCTGGGGTAGTAGTGCAGGCCGATGCGCGCCGCCGGCATGCGCAGGCTCATGCCGGTCACGCCGATGCGGAAGTCGCAAGCCAGCGCCAGGTCGGTCGCGCCACCGAACACGCTGCCTTGCAGCCGGCAGATCGTGGGCATCGGCAGCGCCTCGATCGCCTCGACCGTCTGCTCGAACAACAACGGTCCACCCTGGGCGTCGGCATCGAGCTCGTCGAGATTGAATCCGGCGCAGAAGGTCGGTCCTTCGGCCTGCAGCACGACCACGCGCACCTGGGACTTCGCCAGTTCGGCGCAATGGCGCTGCAACGCGAGCAGGTCGGCGCGGTGCAGGCGGTTGTGGTGGGCCGGTCGGTTCAGCCGGACGGTGGCACGAGCGCCATCGACCTGGCAGTGCGGCAGGCCGGTTTCGGTTGCTGGGTGGGGGGCGGTGGACATCGTGAAAGCGCGTGTGGCGATCCGGGGGGGTGCATTGTCGGCCTGCATGAAGCCGTCACCTTGGCGCGCCGGCACTCGTCGCGGTGCACTGCAGTTCGGTGCGCCCCGGCTGCGGTTCGTCGCAAGTCGGTGTCCATCAGGGGAATCCATGAATACAGTGCATCCATCGACCCCGCCAACCCGCAGCCCAAGGAGCCCATCATGACCCGCCGCGCCGTCCCCCAACTGACCGCCCTGACGCTCTCGACCCTCGTCACGCTGGCCACGCTCGGAGGGTTGGATCGCGTCGCTGGACCCCAGGGCGCCGAGCTCATACTGGCCCGCGCCACACCGACGGCAGCCGCGCAGGTGGTGGTGATCGGCCAGCGCGCGCCGCGCAGTTGACCAGCGGCGGGAGCGGCAACGGGCCCCTTTCGAGGGGCCCGTTGCTTTTGGGCGGCGAGATGGTGGCGCTCGCGGCACAATGCGCGGCTCGCCGGTGGTCGCTCTTCCCCGCCCGCGTCCAACATGCCGAAACCCTTCTGCTCGCGCCGACCGTCGCGGCCGTTCACTTCGCAGGCCATGCTGCTGCTCCTGCTGCTGGCCTGTGGGGTCGGGCCGGCGCGGTCTTCGGACACGCCCGCGATGCCATCGGCAGCGCCGCAGGCGGCTGCACCGGACGCCGGCTCCTCGAGTGCCGATGCCATCGTCGCCCACCGGCTGCGACCGGGCGAGCGCATCCGGCTCGATGGACGGCTTGTGCACCCCGCGTGGCAACGGGCGCCGGCATACCGGCAGTTCGTGCAGAAGTCGCCCGACACCGGCGCTGCAGCCAGTCGCGAAACAGAGGTGCGGGTGCTGTTCGACGAGCACGCGCTTTATGTGGGCATCGACGCCCGCGAACCCCAGCCCGAGCGCATTCGAGCGCCCTGGGTTCGGCACGACCAGGTCAACCGTACGCAGGACTTTGTCGTCGTCTATGTCGACGCCATCGGCGCGCGCCAATCGGCGCAGTTCTTCCGCGTCAGCGCCTCTGGCGGCACGGCCGATGGCATGCACACCGCGGCCGACGACAGCGAGGACTTTGCGCCCGACTTCGACTTCGACGCGGCCGCGCACCGCGATGCGCAGGGCTACTCGGTGGTGCTGCGCATTCCCTTTGCCTCACTGCGCTATGCGGGGGATTCGGCGGCGGGTTGGCGCATGATGGTCGGGCGGCGCACGCCGCGTGAGCAGTTCTACATGGACAGCTCCGTGCTGGTCCCGCGTGAAGCCCCGAGCTTCATCGCCACGCTGCAGCCCCTGCAAGGCGTTGAGTTGCCGGCACAGCACCAGTTCCTCGCGCTGCGCCCCAGCCTGACCTGGCGCGCGAGCCGCGAACGCGCGGCCGACGGCTCATCGCACAGCGGTACCGGTTGGGATGCCACGCTCGACCTGAAGTGGCGCCCGCGTGCCGAGTGGGTGATCGACGCGACGTTGAACCCCGACTTCTCCCAGGTCGCACTGGATGTGCCGCAGCTCTCGGGCAATGAGCGCTTCGCGCTTTCGTTCCCCGAGAAGCGGGCGTTCTTCTTCGAGTCCAGCGACCTGCTGCGCACGCCTTCGGAGGCGATCTACACACGCAGCTTCACCGAGCCGCGCTGGGGCTTGCGCAGCACCTGGCGAGGGCGCGGCCTGGCCGGCAGCCTGTTCGCGGTGGACGACCGCGGCGGTGGCCGGGTACTGCTGCCGGGGGCCTACGGAACGGACGCCGTGCGCCAGCCGGGATCCACGTCGCTGGCCGGACGTTTGAGCGGCCAGGCCGCTGCGCTGCAATGGGGGGCCCTGGTGGCGACGCGCCGGTACGAGGGCGGGCGGGGGCGCAACGACGTGCTGGGCCCGGACCTGGCCTGGCAGATCGACGATGCGTGGCGTTTGCGGGCACAGTGGCTGAGGTCGGACACCACGGCACATGCTTCCACCAATGGCGAACTGCGACACGGGGAGGCGCGCAGCGGATGGCAATCGGTGATCCGCGCGACGCGGCTCACCGATCGAAGCGAGGTTCGGTTGGATCTGACCGAGTCGAGTCCCGGTTTCCGTCACGACACCGGCTTTGTCACCCAGGTCGGCACGCGCGATCAGACCTTGCACATCGGGCGCGGCTGGTTCCCGCAGAGCCCGGTCAGCGAGTTCTGGTTGACGCTGGATGCGCGTCACGCGCGCGAGCGCTCGAGCGGCGTTCGTGTCAGCCAGGATGTCTATCCCGGGTTCTGGCTGGGCGGCGCGCACAACCTGGAGTGGTGGCTGAGGTGGCACGGCAACTCCACCCTGCGCACGGCGGCGACCGCACCACTGCTGCGCGAGCGCTACTGGAAGAGCGAGGTCACGATCACGCCAGCCGAGTGGGTGCCATTCCTGACATTGGGTGGCCGCCAGGGGCAGTTGGCCGACACCCATGCCGACACCGTGCGCGACGGCCATGAGGCCTACCTGGTGTGGACCACGCGGCCGCACGCGCGCCTGGAGTTCGAACCGCGCTACAGCGTGCTGGAGTTGCGCTCGGATGGTCAACGCCACCTGCGCGAAGCCGTGGGGCAGGTGCTGGCTGTCTGGCACTTCAACGCTGCGCAGACCTTGCGCGCGATCGTCCAGCGCACGACGCTGGATCGCAGCGCCGCCGGCGGCCTGCCGGCGCTGCGCGACGCGCAGACGCAGGCGTCGCTGACCTACGCCTGGCGCCGATCGGCCGGCACCGTGCTCTATGCGGGCTGGAGCCGTTCGCGCGAGGGCGCGGCTTCATCCACGCGCGGCACGGAGGTCTTCGTCAAGTTGCAGGTCGACGTCGACGAGGCCCGGGCGTGGCTGGGGCGTTGATGCGCGCAACCGGGTTGCGGTGGCATGGCGGGCGGCGCCGCTGTCGGCGCCCCGTCGGGACCCCGCCGGGTCAAACGCGATTGCGGAACACAAGGTGAGCAACTTCCACTTCTTCTGGCACGACTACGAAACCTTCGGGCGAACGCCGCGCCGCGACTGGCCGGCGCAGTTCGCTGGTGTGCGCACCGATGCGCAGCTTCGCGAGGTGGGCGAGCCGGTGATGCTGTACTGCCAGCCGCCGCGCGACCGCTTGCCCGAGCCCGAGGCCTGCCTGCTGACCGGCATCGTGCCGCAGGTGTGTGCCGAGCGTGGCCTGCCCGAGTACGCATTCGCCGCGCGCATCGAGCAGGTGCTGGGTGAACCCGGCACGGTGGGCTGCGGCTACAACACGCTGCGCTTCGACGACGAGGTC
>JAKLLB010000014.1:37111-62330 GCA_023150345.1 Aquabacterium sp.
AACCTGATCGACCCCTACAGCCGCGAATGGCGCAACGGCTGCGGCCGGTGGGACCTGCTCGACACCATGCGCTGCGCCTGGGCGCTGCGGCCCGATGGCCTGCAGTGGCCGCTGCACGACGACGGCCGCGTCTCGTTCAAGCTCGAGGATCTGGCTCGCGCCAACGGGTTGCTGCATGAATCGGCCCACGACGCGCTGTCGGATGTGCGCGCCACCATCTCGCTGGCGCGCACGCTGCGCCAACAGCAGCCCCGGCTGTTCGACTATTGCCTGTCGATGCGCACGAAAGATGCCGTGTGGCAGCAGATCGGCGGGGTCGGCACGCAGGGCCGCCCACTGCTGCATGTGTCGGGCCGCTTCGATACCCGCCGCGGTTGCATCGCCCTGGTCTGGCCGCTGGCCGTGCACCCCACCAACCGCAACGAGGTGCTGGTCTGGGACCTGGCGCGAGACCCGGCCGAACTCGAAGACCTGGACGCCGCGGCGATCCGGCAGCGCCTGTTCACCCGAGAGGACGATCTGCCGGACGGCACCCGGCGGCTGCCGATCAAGAGCATCCATGTCAATCGCTCGCCGGTGGTGATCAGCCAGCTGCGCACCTTGCCGGACGCGCGTGCCGCGCACTGGGGGCTCGACATCGCCGAGGGCCTGCGCCACGCCGCGCGCATGCCACAGGTGTGCGAGGCGGTGGCCGCGCGCTGGCCCGCGGTGTACCGCAGGCCCGAGGGCGCAGCGGTGCCCGACGTGGATGAAGACCTGTATGGCGGCTTCCTTGGCGACGAAGACCGGCGCCTGCTCGAACGCCTGCGGGCGCTGCCCGAGCACGACATCGGGGCGCGCCGCCCGTCGTTTGCCGACTCGCGGCTGGACGAGCTGTGGTGGCGTTATCGCGCCCGCAACTTCCCGCAGACCCTGAGCGACGGGGAGCGCGAACGCTGGCTCGCCCATTGCAGCGATCGCCTGCACCACGGCGCGGACGGTGCCTGCACCCTGGCCGTGTTCCAGGACCGCATCGACACCTTGAGCGAGACCGCCGACGAGCGCGGGCAGGCCATCCTCGAGGCCCTGCTCGACTGGGCGCAGGACATCGCGCCCTGACTGGGCCCGCAGGTGCTGGCGCGCCAGGCCGAGTGCCCGGCTCAGGGCGCCAGACCGGGCACCATGCGATGGGCGTGCAGGCGCTCGTATGCCGGCCTGCACGCATCGGCCACCGCCTGCGCCTCGGGTGTCAGCCGGGGTTGCCGGGGGCGCCAGGGTTCGAAGCCGGTGGAGCGCCACACCGCTGCATACCAGTGCGGTGCCCATATGCCATCGGTGTCGCGCGGGCCGGCGGGCCAATGCAGCATGCGGTCGGTGTAGCCGATTCCCAGGCGCGCGCACAGCCCCTGCAGGTGCGCGCCGGGCTTGCGCAGGAAGTCGTCGGCATCGATCACCGGCGGCGCATGGCCCAGGCGGTCTGCGACGGCGTCGAACAGGCGTTCCTGCTGCTGCAGGCCGATGTCGGCGGCGACCACGGACGCTCTCGATTTCAGATAGGAATCGACCACGGCCGCCGGGTCGCGGATCAGGAACACGTTGGTCAGGCCGTGCACCCAGCCTGTGTCCATTCCGGGCAGCAGGTGGTGCGTCATGTGCTTCTGGTACCACAGTGCACGGCCACCAGGGATGGGGCCACACAGGGCACGCACCACGCGTGTGCTGTCGGTGTCGCCCGCCGCGATCACCTCGTCGCGACCCGGGTGGTCCAGGCCGGTCGCGGCCAGATAGGCCGCATACAGGGGCTCGTCGCTGACCACGCAGTCGGGCCTGTTCTCGAACGAGCGCATCATCGCCGTTGAGATGTTGCGCGGCCCGCTCCACATCGCCAATCGCATGGTCAGGCGCTCCGGTTCGTCGCCTCGGCCCGCGCGACATCACGTTCGACCCACTGGCGGTACAGGCCCTGCAGCCGGGTGACCATGGGGCCGGGTGTCGACCGGCCGATCGTGCGCCCGTCGATCGACCGCACGGGCGCGATGCCGGCGTAGGTGCCGGTCACGAAGGCTTCGTCGGCGGAGTAGGCCTGCGTCAGGCTGAAGTTCAGCTCGCGCGCAGGAATGCCCGCCTCGCGGCACATGGCCAGCACGTTGCCCCGGGTGATGCCGCCCAGGCAGTAGTCGCCGCTGGACGTCCAGACCTCGCCTCGGCGCACCACGAAGAAGTGGGTCGAGTTGCAGGTGGCGACGAAACCCTGCGGATCGAGCATGAGCGCCTCGTCCGCGCCGGCCTGCGTGGCCTGTATGCAGGCGGTGATGCAGTTGAGCTTGCTGTGGCTGTTCAGGCGCGGGTCCTGCACGTCGGGGTTGCCACGGCGCACGTACACCGTGTACAGCGTGAGCCCGCGCTGCAGGGTCTCGGGCTTGGGTTCCTTCCACTCGGCCACGATCACGACCGTGGCCGGACCGACGGTGACGCGCGGATCCTGGTAGGGCGTGCGCTTCACGCCGCGCGTGACCATCAGGCGGATGTGCACACCGCTGCGGCCGTCCATGCCGTTGGCCTCCAGCGTGCGGTACAGCGCGGCGGTGAGCGCGTCGCGGTCCAGGCCGATGTCGATCATCAATGCGCAGGCACCTTCGTATAGCCGGTCGAGGTGGGCATCGAGGAACAACGGGTGTCCCTGCTCGACCCTCAGCCCCTCCCAGACGCCGTCACCCAGCACGAACCCGGAGTCGAAGACGGACACCATGGCGCGATCGCGCGGACAGAGCTGGCCGTTCACCCAGATGAGGATGTGCGCGTTGCGCGGGTCGTCGTGGAAGTCCTGGATGCTCTGGGTCATGGTGCTGGGTGCGGGCGGTGCAGGGGGCGCGTTCGCGAGGGCGCGGCCAAGGATCAGTGACGCAGCTCGTACAACGCCGAGCCGTCGCCGTTGTCCTGTACGAGCCGGATCTGCGGGTAGCGTGCCAGGTGGCCGATACCGCCGGCACCAGATGTGAAGCGCAGCGTCACACCCGGCACCGGAAGGATGCGCCAATTGCCGTCTGCGCTGGGGTCGACATCGCGCTCGCGCGCCAGGTAGCGCACCAGCGCTTCGCGGTTCTCGTCGGGCGCGTCCATCACGATCTGCGTGCCATCGAGGCCTGGGAACGTGCCGCCACCCGAGGCGCGGTAGTTGTTGGTCACCACGATGAAGGCCTGGTCGTCACGCACCGGCTGCCCCTGGTAGCGCAGATCGACGATGCGGCGACCCTCGTGGGCGGTGCGCTTGCCGTTGGCGTCGTAGCGCGCGGGCTGGGTCACGTCGATGGCATAGGTCACGCCGTCGAGGGTGTCGAAGTTGTAGGTGCGGAAGGCTTCGTTGACGACGGGCTGCTCGGCCGGGCCCGCGGGGTCGATCTGGCGGAACTGCCCGGCCGACATCTCCAGCCACTCGCGCACGGTGGCCCCGGTGACGCGCACCGCCTTGACCGTGTTGGGGTAGATGTACAGATCGGCGATGTTGCGCACGGCCACCGGCCCGGCCGGGATGTCGGTGTAGTAGTTCCAGCCCTGCCGACCGCCGGCCTTGAAGGGCGCCGCCGCCGACAGCAGCGGCAGGCGCTCGAACTCCGTGCCCTGCAGGGCGCGGCGTGCATAGTCGAGCTGCGCCTGGGCCACCAGTTGCACCGACGGGTCGTCTGTCACCTGGGCGAAGTAGCTGATGATGGGCTGGCGGGTTTGCGCCACGGCGCCGCGCACATAGGCCAGCGTGCCCTCGTGCTCGGCGCCGACGAGTCGCGCCACCTGCGGGTCGGCCGCGACCAGTGGCTTGCGGGTGGCGCGGTCGGTGATGGGCCGGATCTCGGCCCGGCTGTCGACCACCTTCCAGCTGCCGGCGCTGTCGTCGAGCACCAGGTCGATCACACCCAGGTGATCGCCCCAGCGACCGGGCATGACCGAGGGCACGCCGTTGATCGTGCCTCGTGCCAGATCCACCTTGGGATGGCCCGCGAAGAAGCGTCCCGGGAACTCGCCGTGCGAGTGCCCGAAGAGGATGGCGTCGATGCCGGCCACCTCGGCCAGTCGTGCCACCGAGTTCTCGGCAAAAAACACCGTCTCGCCACGCTCGAAGCCCGAGTGCGCGATGGCGACCACGATCTGTGCGCCTTGCTCGCGCATGCGGGGCACGAGCTCGCGCGCGGCTTGCAGGATGTCGCGCGCGACGACCTTGCCCTCGAGGTGCTGCTTGTCCCACAGCATGATCTGCGGCGGCACGAACCCGATCACGCCCACCTTGAGCCGGTGGGCTTGACCAGCGTCGTCGTGAAACGCCCGCTCCAGGATGACGTAGGGCGTGAACGCGTGCGTGCGGCCGTCGGGCAGCATGACGTTGGCACTGACCAGCGGAAACGCCGCACTGGCGATGGCCTGGCGCAGGAACGGCAGGCCGTAGTTGAACTCGTGGTTGCCGATGTTGCCGGCGTCGTAGCGCAGCGCCTGCAGCACCTTGTATGCCGGGTGCACCTGGCCCTGTGCCAGCGGCTTGACCCGCGCCACCCAGTCACCCATGGGATTGCCCTGCAGCAGGTCGCCGTTGTCGAACAGCAGGCTGTTGCGCGACTGGGCACGTGCCTCGTGGATCAACGTCGCTGCCCGCGCCAGGCCGTAATCGGTGGTGGCCCTGTCCTGGTAGTAGTCCCAATCCAGCAGGTTCATGTGCACATCGGTCGTTTCGAGGATGCGCAGCTTCAGGGTGGCGGCGTGGGCAGGATCGGCCATCGCCAGCAGGCCTGCGAAGGCCAGCGCGATGAGGGCAGGGCGGCGGAGCATGGGCGGCATCGGGCTGAGGCTGGAGCAGGCCGCAGCTTAGCCGAAGCGATTCCATGCCAGGCCCGACAAGCAAACGGCCCGCCGAAGCGGGCCGTCGAGGTCACTGCGCGCTGATCGTCACACCGACACCGTGCGGGCGGTGTCGACGTACTCCTCGATCTGGTCGAAGTTCATGTAGCGGTACACGCTGGCGGCGTCCTTGTTGATGATGCCCATGGCCTCGTGGTACTCGGCCAGGTTCGGGATCCGACCGAGCTTCGAGCAGATGGCGGCCAGCTCGGCGGAGCCCAGGTAGACGTTGGTGTTCTTGCCCAGGCGGTTGGGGAAGTTGCGGGTACTGGTGGACATCACCGTCGCCCCTTCGCGCACCTGGGCTTGGTTGCCCATGCACAGGCTGCAGCCGGGCATCTCGGTGCGCGCGCCGGCGGTGCCGAAGGCGGCGTAGTGGCCTTCCTTCATCAGCTCGCTCTGGTCCATCTTGGTCGGCGGTGCCACCCACAGCTTGACCGGGATGTCGCGCACGCCGCCCAGCAGCTTGGCCGCAGCCCGGAAGTGGCCGATGTTGGTCATGCACGAACCGATGAAGGCCTCGTCGATCTTGGTTCCGGCCACTTCGGACAGCAGCTTGGCGTCGTCCGGGTCGTTCGGGCAGCAGACCACCGGCTCCTTCAGCTCGTCGAGGTTGATCTCGATGACGGCGGCGTACTCGGCATCCTTGTCCGCCTCGAGCAGTTGCGGGTTCGCCAGCCAGGCTTCGACGGCGCGGATGCGGCGCTCGAGCGCGCGCTTGTCCTCGTAGCCATTGGCGATCATGTTCTTCATCAGCACCACGTTGCTCTTGAGGTACTCGATGACCGGTTCCTTGTCGAGCTTGATGGTGCAGCCGGCGGCGGAGCGCTCGGCGCTGGCATCGCTCAACTCGAAGGCCTGTTCCACCTTGAGCGTGGGCAACCCTTCGATCTCGAGGATGCGGCCGGAGAAGATGTTCTTCTTGCCGGCCTTGGCCACGGTGAGCAGGCCGGCCTTGATGGCGTACAGCGGGATGGCGTGCACCAGGTCGCGCAGCGTCACGCCCGGTTGCATCGTGCCCTTGAAGCGCACCAGCACGCTCTCGGGCATGTCCAGCGGCATCACGCCGGTGGCGGCACCGAAGGCCACCAGGCCGGACCCGGCCGGGAAGCTGATGCCGATGGGAAAGCGAGTGTGCGAGTCGCCGCCGGTCCCAACGGTATCGGGCAACAGCAGGCGATTGAGCCAGGAGTGGATGACACCGTCGCCCGGGCGCAGCGCCACGCCGCCGCGGCTGCTGATGAAGGGCGGCAGCTCGCGGTGCATCTTGGCGTCCACCGGCTTGGGGTAGGCAGCGGTGTGGCAGAAGCTCTGCATCACCATGTCGGCCGAGAAGCCCAGGCAGGCGAGGTCTTTCAACTCGTCGCGGGTCATGGGGCCGGTGGTGTCCTGGCTGCCCACGGTCGTCATGCGCGGCTCGCAGTAAGTGCCGGGGCGGATGCCCTGGCCTTCGGGCAGGCCGCAGGCGCGGCCGACCATCTTCTGCGCCACGGTGTAGCCCTTGCCCGTGTCCTTCGGTGCGACCGGCAGGCGGAACGCAGCGGAGGCCGGCAGGCCGAGGAACTCGCGCGCCTTGGCAGTGAGCGAGCGACCGATGATCAGGTTGATGCGTCCGCCCGCGCGCACTTCGTCGAGCAACACCTGGCTCTTGAGAGTGAACTCGGCGATGGTGGCGCCACCCTTGGTGATCTTGCCGTCGTAGGGCAGCACGTCGATCACGTCGCCCATTTCGAGCTTGGAGACGTCGACCTCGATCGGCAGCGAGCCCGAGTCTTCCTGCGTGTTGAAGAAGATCGGTGCGATCTTGCCGCCCAGCGTCACGCCGCCAAAGCGCTTGTTGGGAACGTAGGGGATGTCTTCTCCGGTGGCCCAGATCACGCTGTTGGTGGCCGACTTGCGCGAGGAGCCCGTGCCGACCACGTCGCCGACGTAGGCGACCAGGTGGCCCTTCTTCTTCAGGTCCTCGATGAACTGCATCGGGCCGCGCTTGCCGTCTTCCTCTGGCTTGAATGCCGCGTCGGGGCGCGTGTTCTTCAGCATCGCCAGGTAATGCAGCGGGATGTCCGGGCGGCTCCAGGCATCGGGCGCTGGCGAGAGGTCGTCGGTGTTGGTCTCGCCGGGCACCTTGAAGACGGTGACGGTGATCGACTTCGGCACCTCGGGGCGCGAGGTGAACCATTGGGCGTCGGCCCAGCTCTGGATCACTTCCTTTGCCTTGGCATTGCCGGCGCGGGCCTTGTCGGCAACGTCGTTGAAGTAGTCGAACATCAACAGCGTCTTCTTCAGGCCTTCTGCGGCCACCGAAGCCACTTCGGCATCGTCGAGCAACTCGATCAGCGGGTGGACGTTGTAGCCGCCCACCATGGTGCCCAGCAGCTCGGTGGCCTTGGCCTTGGAGACCAGACCGACCTTCAGGTCGCCATGGGCCACAGCGGCCAGGAAGCTCGCCTTGACCTTCGCCGCATCGTCCACGCCCGGTGGCACGCGGTGGGTGATGAGATCGAGCAGGAAGGCCTCTTCGCCAGCCGGCGGGCTCTGGATCAGTTCGATCACCTGGGCGACCTGCTGCGCAGTCAGGGGCAGCGGCGGAATGCCGAGGGCGGCTCGTTCGGCCGCGTGTTGGCGATAGGCTTGCAGCATGTCGAAGGCTCCTGGGGAGAGGGGGACGAGGGGAGGGAAGTGGTCGGGCACTGGTGCAGAAGGTGCTGAGCCGGTTCTGCGGGTTTGTCCGATATTTTATGTCTTATATAAGACTTGCCAAGTGCAGGGGCAAGTCGAGAGCCGAATGAGACCGCCTGCAGGCGGCCGGTCGGCTCACTGTGCGGCGCCGGACGCGGGTGTCGAGGGCGCTTCGGCCGCAGCGGGTGCTGCGGCCTGCACCGGGCTGCGGGCCGCCGCTTCGGCAGCGGCCACTGCTGCGCGCTGCTCGGAGTGCGTGCAGGCGTCGACCATGCGTTGGCCAATGCGAACGTTCATCAGCATCGACTTGGTCGGGATTTGCAGCCACATCACACCAGCCTTGCGGTCCTCGAGGCGCACGGCGCCCGTGGTGGTTTCGTGCGGCACCATGCGATAGATGGCCTTCTTGTAGGCCAACTGGAAGTGGCCCGGCTGCCCTTCGACCGGCTGCACGCCGACCTTCTGATTGAATTCGCAATCGGCGTCGCCCGTCAGCACCCGCGCGGCCACCTCGAGCTGGGCCTCGGTGATCTGTTCGACCGTTTCGCTGGCGAGCGCGAGGCCCTTGGCCTGGTTGCGCAACTGCTCGCGCGCAGTGGCCGCGCGACCCGCAGAGGGCTTGGCCGCTGTCCCGGTGCCGCTCGGGCTGGCCGTGGGAGTGGCGGCGAACATCGGCAGCGGCAGCGCCGCGAGCATGGCCATGGCCGTGATGCGCAGCGCGCGCGGCGCCCGATTCAGGTGCGGGAGGTGTCGGTGCATGTCGGGCCTCGGCATCGGTGGACTGGCAGCGGACGGCAGGGGTGCAATTGCAGGCGCTGGCTCTCGGAGTCAGCCGCTCGCTGCCGCCATTGTGCCCCTCGTGCATGACACGCGGTGTCACCGATCGTGGCCGCGGCACCGGCAGGTCACGGCTCGCCCAGCAGCTCGCGCCGGGCACTGGCCGGCAGGGGTTGCCCGGTGCGGCGGGCTTGCTCGAGCAGGGCCCAGTAGTACCGGTAGCTCGCGCGGTCGTGCAGGGTGTCGCGGTGCCGGATCGGCGCCCATTGAGCGGCTTGCGCGGCACCCAGGATCTCGATGGCCTCGTCGACCTCGGCGGTGCTGGGGGCGAACGCATCGACGATGACCTCGATCTGCGAGGGGTGGATGCTCCACATCCGCGCATATCCGAACTCGCGCACCGCACGGCGCGCGGCGTGGGCCAGGGCGTCGGTGTCCTTGAACTCGGTGACGACGCAATGCGAGGGCACCTTGGCCGCGGCATGGCAGGCGGCGGCGATCTCGAGCTTGGCCCGAACCACCAGCGGGTGCTGGAACTGGCCGCTCACCCCCATGGCCGACTGCGGGATGGCGCCGCGGTGCGCCGAAACGAAGTCCATCAGCCCGAAGGACAACGACTCGATACGCGGCAATGCTGCCAGGGCATGCACATCGCGCAGTGCGCCGTGGGTCTCGACCAGTGCGTGCACGGGCAATGCCCGGCCGCGCCCATGGCGCGCGCTGGCCTGCTCGATGCGTTCGATCGCGCGACGCAAGTCGGATGCATCGCGCGGCTTCGGAATCATCAAGTAGGCCAGGCGGTCACCGGCCACGCCGATCAGCGTGTCGATGTCTTCCTCGAAGCTGGGGTGCTCGTGCGGATGCACCCGGGCGCCGACCCGCCCGTGCCGGTTGTCGCTCGCGATCACCAATTCGGCCACCATCCTTGCGTGCTCGCGTTCGGCGCCGACGGGTGCGCCGTCTTCGCAGTCGAGCGTGATGTCGAACACCGGCCCCAGTTCGGCCTGCAGGGCCAGGCTCTTGCGCATGCGCGCCTCGACCCCGCAGTAGTGGTCGCACACGGGCAACGCCGGTGCGGCATCACCTTCTTCGAACAGCGCGTCGCGCGGCAGGATGGCAGTGCTCATGTCCGATGAGGCCCGGCGACGCGGGCGGCAACCAAATGACAAAGGGCCGCGGGCATGACTGCCCGCGGCCCTGCAAGCTTACCCGGCACCGGGCCCGATCGGGCCGCGGCCGGGGTCGACCTGGATCAGAGCAGGTGTTTCACACCGTCCTGCTCGCCCTGCAGTTCGGCCAGAGTCTTGTTGATGCACTCCTGGCTGAACGCATCGATCTCGAGGCCCTCGACGATGCGGTAGTCGCCGCCTTCGCAGGTGACGGGGTAGCCGAACAGCACGTCCTTGGGGATGCCGTACTCGCCGTTGGAGGGCACGCCCATGGTGACCCACTCGCCGCCGGTGCCCAGCGCCCAGTCACGCATGTGATCGATCGCGGCGTTGGCTGCGGAAGCCGCCGACGACAGGCCGCGCGCTTCGATGATGGCAGCGCCGCGCTTGCCGACCGTGGGCAGGAACACGTTCTTGTTCCACTCCTGATCGTTGATCATGGCCTTGACGCTGGCGCCGTCGATGGTGGCGTAGCGGTAGTCGGCATACATCGTGGGCGAGTGGTTGCCCCACACGCACAGCTTGCGGATGCTCGACACCGGCTTGCCCGTCTTGGCAGCGATC
Source organism: Aquabacterium sp. (assembly GCA_023150345.1). Taxonomy (GTDB): domain Bacteria; phylum Pseudomonadota; class Gammaproteobacteria; order Burkholderiales; family Burkholderiaceae_C; genus Pseudaquabacterium. The sequence goes on from JAKLLB010000014.1 coordinate 47,161, forward strand.
TGCGAGGCCGCGCGGTTGTGGTCCAGGCGCAGCATCGCCGTGAAGTTGCGCCGGTTCAGATCGGGCGCGCTCTTCATGGCGATGTAGGCGTTGGTATTGGCCGGGTTGCCGACCACCAGCACCTTCACGTTGCGGCTGGCAGCAGCATTGAGCGCCTTGCCCTGCGCCGTGAAGATCTGGGCGTTGGCGGCCAGCAGGTCGGCCCGCTCCATGCCGGGGCCGCGCGGACGGGCACCGACCAGCAGTGCGTAGTCGGTGTCCTTGAAAGCCTCGTTGGCGTCGCTGTGCGCCTGCATGCCAGCCAGCAGCGGGAATGCGCAATCTTCCAGTTCCATCATCACGCCCTTGAGCGCCTTCTGGGCTTTCTCGTCGGGGATTTCCAGCAACTGCAGGATGACGGGTTGGTCCTTGCCCAGCATTTCGCCGGAGGCGATGCGGAACAGCAGGGCATAACCGATCTGGCCGGCTGCACCGGTGACGGCCACACGGACGGGCTTCTTGCTCATGGGGGGCTCCAGGCGGATAGGAAAGAAAGAATGTGGGGGCAGGGTCGGGCTGGGCTGGCGCGAGGGGGCGGGCAGCGAGCCAGGGCTCGAATCGGCTCGGCAGTCGACCCGGACGGCTCGCGCGCGACTGTGGCGCAAGTGTAGGGCAGTCTAAGGGTTGTCACGGGGGATTGTCAAAGGTCTTATGTCTTCTATAAGACATCTGTCAGCATTTGATGGACGGCGCAGCCGGCTTTGTGCTGCAATGCCGGCCATGCCGCCCGTGCTGCCCCATCCTGCCGCTGCCGCGCCGACCGAGCCCGCCGATGGCGCGCCGGCCTTCAGCCCGCTGTACCAGCAGATCAAGGGCCTGCTCACGCGTGAACTCCAGGCAGGCGTCTGGAAGCCAGGCGAGGCCATACCCAGCGAGCTTGAACTGGCCTCGCGCTTCAAGGTCAGCCAGGGCACGGTGCGCAAGGCCATCGATGAACTCGCAGCCGAGAACCTCCTGGTGCGCCGGCAGGGCAAGGGCACGTTCGTCGCCACCCATGCCGAGCAACAGGTGCAGTACCGGTTTCTGCGGCTCATGCCCGACGACGGCGTGCCGCGCGACATGGCGCGCCGGCTCGTCGACTGCCAGCGTCTTCGCGCGCCAGCGCCGGTGGCGCGCGCACTCGATTGCCGCAGCGGCGATGCCGTGATTCAGATGCGCCGGTTGCTGCTGGCCGGTGGGCGGCCGGTGGTGTTCGATGAAATCTGGCTGCCGGGCAACCTGTTCAAGGGCCTCACCGCAGAGCGCCTGGCCGAGTACAAGGGTCCGATGTACGGCATGTTCGAAGCCGAGTTCGGCGTGCGCATGATCCGCGCCGAAGAGAAGATCCGGGCCGTCGCGGCCGATGCTTCGTCGGCGCAGATGCTGGCGTTGCCGGTGGGCAGTCCGCTGCTGAGCGTGGAGCGCCTGTCGTTCACCTACGGCGACCGACCCGTCGAGCTGCGCCGCGGCCTGTACAACACCGAGCAGCACTTCTATCGCAACGAATTGAACTAGCCAGGCATGCAGCAATCGTCGCGCCGGCAACGAAGCCGGTTTGCGATGCATCGAACATCGGCGACAAGCTTCAGGTAAGCCTGTTGCGTTGCAATAAAATCGTTCGGTTTCACCCGGATTACCAGAGACACACCCATGGCAGAGATCACCAAGTCCAGGCCCGGCGAGAACATGCGTCTCGTCGAGGCGCTCCAGTACCGCCTGCCAGTGGCGGGTGTCGTTTCCATCCTCCACCGCGCCAGCGGCGGCCTCATGTTCGTGCTGCTGCCGTTCATCATCTGGATGTTCGACACCAGCGTGACGTCCGAGATCTCCTTCGATCGCTTTGCCAGCGTATTCACCGCCGGCGCGGGTCCGCTGCCTGGCTTCCTCGTGAAGCTGGTGGTGCTGGCGCTCATCTGGGCCTATCTGCACCACGCCATCGCCGGAGTGCGCCACGTCTGGATGGATGCCACGCACAGTGTCTCCAAGGAGCAGGGCCGCTCCTCGGCAGTGTTCACACTGGCGGCGAGCCTGCTGCTCACTGTGGTGCTCGGCGCCAAGCTGTTCGGTCTGTACTGAGCGGCAGTTCCTTCGAACAACTCACGATAAGAAGGCTAGCCTCATGGCGATCAACTACGGATCGAAGCGCCTCGTGGTGGGCGCGCACTATGGCCTGCGCGACTGGCTCAGCCAGCGCGTCACGGCGGTGGTGATGGCGCTGTTCACATTTGTGCTGCTGCTGCAGGTGCTCACGCCTGGGCCGCTGGGCTACGACAAGTGGGCCGGCATCTTTGCGCAGCAGTGGATGAAGGTGCTCACCTTCGTCGTGGTGGTATCGCTCGCGTACCACGCCTGGGTCGGCATGCGCGACATCTGGATGGACTACGTCAAGCCCGTGGGGCTGCGCCTGGTGCTGCAGGTGGCCACCATCGGTTGGCTGGTGGGCTGCGCCGGCTGGGCGGTCCAGGTGATCTGGCGACTGTGAAGAGAAGAAGATGACAACCCAATCCCTCCCCACCCGCAAATTCGACGTCGTCATCGTCGGTGCCGGCGGCTCCGGCATGCGTGCCTCGCTGCAACTGGCCCGAGCCGGGCTGAACGTGGCGGTGCTCACCAAGGTGTTCCCCACTCGCTCGCATACCGTGGCCGCGCAGGGCGGCATCGGCGCCAGCCTGGGCAACATGAGCGAGGACAACTGGCACTTCCACTTCTACGACACCGTCAAGGGGTCCGACTGGCTCGGCGACCAGGATGCCATCGAGTTCATGTGCCGTGAGGCGCCCAAGGTCGTCTACGAGCTCGAGCATTTCGGCATGCCGTTCGACCGCAATCCCGACGGCACGATCTATCAGCGCCCGTTTGGTGGCCACACCGCGAACTACGGCGAGAAGCCGGTGCAGCGCGCCTGCGCCGCAGCCGACCGCACCGGCCACGCGATGCTGCACACGCTGTACCAGCAGAACGTCAAGGCGCGCACGCAGTTCTTCGTCGAGTGGATGGCGCTCGACCTGATCCGAAATGCCGACGGCGATGTGCTGGGTGTGACCGCGCTCGAGATGGAAACCGGAGAGGTCCACGTCCTCCAGGCCAAGGTCACGCTGCTGGCCACCGGTGGGGCCGGCCGCATCTACGCCGCCAGCACCAACGCCTTCATCAACACGGGCGATGGCCTGGGCATGGCTGCGCGAGCGGGTGTACCGCTTCAGGACATGGAGTTCTGGCAGTTCCACCCCACCGGTGTGCACAACGCAGGGGTGCTGCTCACCGAAGGCTGCCGTGGCGAGGGCGCGATCCTGCGCAACGTCAACGGCGAGCGCTTCATGGAGCGCTATGCGCCGACGCTGAAGGACCTGGCGCCGCGCGACTTCGTCTCGCGCTGCATGGACCAGGAAATCAAGGAAGGGCGCGGCTGCGGTCCGAACAAGGACTACATCAACCTCGACATGACCCACCTGGGCGGCGACACCATTCTCAAGCGCCTGCCCAGCGTGTTCGAGATCGGCCACAACTTCGCCAACGTCGACATCACCAAGGAGCCGATTCCCGTGGTGCCGACGCTGCACTACCAGATGGGCGGCATACCGGCCAGCATCACCGGTCAGGTCGTGGTGCCCCGCGACGGCGACCCACGCTCCGTCGTCAACGGGCTGTACGCGGTGGGCGAGTGCGCGTGCGTCAGCGTGCACGGCGCCAACCGCCTGGGAACCAATTCACTGCTCGACCTGTTGGTGTTCGGTCGCGCGGCGGGCAACCACATCGTCGAGCAACTGGCCAAGGAGCCGCGCGCTCACAAGCCGCTGCCCGCCGACGCGGCCGACTATTCGCTGGCCCGCATCGCCAAGCTCGACGCTTCCAACGCCGGCGAGTACGCGCAGGACGTGGCCAACGACCTGCGCGACACGATGCAACAGCACGCCGGCGTGTTCCGTACCCAGGCGACCATGGACGAGGGAACGAAGAAGGTCGCCGCGCTGCGCGAGCGCGTAGCCGGCATCACGCTCAAGGACAAGAGCAAGGTGTTCAACACCGCACGCATCGAGGCCCTGGAAGTCGAGAACCTGATCGAGGTGGCTCAGGCCACGATCGAGTCGGCAGCCGCGCGTCACGAGTGCCGCGGCGCGCACACCGTGAAGGACTACGAGCGTGGTGCCGATGACCCGCAGTGTCCGCTGGGCCGCAACGACGCCGAGTGGATGAAGCACACGCTGTGGTATTCACAGGGCAATCGCCTGGCCTACAAGCCGGTGAATCTCAAGCCGCTCACGGTGGACAGTGTGCCGCCGAAAGTTCGCACGTTCTGACATCGGGATCGCAAGCCATGGCCAAACGCACTTTCCAGATCTACCGCTACGACCCCGACAAGGATGCCAAGCCCTACATGCAGACCCTCGAGGTCGAGCTCGACGGCTCCGAGCGCATGCTGCTCGACGCGCTGCTGAAGCTGAAGTCGGTCGACCCCACGCTCAGCTTCCGTCGCTCGTGCCGCGAGGGCGTGTGCGGATCCGACGCCATGAACATCAATGGCAAGAACGGGCTGGCCTGCCTGACCAACATGCGCGATCTGAAGGACCCGATCGTGCTCAAGCCGCTGCCGGGGCTACCCGTCATCCGCGACCTGATCGTGGACATGACGCTGTTCTTCAAGCAGTACCACAGCATCAAGCCCTACCTCGTCAACGACACGCCGCCACCCGAGAAGGAGCGCCTGCAGTCGCCAGAGGAGCGCGACGAGCTCAACGGGCTGTACGAGTGCATCCTGTGCGCCAGCTGTTCCACGAGCTGCCCCAGCTTCTGGTGGAACCCCGACAAGTTCGTCGGCCCGGCCGGCTTGCTGCAGGCCTACCGCTTCATCGCCGACAGCCGCGACCAGGCCACGGGCGAGCGGCTGGACAACCTTGAAGATCCGTACCGGCTGTTCCGCTGCCACACCATCATGAACTGCGTCGATGTCTGCCCCAAGGGCCTCAACCCGACCCGGGCCATCGGCAAGATCAAGGAACTGATGGTCCGGCGTACGGTATGAACCCAAGCCCTGCCGCGCCCGTGATGCTTCCTTCACAGGAAGTCGCCTCCAGTGGACCGACTTCGTTCGGTCCATGCGAGGCCCCTGGTGCGGGAGATGCGTTGCTCGACAGCACCGCGTTGAGTCGCCTGCGCTGGCGATGCCGGCGCGGCCTGCTCGAGAACGACTTGTTCATCGAGCGATTCTTCAAGCGCCATGAGGCATCACTGACGGTGCGGCATGCTGCGGGACTACAGCAGTTGATGGACCTGGCCGATAACGACTTGCTCGACCTGCTGCTGCGGCGCCGGGAGCCCGAGGGCGCACTGTCGGTGCCCGAAGTGATCGAAGTGCTTGGCATGCTGCGCGAGCGTGCTGCTGCGGCACCGCAACGAGATTGACCAGAAAGGGAATGCCCATGACCCCCTCCGACGTGAAAGCCACCCTGTCGTTCTCCGACGGCAGCCCCAGCATGGAACTGCCGATCTACAAAGGTTCCATCGGGCCTGACGTGATCGACATCCGCAAGCTCTATGGCCAGACCGGCAAGTTCACCTACGACCCGGGTTTCCTGTCGACCGCATCGTGCAACTCCACGATCACCTATATCGACGGCGACAAGGGCGAGCTGCTCTATCGCGGCTACCCGATCGAGCAGCTGGCGGTGAACTGCGACTTCCTCGAGACCTGCCACCTGCTGCTCTACGGAGACCTGCCCAACGAGAAGCAGAAGGCCGACTTCACCGCCCGCGTGACCAACCACACGATGGTCAACGAGCAGATGCAGTTCTTCTTGCGTGGCTTCCGTCGCGATGCGCACCCGATGGCCATCATGACCGGGCTGGTGGGCGCTCTGTCGGCCTTCTATCACGACAGCACCGACATCAACAACGCGCAGCACCGCGAGATCGCCGCGATCCGCCTGATCGCCAAGATGCCCACGCTGGTGGCCATGGCCTACAAGTACAGCATGGGCCAGCCGTACATGTACCCGCGCAACAAGCTGTCGTATGCGGCGAACTTCATGCGGATGATGTTCGCGACGCCGTGCGACGACTACGAGCCCAACGAGGTGCTGGTGCGCGCGATGGACCGCATCTTCATCCTGCATGCCGACCACGAGCAGAACGCATCCACCTCCACCGTGCGCCTGTGCGGCAGCTCGGGCACCAACCCGTTCGCCGCCATCGCCGCCGGCGTGGCCTGCCTGTGGGGCCCGGCACACGGCGGCGCGAACGAGGCTGCGCTGAACATGCTGGAAGACATCCAGCGCCAGGGGGGCGTCGAGAAGATCGGCGAGTTCATCAAGCAGGTGAAGGACAAGAACTCCAGCGTCAAGCTGATGGGCTTCGGCCATCGGGTCTACAAGAACTACGACCCACGCGCCAAGCTGATGCGCGAAACCTGCCACGAAGTGCTGGGCGCACTTGGCCTGGGCAACGACCCGATGTTCAAGCTGGCGATGGCACTCGAGAAGATCGCGCTGGAAGACGAGTACTTCGTCGCCCGCAAGCTCTACCCGAACGTCGACTTCTATTCGGGCATCGTGCAGCGCGCGATCGGCATCCCGGTGGCGTTGTTCACTGCGATCTTCGCGTTGGCGCGTACGGTCGGCTGGATCGCCCAGCTCAACGAGATGATCGCCGACCCGGAATACAAGATCGGTCGCCCGCGGCAGTTGTTCGTGGGATCCGTCAAGCGCGACGTCAAGCCGATCGCGCAGCGCTGATCGGTAGCGCCGGCGCGGTCAGGAAGGGGCGCCTCAGTGCGCCCCTTGGCACTCTTGGGGGGCCCGCCAGATCGATGCGCGGTCTCAGGCCCGCTCGTGTGCGGGCGCAGCGTGGCGATGGTGGGGGAGTTCGGCCAGCGGCAGCGGTTCGGTATCCGGGAACCCATGGGCCTCGGTGTCGGCAAAACCGTCCGCTCGAGTGGGGGCGAAGTCCCGCTCGCTGCGACCCCCGACGATCTGACGCAGCCAGCCCGTGCGTACCGAATTGCCGGCGTTGTCGGGTTGGCCGTGGCCGTGGGCGGGGGCGCTGAACTTCTGCGACATCTTCTCGCTCCTGTGGGATCCAGACGGTGGGGCTCGGCCAGTTCGGGGCAGCCATGGGGCACTGTCCGAGTTGCCGAGCCAGGTGCAGGGAATGGCGTGGGGTGCCAGGCTCGCGACGATCTCAACGAGCCGTCAGGCGCAGACTTTACCCCCCCTTGTTCAGGGGATCGGTGTGCAAATCTCACACGCGACGCAGGTGGTGACTGAGGGTAATCACTCTCGCACGTAGGCCTGGATCGCCAGTAGCGCCGCGTCCGCAACTTCTCCGAACTGCATCCCGACCTTGAACCCATCGCTGTTGCTCGCCAGGACCGAGTGCACCACCCGGGCGCGTGCCTGATGCCGCTTGCGATTGCCCTGTCGGTCGGGCAGTTCGAATCCCACCAAGCATTGAGTTCCCGAAGCCAGCGCCTCTGCCATGGTCACGCAGATGCCGCTCTCGGAGATGTCCACCGTCTTGCAGGGCCGTCCCGGTAACCCCGGCAAAAGCACCATGGCCTGGGCACGCAGCGGGCGTCGGACTGCTGCGCGGCGGTCGGCGCCCGACGCGCCGGATTCAGCTGCGCCTGGCTGCGGCTCCTCGAAAGCTTCGAACGGGTTGGGCATCTGGCTCTCCGCCTGGCGTCTCGAGACTCGGATCGGGTTCCACCAACTGCCCTGGCCCGACCGATGACCCGACTGGGCGGGTCATCGACAGCGTGCCCGACCCTGCATCAAAGCCAGATCGGTCATCGTCGCGCGGACTTTAGCAGTCCGTGCTCGATCGGCACCGCGCGGGGGTTTGCCCGAACGGGACGGACTGCCCCCAGGCATCGTGTTGCCGCAGCAGCCGCAGCCGCAGCCGCAGCCGTCGGGCCTGCGCTAGCCCGATGCCGCTGCCAAGCCGTTGGCAAAGTGCTGGCGCATCAGGTTGCGGGTGGCCTCGGCGTCACCCAGCTCGAGCGCCTGCATGAGCGCGCGGTGCTCGGCCAGCGACTCAGCGAGCCGCCCCTGCTTGAACAGGGAGTGGTGGCGGTTGAGCTTCATCACCTTGCGCAAGTCATTCACGACCTGCTGCGACCAACGGTTGCCCGCCATCTCGAGCAAGCGCAGGTGGAAGCGCTCGTTCGTGGCAAAGAAGGCGTCGCGCTGGCGCACCTGCTTCTCGAGCTGCTGGTGCAAGGCCGCAAGCTCGGCCCGCTGCGCGGCATCGCCCTTGGCGGCGACTGTCGCTGCGGCATCGCTTTCGAGCAGCGCGAGCAGGTGGTAGATCTGCCGGACGTCGTCGACCGACATCTCGGTGACGTAGGCGCCGCGGCGCACCTTCATGGTGACCAGGCCCTCGACGGCCAGCACTTTCAGCGCCTCGCGCAGCGGTGTGCGGCTGATGCCGTATTCGTGGGCCAGCCTCTGCTCGTCGATCCAGCTGCCGGGTTCGAGCTCCCGCCGGAAGATTTGCTGGCGCAGGCGCTCCGCCACCTCCTGGTACAGCGCACGGGGGGTGAGCGGCGTGGCGTCGACGTTGGAAGCGGCGGTGGACAAGCGGGCCTGCTGCGTTCGAAGATGGCGGGGCAGATGCACTCCTGGCGCAAACACAGCCACGGTGGGCTATTGACCTCTCTGTCAGGTTCGCGCAGGATTTGAATTCATAATTATGCATCATGTATCATCCGCGGCAAGTTGAGAAGGGCCCAGCCATGTCGAACTCCCCCGAATTCAAGCTGGCCACGCTGGCCCAGTGGCAGCAGGCTGCCGCGAAGTCAGCCTCCGGCGGCGATGTGCAGGCGCTGAACTGGCTCACGCCCGAGGGCATCACCGTCAAGCCGCTGTATACGGCGGCCGACACCGCCGGCCTGCCACATGCCGACACGCTGCCTGGGTTCGAGCCCTTCATTCGTGGCCCGCAGGCCACGATGTACGCGGTGCGGCCGTGGACGATCCGCCAGTACGCGGGCTTTTCCACCGCCGAGGAGAGCAACGCGTTCTACCGCAATGCCCTGGCCGCGGGCGGGCAGGGCGTGAGCGTGGCCTTCGACCTGGCCACCCACCGCGGCTACGACAGCGATCATCCGCGTGTCACGGGCGACGTCGGCAAGGCCGGGGTGGCCATCGACTCGGTCGAGGACATGAAGATCCTGTTCGACGGCATACCGCTGGACAAGGTGAGCGTGTCCATGACGATGAACGGCGCGGTGCTGCCGGTGCTGGCGGGCTATGTGGTCGCGGCCGAGGAGCAGGGCGTGCCGCAGGCGCAGCTCTCCGGGACCATCCAGAACGACATCCTCAAGGAGTTCATGGTCCGCAACACCTACATCTACCCGCCTGCGCCCTCCATGCGGATCATCGGCGACATCATCGAGTACACGGCGCAGAAGATGCCGAAGTTCAACTCGATCTCGATCTCCGGCTACCACATGCAGGAAGCCGGCGCCAACCAGGCGCTGGAGCTGGCCTTCACGCTGGCCGACGGCAAGGAGTACGTGAAGACGGCGCTGGCCAAGGGGCTGGATGTCGACGAGTTCGCCGGGCGGCTGTCGTTCTTCTGGGCGATCGGCATGAACTTCTATCTCGAGATCGCCAAGATGCGGGCCGCGCGCCTGCTGTGGTGCCGCATCATGAAGGGTTTCGGCGCGCGCAACCCGAAGAGCCTGATGCTGCGTACGCACTGCCAGACGTCCGGCTGGAGCCTGACCGAGCAGGATCCGTACAACAACGTGGTGCGCACGACGATCGAAGCGATGGCCGCGGTCTTCGGCGGTACGCAAAGCCTGCACACCAACAGCTTCGACGAAGCCATCGCCCTGCCCACCGAGTTCAGTTCGCGCATTGCCCGCAACACGCAGCTCATCATCCAGGAAGAGACCCACATCACGAATGTGGTCGACCCCTGGGCCGGCTCGTACATGATGGAGCGACTCACCCAGGACATGGCCGAGCAGGCTTGGGCCATCATCGAGGAAGTCGAGGCGATGGGTGGCATGACCAAGGCGGTCGACTCGGGCTGGGCCAAGCTCAAGATCGAAGCCAGTGCCGCCGAAAAGCAGGCACGCATCGACTCCGGCAAGGACGTCATCGTCGGCGTCAACAAGTACCGGCTGGCCAAGGAAGACCCGGTCGACATCCTCGAAGTCGACAACGTCAAGGTGCGCGAGCAGCAGATCGCACGGCTGCAGCGCATCAAGGCCAACCGCGATGCGACCGCCGTGCGTGCCGCGCTCGAGGCGCTGACCGCCGCGGCGCGCAGCGGGCAGGGCAACCTGCTGGCGCTGAGCATCGACGCCATCCGCCTGCGTGCCACCGTGGGCGAAGTTTCCGACGCGCTGGAGGCCGTCTTCGGCCGCCACCGCGCTGACATCCAGAAGGTGACCGGTGTGTACGCTGCTGCCTACGACAGTGCCGAAGGCTGGGACAAGCTCAAGGCCGAGATCGACGCTTTCGCCGACCAGGCCGGGCGCCGTCCGCGCGTGATGATCGCCAAGCTCGGCCAGGACGGACACGACCGCGGTGCCAAGGTCGTGGCCACGGCCTTCGCCGACCTCGGCTTCGATGTCGACATCGGACCGCTGTTTCAAACGCCCGAGGAGTGCGCCCGCCAGGCGATCGAGAACGACGTGCATGCGGTGGGCATCTCCACACTGGCCGCGGGCCACAAGACGCTGGTGCCGGCCATCATCGCCGAGTTGAAGAAGCAAGGCGGTGACGACATCGTCGTCTTCGTCGGCGGCGTGGTGCCCGCCCAGGACTACGACTTCCTCTATGCCGCCGGCGTCAAGGGTGTCTACGGCCCGGGCACGCCGATACCGGCAAGTGCGAAGGACGTGCTCGAGCAGATCCGCAAGGCCCGATCCGCCTGACCGAACACGGGTGCCCACGATGATCGATGCCGCCGATCAGGCGCTTTTCGACGCGGTGCGCGGCGAGCCCGGCCCACGCCAGCGGCGTGCGCTGGCCAAGACGATCACGTTGCTGGAGTCGACCCGCGCCGATCATCGCGCACGGGCTGACGAGTTGCTCAATGCGCTGCTGCCGGCGACCGGGAATTCGTTTCGGCTCGGCATCTCAGGCGTGCCTGGCGTCGGCAAGAGCACGTTCATCGAGGCGTTGGGGATGCATCTCGTGGGCCTGGGGCATCGTATTGCAGTGCTGGCGGTCGATCCGTCATCCAGCGTCTCAGGCGGTTCCATCCTCGGCGACAAGACACGCATGGAACGGCTGGCTGTCAGCGAGCAGGCCTACATTCGCCCGAGCCCCAGCAGTGGCACGCTGGGCGGCGTGGCCGACAAGACGCGCGAGGCCATGCGCGTGTGCGAGGCCGCTGGCTTCGACGTCATCATTGTCGAGACGGTGGGGGTGGGCCAAAGCGAAACCGCCGTCGCCAGCATGACCGACCTGTTCGTGCTGCTGCAGTTGCCTAACGCCGGAGATGATCTTCAAGCCATCAAGAAGGGCGTGATGGAGCTGGCCGATCTGGTGGTCATCAACAAGGCCGATCTGGACCCGGCTGCAGCCACGCGCGCCCGTGCCCAGATCACCTCGGCCCTGCGCCTGGTGGCCAGCGCCGGCGTGCTGGGGCACCCCGATCACGGCCATGCCGCGCAGGCGTGGCAGCCACAGGTGCTGCAGATGGCAGCGCTGCATGGCCAGGGCCTGCCTGAGTTCTGGGCTGCCGTCACGCGCTACCGTGAGCAGCAGACAGCCAGCGGTGCGCTTGCCGAACGTCGCCACCGCCAGGATCAGGCTTGGATGTGGGAGCGCATCGATGCCGGCCTGAAAGAACGATTCCGACACCAGCCGGCGGTACGCGCCGCGCTTCCGGGCCTGACCGACGAGGTGCGCGCCGGGCGCGTCGCGGCCTCGGTGGCCGCTCGCCGCCTGCTCGACCTGTTTCACTGAATTCGACCGAGGAGTCCCTGACCATGCATGACATCCAGCAGATGCTCGAAGACAAGCGCGCCAAGGCGCGCCTGGGCGGCGGCGCGAAGCGCATCGATGCGCAGCACGCCAAGGGCAAGCTCACCGCACGCGAGCGCATCGAACTGCTGCTCGACGAGGGCAGCTTCGAGGAATGGGACATGTTCGTCGAGCACCGCTGCGCCGAGTTCGGCATGGCCGACAACAAGATTCCGGGCGATGGCGTGGTTACCGGCTACGGCATGATCAACGGGCGTCTGGTCTTCGTCTTCAGCCAGGACTTCACGGTCTTCGGCGGCGCACTGTCCGAGGCCCACGCCGAGAAGATCTGCAAGATCATGGACCAGGCGATGAAGGTCGGCGCACCGGTCATCGGCCTGAACGACTCCGGCGGCGCGCGCATTCAGGAAGGCGTCGCGTCGTTGGGTGGTTATGCCGAGGTGTTCCAGCGCAACGTCATGGCCTCCGGCGTGATCCCGCAGATCAGCCTGATCATGGGCCCGTGCGCCGGCGGCGCCGTGTACTCGCCGGCGATGACGGATTTCATCTTCATGGTCAGGGACAGCTCCTACATGTTCGTTACCGGCCCCGAGGTGGTGAAGACGGTGACGCACGAGGAGGTGACCGCCGAGGAGCTGGGCGGCGCCAGCGCCCACACCAGCAAGAGCGGCGTGGCCGACCTCGCCTTCGAGAACGACGTCGAGGCCATCCTGATGCTGCGGCGCTTCTACAACTACCTGCCGCTGAACAACAAGGACAAGCCGCCGGTACGTCGCAGCGGCGACCCGGCCGAACGTCTGGACCACTCGCTCGACACCCTGGTGCCCGACAACCCGAACAAGCCGTACGACATCAAGGAGCTGATCCTCAAGGTGGTCGATGACGGCGACTTTTTCGAGATTCAGCCCGACAACGCGAAGAACATCGTCGTCGGCATGGCACGCATGGAAGGCCAGACGGTGGGCATCGTCGCGAACAACCCGCTGGTGCTGGCCGGCTGCCTGGACATCAAGAGCAGCATCAAGGCCGCGCGCTTCGTGCGCTTCTGCGATGCCTTCAACATCCCGGTGGTCACGTTTGTCGACGTGCCCGGCTTCATGCCAGGCACGGCCCAGGAGTACGGCGGCATCATCAAGCACGGCGCCAAGCTGCTGTATGCCTATGCTGAGTGCACCGTGCCGAAGGTGACGGTGATCACCCGCAAGGCCTACGGCGGCGCCTATGACGTGATGAGCTCCAAGCACCTGCGCGGCGACGTCAACTTCGCCTGGCCCAATGCCGAGATCGCGGTAATGGGCGCCAAGGGCGCGGTGGAGATCATCTTCCGCGAGGACAAGGGCGACCCGGCCAAGCTGGCTGCCCGCGAGGCCGAATACAAGACCCGCTTCGCCAACCCCTTCGTGGCCGGCGCCCGCGGCTACATCGACGACGTGATCCAGCCGCACGAGACGCGCAGGCGCATCTGCCGGTCGCTGGCGATGCTGCGCGACAAGAAGCTCGACAACCCATGGCGCAAGCACGGGAACATACCGCTGTGAGGGCGCAGGAGACCACCACCATGTTCAGCAAGATCCTGATTGCCAACCGCGGCGAGATCGCCTGCCGCGTGATCAAGGCCGCCCGCAAGATGGGCATCCAGACGGTGGCCGTCTATTCCGAGGCCGACCGCGACGCGCGCCACGTCGAACTGGCCGACGAGGCCGTGTTCATCGGCGCCGCACCCAGCCGCGAGAGCTACCTCGTGGCCGACAAGATCATCGCCGCCTGCAAGAGCACAGGGGCACAGGCGGTGCATCCGGGCTACGGATTCCTGTCGGAGAACGAGGAGTTCGCCAAGCGGGTCGAGGAAGAGGGCATTGCATTCATCGGTCCGAAGCACTACTCGATCGCCGCGATGGGCGACAAGATCGCTTCGAAGAAGCTCGCCAATGAGGCCCGGGTCAACACCATTCCGGGATGGAACGATGCCATCGAGTCGCCCGAGCGTGCGGTGGAGATCGCCCAGGGCATCGGCTATCCGGTGATGATCAAGGCCAGCGCCGGCGGCGGCGGCAAGGGCCTGCGCGTGGCCTTCAACGACAAGGAGGCCTTCGAGGGCTTCTCGGCCTGCCGCAACGAGGCCCGCAACAGCTTCGGCGACGACCGCGTCTTCATCGAGAAGTTCGTCGAGCAGCCGCGCCACATCGAGATCCAGGTGCTGGGAGATGCGCACGGCAACGTCGTCTACCTCCACGAGCGCGAGTGCTCGGTCCAGCGCCGCCACCAGAAGGTGATCGAGGAGGCACCCTCTCCCTTCATCAGCGAGGCCACCCGCAAGGCCATGGGCGAGCAGGCGGTGGCGCTTGCCAAGGCGGTGAAGTACCAGAGCGCGGGCACCGTGGAGTTCGTGGTCGGCAAGGACCAGAGCTTCTACTTCCTGGAGATGAACACCCGGCTGCAGGTGGAGCATCCGGTCACCGAGTGCATCACCGGGCTGGACCTCGTCGAGCAGATGATCCGCGTGGCCGCTGGCGAGAAACTGGCCTTCGCGCAGTCCGACATCCGGCGCAACGGCTGGGCCATGGAGTGCCGCATCAATGCCGAGGATCCGTTCCGCAGCTTCCTGCCGTCCACTGGGCGCCTGGTGCGCTACGACCCGCCGGCGCAAACCATGGAGGCCTCGCTGCCGGTGCCCGAGGGCGGCGGCGTGCGGGTGGACACCGGCGTCTACGAAGGCGGCGAGATCCCGATGTTCTACGACTCGATGATCGCCAAGCTGATCGTGCACGGCGTCGACCGCACCGACGCCATTGCCAAGATGCGCGAGGCGCTCAACGGCTTCGTGATCCGCGGCGTTTCGAGCAACATCCCGTTCCAGGCAGCGCTGCTGGCGCACCCCAAGTTCGTGGCCGGGGACTTCAACACCGGCTTCATCGCCGAACATGTTCCGCACGATGACCCGGACTTCCTCGTCGCGCTGGCCGCCGCGGTCTAGCGTCGCTATCGCGTTCGTGCCGCGGGCATCAGCGGCCAGTTGCCGGGCCACCATGTGCAGATCGGCGAGGCTTTCGTCGGCGTCGTCAAGGGCGAGGGCGGGGCGCATCGGCACGTGCCACTGCGTGTCGTGGCCAACGGCGGGGTGAAGGTCGAAATGGGCGATCGAATCTACGCGATCGAGAAGGACTGGAGCTTCCGCGGCATCCGGGCCGCCGGCCACTGCAACGGCCGGCC
>JAKLLB010000150.1 GCA_023150345.1 Aquabacterium sp.
CCCAGCCATCCACCACCCGACTGCTGATGTCGGGCAACGAGGCGCTGGTCGCCGGGGCGCGCGACGCCGGTGTCGCAGTGGCCGCGGCCTACCCCGGTACGCCCTCGACCGAGATCGTCGAGCTGCTGTCGCGCTGCGACACGGTGCGTGCCGAATGGTCGGTCAACGAGAAAGTGGCGCTCGAAGTGGCGCTGGGCGCGTCGCTGGTGGGGCGCCGGGCCCTGGCGGCGATGAAGCACGTGGGGCTGAATGTGGCCGCCGACACGCTGATGTCGGCGGCGCTCACCGGCGTCAACGGCGGCCTGGTGATCGCGGTGGCCGACGATGTGGGCTACTCGTCGTCGCAGAACGAGCAGGACAGCCGCTACTGGGGCCGCTTCGCCCACATGCCGGTGCTGGAGCCGCGCGACCCGCAGGAGGCCTACGAGATGGCGCGCGAGGCCTTCGCGCTGTCCGAGCAGTTCGAGATGCCGGTGCTGCTGCGGCTGACGACGCGGGTGTGCCATGTCAAGCGCGTGGTGCGCCTGCAGCCGGCGCTGCCGGCGCCGCAGCCGCGGCCTTATGTGAAGGATCCGGCGCGCTGGGTGCTGTCGCCCGGCAACGTCGGCAAGCGGCTGCAGGTGCGCACCGAGCGCGAGGCGGCGCTGCGCGAGCTGGCCGAGCGCTCGCCCTGGAATGTCATCGAGCACGGCAGCGACCGGCGCCTGGGCATTGTCGCCTCGGGTCCGGCTGCGCTGGCGGCGCGCGAGGCCCTGCCCGACGCGCCCATGTTGGTGCTGGGCATGGGCACGCCGCTGCCGGTGGACCTGGCGCGGCGCTTCTGCTCGGGCGTCGACCAGGTGCTGGTGGTGGAGGAATCCGAGCCGTTGGTCGAAGGCGAGCTGCGCGCCGCGGGCCTGGCGGTGCACGGCCGCGCCTGGCTGCCGCCGCACGGCGAGATCAACGCCGCTCACGTGGCGCATGCCGCGCTGGGCATTCTGGCCGGTGGCGGCTCCGTGCCCACGCCGGCGCCGGTGCCCGAGCGCCGCGCGGTGTTCGCGCGTCCGCCCACGCTGTGCGCCGGCTGCGGGTATCTCGGCGTGTACTTCTGGCTGTCGCGGCTGCCCAAGGCCATCGTCTGCGGCGACATCGGCTGCTACACGCTGGGTTCGAGCCCGTCGTGGAACGCGCTCGACACCGTGTTCGCCATGGGCGCCTCGCTGGGCACGGCCGGCGGCGTGGCCAAGGCGCAGATCGGGCAGGCCGAGCCGCAGCCGGTGCTGGCCGTGATTGGCGACTCGACCTTCCTGCACTCGGGCATGTCGGGGCTGGTGAATCTCACCTACCACCGCGCCAACGTCACCGTGCTGCTGCTGGACAACCGCGCCACGGCGATGACCGGCGGCCAGGAGAACCCGGCCACCGGCCGCACCATGGACGGCGAGGCGTCTGCGATGCGCGTCGACTTTCCGAAGCTCGTCGAGTCGCTGGGCGTGCGGCCCGAGCGCATCCGCGTGGCCGACCCGTACGAACTGCCCACCTTCCTGAAGGTGCTGCGCGAGGAGATGAAGGCCGAGGAGCCCTCGGTGGTCATCACCACCCGGCCCTGCGTCTTCGCGCCCGACTTCCAGCGCACACCGGCCCTGGTGGTCGACGAGGACCAGTGCAACGGCTGCACCAACTGCCTGGACGTGGGCTGCCCGGCGCTGCTGGTCACGCGGCGCGAGCAGCGCACCCGCGCCAGCGGCAAGACGGTCGACCTGGCCTGGGTGAAGATCGACCCGACGGTGTGCACGGGCTGCGAGATCTGCGCCCGTGCCTGCGCGCGCGGCGCCATCAGCGTGCCGCCGGCCCAGCGTGTGATCCCGATGGTGGAGGCGGTGCAATGAAGGGCGTGAACCTGATGGTCGTGGGCATCGGCGGCCAGGGCGTGATGACCGCCAGCGACGTGCTGGCGCGTGCCGCGCTCGAAGCCGGGCTGGACGTGTGCAAGACCGAGGTGGCCGGCATGTCGCAGCGCGGCGGCGTGGTCAGCTCGCAGCTGCGGGTGGGACCGCGCGTGGTGGCTGCCGAGATCACGCCCGGCACGGTGGATGTGCTCATCGCCCTCGAAGCCGCCGAGGCGTTGCGCTGGAGCCACTGGCTGGCACCCGGTGGCTGCGTGGTGGCCAACACGCTGCGCGTGGAGCCACCGGTGGTGAGCGCCGGCATCGAGCGCTATCCGGGCGACCCCTGGGCCGAGTTGCAGGCGGCGTGCCCGAACGCGCGCCGCGTCGACGCCGGCACGCTGGCGCGCGAGCTGGGCGACGCGCGGCTGGCCAACACGGTGATGCTGGGCGCCAGCGCCGACTTGCTGCCCTGGCCCGTTCAGTTGCTGCTGGCCCAGGTGCTGGCGCGCTTTGGCGCCAATGAGCGCCTGCGCGCGCTCAACGCGCGTGCCTTCGAGGCCGGGCGCGCCGGTTGCCTGGAGCCGGCGCTCGCCTGAGACCGCGCCGCTGGGTCACGGCGCCGCCCGATCGGGCAGTGCCGTGCGATACCAGCGGTCGAGTGCGCGCGCGTGCCACAGCGGGCGCAGCCCCGGCGGAGGGCACCAGCGGGCGTGGCCCAGGGCTGCGCGCACCAGCAGGTCCAGCAGTGCCAAGTGGCGGCGCAGCACGCGCTGCTGGCGGTGTTCGATCAGCGGGTTGAAGATGCCCTGGCGCGAGAACATCTGGCGCGGGTTCTTCTTCACCCACAGCCACGAGCCCATCTCCAGCGTCAGCGGCAACAGGGTGTTGGCAGGCGCCCCGGCGCCGGCCTGCAGCACCAGGTGGTCCCACAGGTCGCCGTGGGTGCGGTACTGGCGACTCTGCGGCTCGATCAGGTAGCGGTGGTGTGGCAGCGAGTCGTCCAGCAACTCGGCCAGCGCCAGCACCTCGGGCAGCATGGGCACCGGCCGCGCCGTATGGGCGTAAGGAAACCACAGCCGGTCGACGACCCCGAATCCGGAGTGGCAGTCCACGCTGATGGCGAAACGGTGCGTCAACAGCTCTTCGGCCACCAGCGTGCACAGGGCCTGGGCCTCGGCCTGCATGGGCGCATCGGCCGGTCCGCGATACCACGGCAGCCAGCCGCCGATGCGGTGCCCACCCAGCAGCATGGGTACCGGCTCGGTGGCTTGCACCGGCGCATTGCGCATCAGGTCCACGCCCTGCGGGTTGGCGCGGGTGCCCAGCCACAGCCCGCCGGGGTTGACCAGCGGCATCACCACCAGTCGCAGGCCGTCGAGCAGGTGGTGCAAGGTGGCATCCCAACGCAGGCGCGCCACGAACTGCCGCAGCGCCGCCAACGCGACCTCGGTGCCGATGCGTTCGAGCCCGTGCACGCCGCCGAAGATGCCGGCCGCCGGAACGGCCGGGTCCGGGTTGCCCAGCACCACGGCCAGCAACGGAAAGCGCAGCCCATCGTGCTCGACCGTGCCAAGCACGCGCTCCTGCAGGTACGGCTGCCCCTGCTCGATCAGGGCGCGCAGGTCGTCCAGCGGCTCCAGGCGGGGCGCATCGGGCGCGATGTCAGCCGTCCAGGAAGCGGCGGCGATACGGCGCCGGCAGGTCGGCCAGGTTGAGCATCAGAGGCAGGTCGGCGCAGCCGAAGTCGGGGTCCCAGGCCGGCGCGCCGAGTACGCGTGCGCCGCACTTCAGGTAGCCCTTGATCAGCGGCGGCGGCTCGACATCCAGGTCGCTGCGCAGCTCATCCACCGGCAAGGGCAGGCGGGCGCGCACCTGATGCTCGATCGGCGCGAGGTGGGTGGCGGCCAGTCGGCGCCACAGGCTGGCGGCGGCGTGGCCGCCGTCGCGCATGGGCACACTGGCGCAGCCGATCATCAGGTCCAGCCCGTTGCGGTGCATGAACACCGCCAGCGAGCTCCACAGCATCATCATCACGCCGCCGGTGCGCCACTGCGCGTCGGTGCAGGACCGGCCCAGCTCCACCATGCGGTGGCGCAGCCCGCGCAGGCGCGTGATGTCGAACTCGGTATCGGTGTACAGCCCACCCACCAGGCGCGCTGCCGCGGGGGTCAGCACGCGATAGGTGCCGACCACCCGCGCGGGTTCGCTGTCGGTGGGCAGCGTGCGTACCAGCAGGTGCTCGCAGTAGGCGTCGAACACATCGATGTCATGGCCGGCCGGGGCATCGGCCGGCGGCTGCAGTCGCGCGCCCATTTCGTCGGCGAAGATCTGCCAGCGCAGGCGCTGTGCCTCGCGCACCTCGTCCTGGTGGCGTGCCCACACGGCCTCGAGGCGGACCTCCTCGCGCGGCGTGGGCAGCGTGGCCGGTACGGCCCGCGGCACATGGATGGAAGATGCCCGCGGCGCGGCGGCCGGAGTGTCGGGCATGGCGGCGAGCGTGGGCAGGATGTCCATGGGCGGTATGCTCGTCGCCGCCGATGACGCGGCCGTGATGAGCCCGTGACGAAGATGTGACGCGGCCCCGAGCCAGCCGTCGCAGGACTGTCAAGCGGTCTTCACGCGGCCGTCATGCCAGGGCAGGACCATAACGGTCCATGCACGATGCGGCGCACGAGACTCCTGAACCGGCGGCCACCGGCAGTCATCGGTTGAGCGTGCGCACGGTGTGGATCTCCGATCTGCACCTGGGCACCCCTGGCTGCCAGGCCCGCGCACTGCTCGACTTCCTGCGCGAGCTGGACTGCGACACGCTGTACCTGGTGGGCGACATCATCGACGGCTGGCAATTGCGCCGCAGCTGGTACTGGCCGCAACTGCACAACGACGTGGTGCAGAAGCTCCTGCGGCTGGCCCGCAAGGGAACCCGGGTGGTGTTCGTGCCCGGCAACCACGACGAGTTCGCCCGCAAGTACGTGGCCCACAACTTCGGTGGTGTCGAGGTGGTCGACGACTG
This sequence comes from Aquabacterium sp., assembly GCA_023150345.1. Lineage (GTDB taxonomy): Bacteria > Pseudomonadota > Gammaproteobacteria > Burkholderiales > Burkholderiaceae_C > Pseudaquabacterium. Next base: position 4,882 of record JAKLLB010000150.1, read on the forward strand.
CATCCACCCACTGGCCGACGGACGACGCCTGTGGGTAACGCACGGCGACCTGTTCGATGGCGTGGTGCAATGCGCGCGCTGGCTGGCCTACGTGGGTGATGTGGCCTACGAGTTCACGCTCAAGGTCAACCGCCGCTTCAACCAGGTGCGCGCCCGGCTGGGGCTGCCGTACTGGAGCCTGTCGCGCTACCTGAAGGGCAAGGTCAAGCGCGCCGTGAGCTATGTGAGCGACTTCGAGCAGGCGGTGGCGCGCGAGGCCCGCCGCCGCGGCGTCGACGGCGTGGTTTGTGGACACATCCACCACGCCGAGATCCGCCGCATCGACGACGTGCTCTACTGCAACGACGGCGACTGGGTCGAGAGCCTGACGGCGCTGGTCGAGCACCGCGACGGGCGGCTCGAGATCGTCGACCGCAGCCGCGATCGGCGCCCGCTCGCCGCTGTGGTGCCGTCCATTCCCGCCGCCGAACCCGCGCCCCTGCCGCTGCCCCTGCCCCGCCCGATCGCACCTCTGGCGGCCGATCCGTTGGCGTCCACCGGCATGGCCGCTCCCCCCGCAGGAACACCGCGGTGAACGCGGCGGTGCCGCGCCGATTGCGCATCGCCCTGGTCACCGATGCCTGGACGCCGCAGGTCAACGGCGTCGTCATCACCTTGCTCGAATTGGTGCACCGCCTGCGCAATGACGGCCACGATGTTCGCGTGATCGAGCCCGGCGCGTTTCGGCGCTACCCTTGTCCGGGCTACCGCGAGATCGAGCTGGCCTGGCGTCCGTATGCCGGCGTGGCGCAGGCGCTGCACGACGCACGCGCCGATGCGATCCACATCGCCACCGAGGGCCCGCTGGGCGGCGCCGCGCGACGCTGGTG
>JAKLLB010000151.1:0-812 GCA_023150345.1 Aquabacterium sp.
CACGAAGCCACCTTGTCTAGACCACACAAACCCCTCCCCGTTGGTCTACTTGACAACTACGAGCTGCGTTGGTATCGTTGCCAACAATGAAGGCTACCGAACTTCTCCGGCGACGAATCCCGTACTCCGAGGAAGCTTTCGCCGAGCTGGTGCTGTGGCAGTTGCCCCAACCCCTGCCTGGCTCGTCTCACAGCTTCAAGTACCGGCTTGCCTATGTGGTTCAAGGCGTCTGTGTTGTACGCTATGACAACGAGTCCGGAAAGGGTGACCATCGTCACTACAAGGGCAAGGAAAGCAAGTTCGCCTTTGAGTCGCCCGAGAAGTTGATCCAAGCGTTCCAACGCGACATCGCGAGGTACCAGCGTGAAGACAGTGACCCTTGAAGTACGTGATCCCGGGGACTCGATGGTCGAGTTTGTCCAAGCCTGGAAGTCGGGCAAGGCCGCAAAGGGCGATCGGATCTCCTTCGCAACGCCGGAACTGCTCTGGAAGGTGCTCACTGCAAAGCGTTGGGAACTCCTGAAGGCCATGTGCGGGTCCGGCCCCTTGACTGTGCGTGAGGCCGCACGCCGGGTCGAACGAGATATCAAGGCAGTACATAGCGACCTCACTGCCCTTCTCAACGCGGGTGTACTTGTCCGCACGGAGACTGGCCAGGTCGAGTTCCCATACGAGGCAGTCAAGGTCGAGTTCTTGCTTGAAGCAGCATAGAACAACGCGGTGTGGTCTAACCGTCGTTGCACCCGACAGCCGCCAGCCGGCTTCGCCGTCTGTCGTCTGCGGGTGAAATCAAACGTTGATTTTGCTTATCC
>JAKLLB010000151.1:822-5674 GCA_023150345.1 Aquabacterium sp.
GGTGGCGCGGCCGCAGGCGGGGGCACGCGGCGCACGATGATGCGCATGGGCGCGCCGCAGCACGGGCACGACATCGCCGGGGCGCACCGATCGGGTGGGCCCGGCTGCTGGGGCGCACCCGCTGGCGCGGGCTTGAACACCAGCAGCGCCAGCAGGCTGCGCACGCGCGTGGCGCCCGGGTTGAGCAAGCCGTAGCAGCGGCTGCGGCGCAGGCCCTTGGGCAGCACGTGCTGCAGCACCAGGCGCAGGAACTGCGCGCCGCCGACGCTGCGCTGGTGCAGCGCGGCGGTCCTGGAGTCGCGCCAGCGGTAGGTCACGCCCGCGTCGTCGCAGCGCACGATGTCGGCCTCCTGGATCACGCCGCGGTACAGGTAGCGGCCCAGGTAGACCATGGCCGCGCCGCCGTGATCGAGGTGCTTGCAGTGCACCACCCAGGCCTCGGGCAGCACCACGGGCGGCTGCAGGCCCTGGGCCTTGAGCGCATCGAGCAGCTTGCCCCGGAACACCTTGGCCAGCGCCTTGTGGTTGAACAGGTAGCCTTGCTCGGGGGGCAGCCGGCGCAGCAGCCCGCGCTTGACGTCCAGTGCCGCCGCGGGCATCACCATGTGCACGTGGGGGTGCAGATCCAGCGCGCGGCTGTGGGTGTGCAGCACCGCCACCGCGCCGGGGACCCCGCGCAGGGTTCGGTGGTTCATCGCGAACTGGCGCAGTGTCTGCCAGGCGCAGTCCATCAGCGCGCCGTAGACGCTGCGCGGGTGGGCCCGGGCCAGCGCGCGCAGCTCGGCCGGCAGCGTGAAGGTGATCATGAAGTGCGCCCCCGGGATCAACTGCTGGCGGCGTCGCTCGATCCAGCGCTGGCTGTCGGCGTGCTGGCAGTGCGGGCAGTGGCGGTGGCCGCACGAGTGCGGCAGCACGCGCAGCGCGGCGCAGGCGTCATTGCTGCACTGCGCGGTGAAGGTGGCGGCCCAACGGGTGCGACAGCGCTGCATGGCAGCCAACGCCTGCAACTGGCTGGGCGCAGGCTGGTAGTGAGCGCGGTACGCGGCGCCGAAGCGCTCGATCACGTGCGACAGCGCGATCACTTGGCCACCCCTGCGCCGGTGCGAGTGAGCTGCTGCTGCGGCAGCGGCGGGGCCACGCGCTGCATCAGCGCGTCGATGTGCGCGCGCGCAGCGGTGTCGGTCAGGGTGGACAGGTGGGTGTAGCGGGCGGTGGTGAGGATGCTGTGGTGGCCCAGGATCTTCTGCACCTGCAACAGATCGACGCCGGCCTCGATCAGGTGCGTGGCATAGCTGTGGCGCAGGCTGTGGGGGTGAATGTTTTTTTGAGGCCCATGGACCGCACCACCTCGCGCAGCGCGCGTTGCACGCCGGCGCGGTCCAGCGCCCGCTCAGCCCGCGCGGCGCCGGCCACGCCGCCGGCGCGCCCGGGAAACAGCAGCGTCGGGTTGCGGTGCACCGCCCAGAATCGGCGCAGCACGTCCAGCGTGGCTGGCGCCAGGGGCACCAGCCGGTCGCGGTTGCCCTTGGCGTGGCGCACATGCACGCGCATGCGCGCCGCGTCGATGTCGCCCACCTGCAGCGCCAGCGCTTCGCCCAGGCGCAGCCCGAGGCTGTACAGGGTGAAGAAGAACACCCGGTAGCTCAGGCATCGCGTGGCCGCGAACAGCCGTGCGGCCTGCTCGACGGTGAGGATGTCGGGCAGGCGCTGCACCTTGGGCGGCTTGATCAGCCCCGGATTGGCCGCCCACGCGCGGCCCAGCACGTGGGTGCAGTAGAACTTGTAGCCGTACAGGTCGTGCTTGACGCTGCTCCACGAGTGGGTCTGCAGCAGCCGGCTGAAGTGCTCGCTGAGCTGCTCGTCGGTGAGCGCGTCGATACGCCAGCCAAAGCACTCGCCCAGGCGGCGGATGCCGTGGGTGTAGGCCTGCACGGTCTTGGGCTGCATGCCCTTCAGGCGCAGGTGCTGGAGCAGGCTCGCGTAGCGCCGGTCGAATTCGCATCGGTCCGCCTGGGCCGCGCTGGCGTTGGCGGGGTTGGCGGCGTTGGCGGCGTTGGTCGCGCCGGTGGCGCCGGGGTTCGGGGCATTGCTCATGGCTCATTCCTCACGCGTTGTGGCACAGTCACCGCGTCGCCTATCGACGCACGTGTACGTGAAGAATAGTCAAACCAGGCTCGAGCCGTGGGTCTTGCTCCGCGCAGCGGCTTCGTCCAACAAGTCAATCCAGCGGACGCCGTACCGGCGCCGCTGATTTCCAACGTTGAACTAAGCCGCTGACGCGGCGGCTGAACTCGACGAGCGCTCGGCGCCGTCTCGCCGTACCTTGATCGATGCGGGCATGTGCCCGCGCCTCGATCGAGGAGATGGTGATGACGCCACTTCGACAACGCATGCTCGACGCGCTGGAACTGCGCGGCATGGCAGCCCGGACCCAGGAGTCCTACATCGACGCCGTGGCCCGTCTAGCCAGGCATTACAAACGCAGTCCCGCCGCGCTCAGCGCCGAGGAGGTCCAGGGCTATCTCCTGCACCTGCTGCGCGACCGCCAGCGCTCGCGCTCCACGGTCAACCAGTACGGCTGCGCGTTCCGATTCCTGTACGGCACCGTGCTCGGACTCGACGGCGAGGCGTTCCACATTCCGCTGGGCATCGCGCCGCAACGGCTGCCCGAGATCCTCTCGCGCGAGGAGATCGCCCGGCTGTTTGCCGTGACCACCCGGCTCGGCCCGCGCACCTTCCTCATGCTGGCCTACGCCACGGGCCTGCGCCTGTCGGAGCTGCTGCATCTGCGCGTGGCCGACATCGACAGCCACGCCGACCGCATGTGCATTCGCGTCGTCCAGGGCAAGGGCGGCAAGGACCGCTATGTGCCGCTGGAGCAGGACGCGCTGGGCCTGCTGCGCGCCTGGTGGCACAGCGCCCATCCGCGGACCTGGTTGTTCGCCAGCCCGGACGGCTCGCGGCCGATCAGCGACACGAGCCCGCAGAAGTGGTATCAGGCCGCGCGCGCCGATGCCGGCATCACCAAGCGCGGGGGCATTCACACGCTGCGGCACTGCTATGCGACTCACCTGCTGGAGGCCGGCGCGGACTTGTACAGCCTGTCGCAGTGGCTCGGTCACCGCCATGTCAGCACCACCGCCCGCTACCTGCATCTGGCCCGGCCCGACGCGCCCGATGGCGCCCGGCGCGATCCGCTGAAGCTGCTGGCCGCGCTGCCGCCGATTCCGCCCACGCCCAGCATCCACTGAAGCGGCGGTGGCCACGACGTTGGCCGAGGTGCTGCGCCACTTCGGCCAAGACTATCTGCGCACCCACGGCCTGAGCACGGCGCAGGCGCGCGCCTGGCGCGCCATCGTCAGTTGCCGAACGCCGGCGCTGGGCGGGCAGTTGATGCGCTGCGACGGCTGCGGCGCCGAGCAATGGCGCTGGCACTCGTGCCGAAATCGGCACTGCCCTCAGTGTCAGAGCCGCCAGCGCGATGCCTGGCGCGCGGCGCGGATGAGCGAACTGCTCGACGTGCCGTACTGCCATCTGGTGTTCACGCTACCGCACGAACTCAACGCGCTGGCCGGCGTGCACGCGCGCTGGGTCTACGACACGCTGATGCAGTGCACGGCCGCCACACTCACCGAGTTCGCCGCCAACGAGCGCTGGCTCGGCGGCATCGGCGCCTTCACGCTGGTGCTGCACACCTGGACGCAGGACCTGCGGCGGCACCTGCATGTGCATGCGCTGATGGCGTGCGGGGCCCTGCAAGTCCAACCTGGCGGCGCTGCCTGGCGCCGGCCGCAGCGCTCGGGCCGCTTCCTGTTCCCCGTGCACGCCCTGTCCCGAGTCTTCAGGGGCAAGTTCCTGCAGGCCCTGCAGCAGGCCCGGGCCGCCGGCTTGCTGCCGCGCGATCCGGCGCTGACTCAGGAGGACCGCACACGGCGCATGCAGGCCCTGCGGCGATACGAATGGGTGGTCTATGCCAAGACGCCGCTGGCCGGGCCGGCCGCGGTGCTGGACTACCTGGCCCGCTACACCCACCGCACCGCCATCGGCAACGAGCGCCTCGTGGCCATCGACGGCGACAAGATCCTCCTACGCGTACGCGCCGACGGCCGCGGCGGCAAGCGCACCATCGGCATGCCGGGCACCGAATTCGTCGCGCGGCTGCTGCAGCATGTCCTGCCACCGGGCTTCAAGCGCATCCGACACTTCGGGCTGCTGGCCCCGGCGGCCAAGGCGCACCGCCTGGCGCTGGCGCGGCAGTTGCTGACCATGCCGCAGCCCAGCCCGCAGGCGCGCGAGGACGCGTTGGCCTTCATGCGTCGCGTGGCTGCCATCGACGTCGCCTGCTGCACACACTGCCAACTCGGGCGCTGGCAGCTCGTCCAGACCCTGCGGGCCGATCGCACAGCGCTGGCCTCGATCTCGCCCACCGCCTGCCGGGGCCCGCCATGAGTCACCGCGGTACTCCCACGACACAGCAGCTGCCACATCGCACTCGCAGCCCGGCCAAGTGCTGCGCCTGCCACTCCAGGGTACCCCCATCGGCACCGTCGACCGCACCACCGTGCCAGTCTCGGCCGGCAAACACCGTCCGTGCCCGATCCCGCAACGATCCCCAAGCGCCAATGCCCACTGCAGCCATTGCCAGCGCCGGCAGCTGAAACTTACACTGCCCATGCCACCGCCTCCCCGGCGGCCAAGTTCAACAAGGTTTATCTGACGCCATGCGCCGCAGTGCCTTCGTCCAGCATCGCCGCGGCGTCAGATAAACGCTGTTCGTTAGGCGCACCGTTGCCGGCACGCGCAGTGCCATGCGGCCCGAGCGCAAGGCCAAGTCCAGCATCAGCAGCGTGGC
>JAKLLB010000152.1 GCA_023150345.1 Aquabacterium sp.
GGGCTGACGCTGCTGTTGGCGCCAGCGGCGGCCAGGGCCTCGCGCCAGCGCTCCAGGAAGCGCTGTTGCTGGCGCTGCACGACGGCGGGCACCAGCGGCGCGGCTTGGGTGGCCAGCTCGCGCAGGTGGGCGATGCGCTCGCGCAGGATGGCCACCAGCCGCTCGCCTTCGCGTTCGCGCGCCTCGCGCAATGCCGCCACGGCGCGGCGCGCCGCATCGAGGGCGGTGTCGTCCAGTCGCTGGGCCGCGGTGGTGGCGCGGCACCCGTTGAGCACTTCGGTTACCGACAGCGGTCGCGCCTGCGGCAGGTGGCGCAAGACCGCCGACTCCAGTTCCGCCAGGCGCTGCAGTTGCTCGGGCTGCGGCTGCGACCAACCTGTGTCGGCGTCGCGCGTGCTCGTCAGCCGCAGCTCGATCTTGCCGCGCCGGACCGCCGCGCCGACCAGGTCGCGCAGGGCAGGCTCCAGGCCACGAAATTCATCGGGCAGCCGCAAGCTCAAGTCGAGAAATCGGCCGTTGACCGACCTCAATTCGACACCCACGCCACCGGCCGTTGCTGGCAAGCTCGCAGCTGCCGTCGACATGGGCCCAAGCCCGTCGCCGGTGCTTTGCACATGGGCGGCCCCGAACCCGGTCATGCTGTAAACTGCCACGGACATCTCACATCGCGAAATCACCGATTATGTCAAAGCCGAAACCCGCCCCGTTGCCAGCAGGCACCGTGGTCGGCGGTTATTCGATCGTCAAGAAACTGGCGGCCGGCGGTTTTGGCGTGGTGTATCTTGCTGAGGATTCCGAACGCCATCTGGTGGCCGTCAAGGAGTACCTGCCGGCATCGCTGGCCGAGCGCTCTCCGGGCGAACTCACACCCCGGGTCAAGCCCGAGAAGCAGCCGCTGTATCGCCTGGGCCTGAAGAGCTTCTTCGAGGAAGGCCGGTCGCTGGCACAGATCTCGCACCCCAGCGTGGTCTCGGTGCTGAATTTCTTCCGCGAGAACGAAACCGTCTACATGGTGATGAACTACCTGCAGGGCGACACCCTGCAGGATTTCATCGTCACGGCACGCGACCTCAAGCGAGACAAGGTATTTCGGGAATCCACCATCCGCAGCCTGTTCGACGAGATCTTGCGGGGTTTGCGCATCGTGCACCAGCACAAGATGCTGCACCTGGATATCAAGCCCGCCAACATCTTCATCACCAACGACAACAAGGCGGTGATGCTCGACTTCGGCGCCGCGCGCGAGGTGCTGAGCAAGGAAGGCAACTTCATCCGCCCGATGTACACGCCCGGCTTCGCCGCACCCGAGATGTACCGGCGTGACGGCACGCTGGGCCCGTGGACCGACATCTACGCCATCGGCGCGTGCATCTACGCGTGCATGCAGGGCTATCCGCCCAACGATGCGCCGCAGCGCCTGGAAAAGGATCGCCTGGCGCTCAGCCTTTCGCGCTTGCGCAACATCTACTCCGACAACCTCATCGAGGTGACCGAGTGGTGCATGTCGCTCGATCCGCTGTCGCGGCCACAGAGCGTGTTCGCACTGCAGAAGGAACTCTCGCGCGAGACCGAACGGCGCTACACCAAGCTCAGCTTCAGCGAACGGCTGAAGCTGCAGATCGAAAACCTCAAGGGCGGCGTGAAGTCCTGAGGCGGGGCACCCAGATGCGCTTTTCCGTCTACCAGGTCAGTCGTCGCGGCGGTCGCGAGAAGAACGAAGACCGCATGGGCTATTGCTACACGCGGTCGTCCGGGCTCTTTGCGCTGGCCGATGGCATGGGCGGCCATCCCGAGGGCGAGGTGGCCTCGCAGCTGGCGCTGCAGATGCTGGCCGCGCTCTTTCAGCGCGAGGCCAAGCCGGGGCTCAAGGATCCGCTGCGCTTCCTGCACGATGCCATCCTGGCCGGGCACCACCAGCTGCTGCGCTACGCCACCGACAAGGCCTTGCTCGACACGCCACGCACCACCATCGTGGCCTGCCTGCTGCAGGGCAATGCGGCGTATTGGGCGCATTGCGGTGATTCCCGGCTGTATCTCGTGCGGGGTGACAAGCTCATCGCCCGCACGCGCGATCACTCCTACACCGAGCTGCAGGACACCATGGCCCAGGTGGTGCCCATTGCCCAGCGCTTCAACCGCAACGTGCTGTTCACATGCCTGGGCTCACCCGGCAAGCCGGTGGTCGATACCGCCGGGCCGCTGCTGATGCAGGCGGGCGACAAGGTGCTGCTGTGCTCCGACGGCCTGTGGGGCAGCGTCACCGATGCCGTGATCACCGAGCAGCTCGCCCAGCGCCCCATCTCGGATGCGGTGCCCGAGCTGGCCGAGCAGGCTCTGCGCAACGCCGGGGCCAAGAGCGACAACGTCACCATCCTCGCGGTGGAGTGGGAGGGCGCCGAGGAAGCCGAGACACAGTCGGCGGTCTCCACCGAGTCGCTGGGCGACGAGGTCTTCGCTTCCACCATACAGGCCAGCCTCGCCTCGGGCGACGCCGCACCGGATGAGCTCGATGATGCCGAGATCGAGCGCTCCATCCGCGAGATCAACGAGGCGATCCGCCGTTCCTCGCAGAAGAAGACCTGAAGGCATCGCCGGCAGGCCGTTCCCGGTCCTGCCGGCTGTATGCCTCGTCCGCCTGCGCAACCCCACGCCATTGGAGACTCTCCCCATGAACGATTTCGTGCGCGCGACTGGTCGCGCCTGCGATGCCTTGCGACCGGTGACGTTGCAGCGCGGATACACCCGCCATGCCGAGGGCTCGGTGCTGGTGAGCTTCGGCGACACGCGTGTGCTGTGCACGGCGTCGGTCGAAGAGAAGGTGCCGCCGCACAAGCGCGGCAGTGGCGAGGGCTGGGTCACGGCCGAGTACGGCATGTTGCCGCGCGCCACCCACACCCGCGGCGATCGCGAGGCCGCACGCGGCAAGCAGACCGGCCGCACGCAAGAGATCCAGCGCCTGATCGGGCGCTCGCTGCGGGCGGTGTTCGACCTTGCGGCACTGGGCGAGCGCAGCATCCTGATCGACTGCGACGTGCTGCAGGCCGATGGCGGCACCCGCACGGCGGCGATCACCGGCGCCTGGGTGGCTGCGCACGATGCGGTCACCTGGCTGCGGGCGCAGGGGCGGCTGGCGGCCAGCCCGATCCGCGACCACGTGGCGGCGGTGTCGGTGGGCATGATGCGGGGCACACCGTTGCTTGACCTCGAGTACACCGAAGACTCCGCCTGCGACACCGACATGAACGTGGTCATGACTGGATCGGGCGGATTTGTCGAGGTTCAGGGCACGGCCGAGGGTGAGCCGTTCTCGCACAACCAGATGCTGGCCATGCTGGGTCTGGCCGAGCGCGGCATTGCCGAGCTGGTGGCGGCGCAGAAGGCGGCACTGGCTGCATGACGACGAGGGTGCGATGAGGCTGGTGCTGGCATCGAACAACGCCAAGAAGCTTTCCGAGCTGCGCGCGCTGCTGGCGGGCCTGCCGCTGCAGATCGTGGCCCAGGGCGAGCTCGGCATCGCCGAAGCCGACGAGCCCCACCACACCTTCATCGAGAACGCGCTGGCCAAGGCCCGGCACGCGGCGGCTGCCTGCAGCGGTGCGGCCATCGCCGACGATTCCGGGCTGTGCGTGCATGTGCTCGGCGGCGCGCCGGGCGTCATCTCCGCGCACTACGCGGGCGAGGTGGAGTCGCTGGCGGGTGAGGAGCGCGAGGCCCGGCGCCGGCGCCAGGACGCGGCCAACAACGAGCGCCTGCTGGCCCAACTGCGGGGCATGGCCGATCGCCGCGGGCACTTCATCAGCACCCTGGTCGCGGTGCGCCATGCCGGGGATCCCGAGCCCTTGGTTGCCGTGGGTCGCTGGCCCGGCGAGATCCTGCTCGCACCACGCGGCGCCCAGGGCTTTGGCTATGACCCGCTGATGTTCATACCGGAGCTGGGTGCCACAGTGGCCGAACTCGACGCCGAGACCAAGAACCGCCACAGCCACCGCGCGCGCTCGGCCGCACTGATGCGCGAACTGATGCACGAGGCCTGGCACCTCGTGGGCTGATCGGGCGCCAGGCCATGGACGATCCTGTCAGCCGCTGTCTTCGGCCCGGCACGCTGAACTTGGGCGAGTCGCCGCCGCTGTCGCTGTACGTGCACTTGCCGTGGTGTCTGGCCAAGTGCCCTTACTGCGACTTCAACTCGCATGTGTGGAACCCCGGCCGCGGCGCCGCAGCAGGCCCCGCCAGCGTGGCGACCACCCCTGAGGCCCAGTACCTGTCGGCGCTGGTGGCCGATCTCGAGTCGGCGCTGCCCTTCGTGTGGGGGCGGCCGGTGGTGAGCGTGTTCATCGGTGGCGGTACACCCAGCTTGTTCGCGCCGGAGTCGATCGATCGGCTGCTGTCGGCGATCCGTGCCCGGCTGCCCTTGGAGGCGGGTTGCGAGGTCACGCTGGAGGCCAACCCGGGGACCTTCGAGCGCGAGCGCTTCCGCGCTTTTCGCGCGGCGGGCGTGACGCGGCTTTCGGTGGGGGTGCAGAGCTTCGACGATGGCATGCTGCGCCGGCTCGGGCGCGTGCACGACGGCGCGCAGGCGCGGGCCGCGGTCGAGGAGGCGGCCGCTGCGTTCGACACCTTCAACCTCGACCTGATGTACGCCCTGCCCGGGCAAGGGATGGCGCAGTTGCAGGCCGACCTCGACACCGCGCTGGCGCTCGAGCCGCCGCACCTGTCGATCTACCACCTGACCATCGAGCCCAACACGCGCTATGCGCTCGAGCCCCCGCCGGGGCTGCCCGACGACGACCTGGCCAGCGACATGCTCGACCTGATCTGCGAGCGCACATCGGCCGCTGGCCTGGAGCGCTATGAAGTCTCCGCATTCGCACGACGCGGCCACCGCTGCGTGCACAACCAGAACTACTGGCAGTTCGGCGACTACCTGGGCATCGGGGCCGGGGCGCACGGCAAACTGAGCTATCCGCATCGGGTGATGCGACAGGTGCGCTGGCGCGAGCCGCAGCGCTACATGGACGAGGCGCTGGCCGGCCATGCCATGAGCCAGGACGAAGAGGTGCCGCGCGAGCGGCTCGCCTTCGAGTACATGCTCAATGCGCTGCGCCTGCGCGAGGGTTTCGCGCTGGCCGACTTCACGGCGCGCACCGGGCTGCCGCCCAGCGTCATCGATGGCGTGCTGCAACTGGCCCAGGCGCGCGGCCTGGTCGAACGTGACCTCGCCCGGGTGTGGCCCAGCGCGCGTGGCTTCGACTTCCTGTCGGACCTGCAGGCGATGTTCCTGCCGCCGAAGTAGCCGCACGCTGCCGCCCGGCGCCACGCGCCCGGGCGGGCCGCCGAGCGGCCTTCAGACCCGGTGGATGGCGATGCCGGCCGTGCTGCGCAGGCGCTCGAGCAGGGCCGGGGCAATGCGTTGCAGCGGCAGCACCTCGTCGGCTGCGCCATGGACGATGGCCTCGCGCGGCATGCCGAACACCACGCAGCTGGCTTCGTCCTGGCAGATGTTGTAGCTGCCGGCATCGCGCATGGTCTTCATGGCGCGCGCGCCGTCGGCGCCCATGCCGGTGAGCATCACGCCCAGCGCGTTCTGGCCCACCACGCGGGCGGCGGACTCGAACAGCACCTCGACCGAGG
>JAKLLB010000153.1 GCA_023150345.1 Aquabacterium sp.
TCAGCAGCACGATGAGGTTGCGGCGGTTCAGGTAGATGCCGACCACCGACAACGCGAACAGCATGCCGCCCAGCGACAGGTAGTGGCCGAGCGTGATCGTGCCAAGGCTCATGGCTGGTCTCCAGCGGGTGCCGCAGGGGTGGCCGGCGCATCGACGACCGGGTCCATCTTGACGATGCGCAGTCGGTCTGCCTTGCGCGCCCGCACCTGCACGGACGGATCGAGATAGCGGCTGTCCTTGCGGCGCCGCAGCGTCAGGGCAATCGCCGCGACCATGGCCACCAGCAGCAGCACGGCTGCTACCTGCAGCGGGTAGAGGTAGCGTGTGTAGACCTCGATGCCCAGCAATCGCGTGTTGCCGAGCTTGACCAGCGCGGGGTCTGGCGCAGGCGCCTCGGCCAGGCGGAAACCGGGCAGCAGGACCAGCGCCATCTCGAGCGCGATCACGGCGCCGATCAGTCCGGCCAGTGGCAGATGCTTCCAGAAACCCTCGCGGAACTCGTCGCCCTTGAGGTCGAGCATCATCACGACGAAGAGAAACAACACCATCACCGCGCCCACGTAGACGAGCACCAGGGCGATGGCGAGGAACTCGGCTCTGAGCAGCATCCAGATGACCGACGCATTGGCGAATGCCAGCACGAGATACAGCGCCGAATGCACGGTGCTGCGCGCGGTGATGACGCGCCAGGACGCGAACAGCAAGACCGCCGAGAAGAGATAGAAGAGTGCGCCTGTGATGTTCATGGTGTTGCCGCGCAGATCAGGCTGCGCCAGCCACTCCGGTCTGTCCCGCTTCCAGCAGGACGGGCATCGGTGCGGCAGGGCTCAGCGGTACTTCGCGTCGGCCTCCTTGTTGGCAGCGATCTCGCGCTCGTAGCGGTCGCCGACGGCGAGCAGCATGTCTTTGGTGAAGTACAGGTCACCGCGCTTCTCGCCGTGGTACTCGAAGACATGCGTCTCGACGATCGCGTCCACCGGACAGGCTTCCTCGCAGAAGCCGCAGAAGATGCACTTCGTGAGGTCGATGTCGTAACGGGTGGTTCGGCGGGTGCCGTCGGCGCGCTGGTCGGACTCGATGGTGATGGCCATCGCCGGGCATACGGCTTCGCACAACTTGCAGGCGATGCAACGCTCTTCGCCGTGCTCGTAGCGCCGCAGGGCGTGCAGTCCGCGAAAACGCGGCGACAGCGGCGTTTTCTCCTCCGGGAACTGGATGGTGATCTTGCGCTGGAAGAAGTGCCTGCCCGTGAGCTTCAAGCCCTTGAGCAGTTCCAGGAGCAAGAAGCTGGAGAAGTAGTCCTTGATCGAAGCGGTGGAAGCCATGGCCGGTTACTTCCAGATGTTGAGCGGGGTCTGCATCCACAGGCCCACGACGATCAGCCACACCAGCGTGACCGGAATGAAGATCTTCCAGCCCAGGCGCATGATCTGGTCATAGCGATAGCGCGGGAACGTGGCACGCACCCACAGGAACATGGTGACGACCACGAAGGTCTTCAGGCCCAGCCAGATCCAGCCCGGTATCCAGTTGAAGACCGCGCTGTCGATCGGTGGCAACCAGCCGCCCAGGAACAGGATGACGGTCAGGATGGAGACCAGCCACATGTTGGCGTACTCGGCCAGGAAGAACATGGCGAACGACATGCCCGAGTACTCGATCATGTGTCCGGCCACGATCTCCGACTCGCCTTCCACCACGTCGAAGGGGTGGCGGTTCGTCTCGGCCAGGCCCGAAATGAAGTAGACGAGGAAGATGGGAAACAGCGGCAGCCAGTTCCAGGACAGGAAGTTCAGGCCCTTTTCAGCGGCCATGCCCTTGGCCTGGCCCATGACGATTTCGGTCATGTTGAGAGAGCCGGACACCATGAGCACCACCACCAGCGCGAAGCCCATCGCGATCTCGTAGCTCACCATCTGGGCCGACGCTCGCAGCGCCCCCAGGAAGGCGTACTTTGAGTTCGAGGCCCACCCGGCGATGATCACGCCGTACACCTCGAGCGACGTGATGGCCATGAGGAACAGCAGGCCGGCATTGATGTTGGCCACAGCCACGTCGGGGCCGAACGGGATCACGGCCCATGCGGCCAGCGCCGGCATGATGGTCATGATCGGGGCCAGGAAGAACAGCCCCTTGTTGGCCGCCGTCGGGCGAATGATCTCCTTGAAGACCAGTTTCACTGCATCAGCGATCGGCGTGAGCAGACCCCAAGGTCCGACGCGGTTGGGGCCCGGGCGCACCTGCGTGAAGCCGATCCCCTTGCGCTCCCAGAGCGTCAAGTAAGCCACGCAGCCCATCAGCGGCGCGACCAGCACGATGATCTTGATGAGGTTCCAAATCACCGGCCAAGCCACACCGCCCCACCAGGGCGCGGCCAGCAACGTGCTGCCGTACTGGTTGAATTGCTCGATCATGGCGATGCCTTCTCGATCGCGATCGGGCCGAACATGGCCCCCAGCGCTGCCGTGTCGGGATGTCCGGCGCTCACGCGCAGCGTTTGAGCGTCCAGCGTGCTGTCTTCGCGGGCGGCCAAGGTGGCCTGCGCCGCACCCTGCGACACGCGCACCCGGTCACCTGGCTGCAGCGCCAGCTGCTGCCACAGCCCGCTGGGCACGCCCACCACCGGCGACTGTGCGTCGCGGGTCAGCTGCAACGCGGTGGCCCTGCGCACCAGCGGGTCGACACTGTAGATGGGCACGTCGGCGATGCGTTGCAAACCGTCAGCAGCGGTGCTCCCGGCCGCGCCCAGCGCACCGGACGGTGCACGATTGTCCAGACGCGCGGCCAGTGTTGCCGTATCGCCCAGCACCTCGCGCGCCACTTCCTCGGCAGTCTCCTGTTCGAAGCCACCGAGGCCGAGCAGGTTGCCCAGCACGCGCAGCACCTTCCAGGCCGGTCGCGCTTCGCCCGCCGGCCGTACGACGCCTTGAACCGCCTGCACACGCCCTTCGGCGTTGACATAGGTTCCCGCGGTCTCGGTGAATGCAGCGATCGGCAGCATCACGTCGGCGTCAGGCACATGGGCGTCGGCAAACGATGTGAACGCCACCACCAGTCCGGCTGCACCCAGTGCTGCGCGCGCCGCGGCGGCGTTGGCGGCATCGAGCTCGGGTTCGACATCGAGCAGCAACAGCGCTTTCATCGGCTGCGTCAGCATCTGGCCGGCACTCAAGCCGCCTGCGCCTGGCAACGCACCTGCCAGCTGGGCACCGACGGCGTTGCCGTTCTGGGTGAGATAACCCACGCTGGCACCCGTGTGTTCACCGATCCACTGGGCCAGCGCCAGCAGTGCCGAGGCCTGAGGATGCTGCGCAGCGGCGTTGCCGAGCAACACGGCCTTGCGTTCGCCCGACAACAGCGCATCGGCCACCGCTTGCGCCGCACCACCGGTACGCCCGGCCATCGGTGCGGATACGCTCTTGGCTGCGGCGATGCAGGCTGCCACGTCGGCCAGCGCCGACACCCATTGCGCAGGCGCCGCGGTGATGCGCGCAGCCACCGGCATGGCCCAGTCGTCGTGCACCGCATGCAGGCTGAGCACCTGGCCGCCCTTGCGTGCCGCCTGGCGCAGGCGCTGTGTGAACAGCGGATGATCCTTGCGAAGGAACGAGCCAACGACAAACGCACGGTCCAGGTTGGAAAGCGACGCGATCGAGGTACCCAGCCAACGCGCCTGCCCCGCAGGCGCGGCATTGCCGAAGTCGGCATCGCGCAGCCGGTAGTCGACGCTCTGGCTGCCCAGGCCACGCACCAGCTTGCCCAGCAGGAACAGCTCCTCGATGCTGCGCTGAGCGCTCGCCACCGCGCCCACGCCTTCGAGCCCATGCTCGGCGATCACGCGCTTGAGCCCGTCGGCGACATAACGCAGCGCCGTGTTCCAGTCCACCGTCTGCCACTGGCCGCCCTGCCGGATGCGCGGCTGCGCGAGCCGCTGCGGGCTGTTCAACGCTTCGTAGCTGTAGCGGTCGCGATCGGCGATCCAGCACTCGTTGACGTCTTCGTTCTCGAACGGCACCACGCGCAACACCTGGTGGTTCTTGACCTGGACAATGATGTTCGCGCCCGTCGAGTCGTGCGGACTCACGCTGCGCCGGCGCGCCAATTCCCAGGTGCGAGCGGCAAAGCGGAACGGCTTGCTCGTGAGCGCGCCCACCGGGCAGAGGTCGATCATGTTGCCCGACAGTTCGGAGTCGACACTGCGGCCGATGAACGTCGTGATCTCGGAGTGCTCGCCACGGTTCTGCATGCCGAGTTCCATCACGCCGGCGATTTCCTGGCCGAAGCGCACGCAGCGGGTGCAGTGGATGCAGCGGCTCATCTCCTCCATCGAGATCAGTGACCCGACGCTCTTGTGCAGCACGACCCGCTTTTCCTCGCCGTAGCGCGAGGCCCCGGCGCCGTAACCGACGGCCAGATCCTGCAGTTGGCACTCGCCGCCCTGGTCGCAGATCGGGCAGTCCAGCGGGTGGTTGATGAGCAGGAACTCCATCACCGCCTTCTGTGCCTTGACCGCCTTTTCGCTCTTGGTGCGCACCACCATGCCCTGGGTGACCGGCGTGGCGCAGGCTGGCATCGGCTTGGGTGCCTTCTCGATGTCCACCAGGCACATGCGGCAGTTGGCCGCGATGCTGAGCTTCTTGTGGTAACAGAAGTGCGGAATCGCGGTGCCGGCCGCGTCGGCCGCATGCATCACCATGCTGCCTTCGGGCACCGAGACCTTCTTGCCGTCGAGTTCGATTTCGATCATTTCTCGTGCGTCCCGAGGTCAGACATACGCCGGGACCATGCAGGTCTTGTGTTCGACGTGGTAGGCAAACTCGTCGCGGAAGTGCTTGAGCATGCCGCGCACCGGCATGGCCGCAGCATCCCCGAGCGCGCAGATCGTCCGCCCCATGATGTTCTCGGCCACGGAGTCGAGCAGCGCGAGGTCTTCGGCGCGCCCCTGGCCATGCTCAAGCCGGTTCACCAGCCGCCACAGCCAGCCCGTGCCTTCACGGCACGGCGTGCACTGGCCGCAGCTTTCGTGGCTGTAGAAGTACGACAGACGCAGCAGGCTCTTGACCATGCAGCGCGTTTCGTCCATCACGATCACCGCGCCAGAACCGAGCATGGAGCCGGCCTTGGCGATGGAGTCGTAATCCATCGTGCAGTCCATCATCGTGGCGGCCGGCAGCACCGGGGCCGACGACCCACCGGGAATCACGGCCTTGAGCTTGCGCCCGCCCTTGACGCCACCAGCCATCTCGAGCAGCTGTGCGAACGAGGTGCCCATGGGAATTTCGTAGTTGCCCGGGCGCTGGACATCGCCCACCATCGAG
>JAKLLB010000154.1 GCA_023150345.1 Aquabacterium sp.
GATGAACGAGATCGTGGCCAGCGTGCAGCGGGTGACGGACATCATCGGCGAGATCACGGCGGCCAGCAGCGAGCAAAGCGCGGGGCTGGGCACGATCAACGTGTCGGTGGTGCAGCTCGACCAGATGACGCAGCAGAACGCGGCGCTGGTGGAGGAATCCGCTGCCGCTGCCGAGAGCCTGCGCGACCAGGCGGGTCGCCTGGCTGGGCTGGTGGCCACGTTCCGGCTCGATCGCCGCGTCGCTGCCTGAGCTGCCGGCGCAGGTCTGCCTGGCATCCATCGAGCGCGGCCTGCACGGCCGCGCTTGCGCTTTCCATCAGCGCTTCACAGCGGCCGGGTGCGCGCCTGCAACCAGTCGCGGGCGGCTCCCTGCACATGCGGCTCCAGGCGGGCGCGCACCGTGGCATGGTAGGCGTCGAGCCAGGCGATCTCGTCCTCGCGCAGCAGGCCGCGTTCGACGCAACGGGTGTCGATCGGGCACAGCGTCAGGGTCTCGAACTCGAGCATGTCGCCGAACGCGCCCTGTTCCGGCGTTTCGACCGGTACGTTGAGCACCAGGTTCTCGATGCGCACGCCCCACTGCCCGGGCCGGTACACGCCTGGCTCGATGGAGGTGATCATGCCCGGCTCCATGGCCATGTGCGGTTCCGCCGTGGTCTTCGACAGCGTTTGCGGCCCTTCGTGGACGTTCAGGAAGTAGCCCACGCCGTGGCCGGTGCCATGGCCATAGTCCAGGCCATGCGCCCACAGGGGTGCGCGCGCGATCGCGTCCAGGCTGGGGCTGAGGGTGCCGCGCGGAAAGCGCGTGCGCGACAGCGCCATCGTCGCCTGCAGCACCCGGGTGAAGTCACGCCGTTGCGCCGCGCTGGGTGTGCCCACCGGCCACACCCGCGTGATGTCTGTGGTGCCGCCCAGGTACTGGCCACCGGAGTCGACGAGCAGCAGGCCGTCGCCTTCGATCCAGGCATGCGACTGCGGCGTGGCGCGGTAGTGCGGCAGGGCCCCGTTCGCATTGAAGCCGGCGATGGTGTTGAAGCTCAGGCCGACGAAGTCCCTGCGCCGCGCGCGTTCAGCCGACAGGCGTTCGTCGACCGTCAACTCGCTGATGCGTTCGCGGCCCAGCGCCGACTCGAACCAGGCATAGAACGCGCACATCGCCGCGCCGTCCTCGACCATGGCCTCGCGCACGAAGCCGGCCTCGACGCCGTTCTTGCGGCTCTTGAACAAGGTGCTCGGGTTGAGTGCCTCGATGACGCGCACGCCGGCGGGTACGCGCTCGCGCAGCCCCAGCGTCACACGGCGCGGGTCGAGCAGCACGGTGCTGCCCGATGGCAGCGCGGCCACGGCGGCGCCGGCCTGCGCGTAGTCGGCCAGCGCCACGCCGTCGGCCTGCAACTGCGCGGCCAGCGCGGGTGCCACCTTGCCGGTGCCGACAAACAGCGTCGCGCGCGTCGAGTCGAGCAGCAGGTGGGCCAGGAACACCGGGTTGTATTCGACATCGGCACCGCGCAGGTTGGTGATCCAGGCAATGTCGTCGAGCGTGGAGACGAGGTGG
This sequence comes from Aquabacterium sp., assembly GCA_023150345.1. GTDB lineage: Bacteria > Pseudomonadota > Gammaproteobacteria > Burkholderiales > Burkholderiaceae_C > Pseudaquabacterium. The sequence continues at coordinate 1,556 of JAKLLB010000154.1, forward strand.
TGGGTGGCCCCTTGGCGCACCATGGCTTCGCGCACCCGCTCCAGCCGCAGGGTGCGCGGTTCGCTGGCGTGCGGCGGCAGGTGGGCATATACCGCCGCAGCGGGAAGCGCCGGACGCTCGGGCCAGACGTCGGCCAGCAGGTCGACGTCGGTGCGCAGGGTCACGCCAGCGGCGTCGAGCGCCCCTCGCAACTGCTGCGCTGCGGCCAGACCCAGCACCTGGCCGTCGACCAGGACATGGCCGCCGCGCGGCACCTCGGCGGCCAGCCAGCCGATGTGGTGGGTGGAGCCGCCGGTAGGGATCTTGACCAGTTCGATGCCGCTGCCGCTGAGTTCGGCCTCGGCCTGATCCCAATAGCGGCTGTCGGCGAACAGCGCTGCCTTGTGACGCGCTACCACCAGCGTTCCCACCGAGCCGGAGAATCCCGACAGCCACTGTCGGCCCTGCCAGCGCTCGGGCAGGTACTCCGACAGGTGAGGATCCGCCGAGGGCACCAGCAATGCATGTGCGCCTGCGCGCTCGAGGGCCTCGCGCACGCGCTCGATGCGCTCGCGTGCCGGGTTCTGGCGGATGTCCATCGGGTCGTGCTCCGTGTGAGGGCCGGGTGGGCCGGTGTGCGACGCCGCGCCGGGTGGGTGCGTGCGCGGCAAGGCCGGCCGATTCTAGGATTGCTATGCTCGGCGCGCTGAACACGGGCCGAAGTGGGCCGAGCTGATCCGGACCGGTCGGCACCTGGGCGGCCAGGGGACCCCGAGTGGTCCGGGAACGGACGAGTGCTGATGCGACTGCTGCTGGTGGAAGACGATCGCATGATCGGCGACAGCCTGCGCCAGGCCCTGCGCCTGGAAGGGCACGCCGTCGACTGGGTCTACGACCTGGCCGCGGCACGCGCCAGCGTGGACACCGAGCACTTCGATCTGATCCTGCTCGACCTTGGCCTGCCGCCCGCGCCAGGCGCGGTCGTGCAACCCACGGCCGGGCTGATGCTGCTGCAGGTGCTGCGCGCGCGCGGCGATGCCACGCCGGTGGTCGTGCTCACCGCGCGCGACGCGCTGGGCGAGCGCGTGAGCGGCCTGGATGCCGGCGCCGACGACTATCTCGTGAAGCCCTTCGAGCTCGACGAACTGCTGGCCCGCATGCGCGCCGTGGTGCGGCGCCATGCCGGGCGCGCCGCACCGGCGCTGGAGCACGGCGGCCTGCGCCTGGACCCGGCCACGCGCGAGGTCACGCTCGAGGGCCGCCCGGTGCTGCTGTCGGCACGCGAGTTCGCGGTGCTCGAGGCGCTGATGCAGCGCCCCGGTGCGGTGCTGTCGCGCGCCCAGCTCGAAGACAGGCTGTACGGCTGGGGCGGCGCCGTGGAGAGCAACGCGGTCTCGGTCTACGTGCATCAGTTGCGCAAGAAGCTGGGCCCCGGCGTCATCCAGAGCATGCGCGGCGTGGGCTACTTCCTGGCGCGATGAACTCGATCCGCACCCGATTGCTGCTCGCAGTGCTGGCCGCGCTGGTGCTGCTGGTGGCGCTGGTGGGCACCGTCAGCTACCGCAGCGTGCTGCGCGAGGCCGCTGCGCTGTTCGATTACCACTTGCGCCAGACCGCGCTGTCGCTGCGCGACCAGGGTGAGATCTCCGACGAAGACGCGGCGGTGCTCAGCGACGAGCAGCTCGACATGGTCGTGCAGATCTGGCGCATCGACGGCCACACGGTGTATGCCAATCGCGCGCATCGGGCGTTGCCCGGTCATGCAGTGCTGGGTTATGCGGAAATCGACGTGCAGGGCGAGCGCTGGCGCAGCTTCGGCGTGGCCGCCGGTGGGCGCGTGATCCAGGTGGCGCAGCCCATGCGCATCCGCCAGTCGCTGGCCACCGATGCCGCGCTGCGCAGCGTACTGCCGCTGCTGGGTGCCGCGCCGGTGCTGGGTGTGGCGCTGTGGGGCTTGATCGCCTACACGATGCGGCCGCTCGAGCGCGTGGCCACGGAGCTGCGCGACCGCGATGCCGGCGCGCTGGCGCCGCTGGCGGTACACGGTTTGCCAGACGAAGTGGCGCCGCTGGTGCGCGCGCTCAATGGACTGCTGCAGCGCCTGGAACAGGCCTTCGAGCTGCAGCGGGGCTTCGTCGCCGACGCGGCCCACGAGCTGCGTTCGCCCCTGACCGCGCTGAAACTGCAGGCTCAGCTGGTGCGGCGGGCGGGCGACGACACCACCCGCGCCCAGGCGCTCGAGGCCTTGGTGGCCGGCGTGGATCGTGCCGCGCGCCTGACCGAGCAGTTGCTCGCCCTGGCTCGCCAGGAGCCCGGCGCGGCGCTGCCGCCACTGGTGCCCACGCCGCTGGCGCCGCTGCTGCGCGAGGCCCTGGTGGCCGCGCAGCCATTGGCCGCAGCGCGCGGCAGCACGCTGGCGCTGAACCTGCCCGATGGGTTGCCGCCGGCCCGTGCCGACGCCGCGGCGCTTGCGGTGGCGGTGCGCAACCTGCTCGACAACGCACTGCAATACGGGCCGCCCGGTACGCATGTGCAGGTCAGCGTCGAGCCGCAGGGCGACCGGCTGTGGCTGCATGTGGACGACGACGGCCCGGGCATCCCACCCGTCGAGCGCGAGCGCGTGCAGGAGCGCTTCGTTCGCGGCAGCACGGCCAGCGCGGGCACTGGCGGCGAGGCGCCGCCCACCGGCAGCGGACTGGGCCTGGCCATCGTGCGCCGGGTCGCCCAGCGCCACGATGCGCCGCTGCGGCTGGACGATGCGCCGCTGGGCGGTCTGCGCGTGTCGATCGGGCTGCGCCCCGCATCCTAATCTTCGCTTCACCGACCGCTAATGGTGTGCTCATCTCCGGCTCGCACCATGCGTGCATCGCCGCCGGTGCGCGGCCAGTCATGGAGTGAACCCGCGATGCGCACGACACCCCGTCTCATCCAGGCCGCGACGGCGGCCGCACTGCTGGCCGCTGCGTCGGCTCAGGCTTTCGACCTGCCATGGTCCAAGCGCGAGGGCAAGCCCGCGCCGGTGGCCGTGAGCACGGCCGCACCGCTGCCGCAGTTGCCGGTGGGCACCGCGCCGAACTACCGCGCCATCGTGCAGCAGTTCGGCCCGGCAGTGGTGGGCGTGAATGTCGAGGGATCGCGCCGTGCCAGCGTCGAAGGACCGGAGGCTGAGCTGATGCAGCGCTTCTTCCGGGGCCTGCCGGGCTGGCGCGGCCTGCCCGATGCGCAGCCCTTCCGCGGCCAGGGTTCGGGATTCATCATCGCCGACGACGGATTGATCCTCACCAATGCGCATGTGGTCAAGGACGCCAAGGAAGTCACCGTGCGGCTGGCCGATCGCCGCGAGTTCTCGGCCAAGGTGCTGGGGGCGGACAGCGCCACCGACATCGCGGTGCTGCGCATCCAGGCCAAAGGCCTGCCCACGGTGCGCATCGGCGATCCGCGGCAGCTCATGGTGGGCGACTACGTACTGGCCATCGGCGCGCCCTATGGCCTGGAGCAGACGGCCACCTCGGGCATCGTGAGCGCCAAGGGGCGCTCGCTGCCGGGCGATGCCTTCGTGCCCTTCATCCAGACCGACGCTGCGGTGAACCCGGGCAACTCCGGCGGACCGCTGTTCGATGCCGCCGGCAACGTGGTGGGCATCAACGCCCAGATCTACTCGCGCACCGGCGGCTTTCAAGGTGTGAGCTTCGCCATCCCGATCGACGTCGCGCTGAAAGTGCGCGACCAGATCGTCGCCACTGGCCGTGCCCAGCATGCGCGGCTGGGCGTG
>JAKLLB010000155.1 GCA_023150345.1 Aquabacterium sp.
GCACAGCACCACCGCGCCCAGCCCCACGAAGGCCACCCAGGGTTGCTGAACGAAGAACTGCACCGCGTACCACGGGTTGAGCGCCGCCAACACAGCCGGGTTGACGAGGATGTGCGGCACACCCAACGCCACCAGCACGATGAACCACACCAGGGTGATCGGGCCGAACGCGCGGCCAATGCCTCCGGTGCCCAGGCGCTGCACCGCGAACAGGCCGGTGAGCACGAGCAGGGTCAACGGGATGATCCAGGCATGCAGCGCCGGCGCAGCCACTTCCAGGCCTTCCACGGCCGAAAGCACCGAAATCGCCGGCGTGATGACCCCGTCGCCGTAGAAGATGGCCGTGCCGAACAGCCCCACCGTCATCAGCACCCGCCGCAGCGCCGGCTTGTCCTTGACCGCCATGGTGGCCAGCGCCAGCATGGCGATCAGTCCGCCCTCGCCGTTGTTGTCGGCACGCAGGATCAGCAGCACGTACTTCACCGAGACGATGACGGTCATCGTCCAGAAGATCAGTGACAGCACGCCCAGGATGTTGTCCGGCGTGGTCGCCACATGGCCGCCATGGAAGACTTCCTTGAGCGCATACAGCGGACTGGTGCCGATGTCGCCGTACACGACGCCCAAGGCGCCGAGCGTGAGCGCGGCCAGGGCGGCCGGGCTCTTGGGTGCGGAAGCATTGCTCACTGCGGCATCGCCGGGCCACCGATTCCGGGACCGGCGCAAGCGAAGAAGGCCGTGATTGTGCGCCTGCCGTTGTGCGGTGCGTCAAGAACCGAATGGCGCCGGCGCCACAGCCTGAGGTCGCGGGCTTGACAAGCAGTCGCGAGCCTCAGTCGTAGCTCTCGGCCTCGGGGTCGGTGGCCTCGAGCTCGTAGCTGGCGGCCAGCATCGCCAACCGCCCGACCACCCCGTACATGTAGAAGCGGTTGGGCGCGCTGACCCCGGGTTTGCCGCCCAGGCGCGGCAACTGGTGGCTCTCGGCAAAGGCCAGCGGCGCATAGCCCGAACCCGGCGATGAAAGGCTCTCGTCGATCCCCCGGCCAGCGTGCACGCGGTAGAACCCGCCCACCACGTAGCGGTCCATCATGTAGACCACCGGCTCGGCCACGGCGTCGTCTACCCGTTCGTAGGTCGGCACGCCTTCCTGGATGATGACCTCGTGCACGCCCTGGCTGGCGCGCGCCTGGGCGGCCAGATCGAGCGCGTCGAGATCCTTCGCGTCGCGCAGGGTCACGAGCCCGGCGCCACGCCCACCGGCATCGGCCTTGACGACCACGAACGGCTTTTCGCCGATGCCGTACTCCTTGTGCTTGCGCCGGATCTTGGTGAGCAGCGCGTCGACATTGCCGCGCACGCAGTCCAGTCCCTCGCGGCTGCCGAAGTCGACCTGTCCGCACTGGCCGAACATCGGGTGGATCAGCCACGGATCCATGCCCAGCAACTTGGCGAACTTCTTGGCCACTTCCTCGTAGCTCTTGAAGTGCTGGCTCTTGCGACGCACCGTCCAGCCAGCGTGCAGCGGCGGCAGCAGGTACTGCTCGTACAGCCCCTGCAACACCTGCGGTACGCCCTCGGGCAGGTCGGTGTTGAGCAAGATGGTGCAGGGGTCGAAGTTCTTCAGCCCCAGGCGCCCCCGCGTGCGCACCAGAGGCTCGAGCGCGAGCTCGGTGCCGTCGGGCAGCGTCAGCGGCTCGACGGGCGCCTGCCCGGCTTCCAACGACCCCAGGCGCACGTTCAACCCGGCCTGGGTGAAGATCTGGACCAGGCGCTGCAGGTTCTCGACGTACGCGGCTTGCCGGTTGCCGCTCTCGGGTATGAGCAGCAGGTTCTTGGCCTCGGGACAGATTTTCTCGATCGCGGCCATCGCCGCCTGCACAGCCAGCGGCAGCATGGCCGGCGTGAGGTGGCGTGTGTGTTCCATCCACTCCAGCCGGAACCAGCGCTCGATGGCGGGCATCGACTCGAGGATGCGCGCTTCCAGCTCATTGATCGGGCCGGTGAGGGCAGTGACGAGGTGCGGGACCATGGGCGCTCCGTTGAGCGGTGGACGACAGTGCCACGATTGTAGGAAGCCGATGGTGGCACGCCGGGCCGGCTACCGAAAAGGGGCGCGGGGAGCGCGGGCCTCCCGGTCCCCACCCCCCGCGTCTGGCGATGCCCGGCTGCGCGGCCGCCCGTTGCCAGGCAGCCGGCACGCATCACGCCATGCTCACTTGGCGTATGCCGTCTCGCCGTGCGAGCTGATGTCCAGGCCCTCGCGCTCTTCCTCCTCGGGCACGCGCAGGCCGATGACCAGGTCGACGACCTTGTACGACACCGCCGCCACCACCGCCGACCACACGATGGTCAGCCCCACGGCCTTGGCCTGGATCCACAGCTGGGCACCGACACCGTTGGATCCCACGGTCGCCGTGACCCAGTCGGTGACCAGGCCGGGGCCACCGAGGTCCTGCGTGTTGAACACGCCCGTCAGAAGCGCGCCGATGATGCCGCCCACGCCGTGCACGCCAAACACGTCCAGCGAGTCGTCCGCGCCGAGCAGGCGCTTGAGGCCATTGACGCCCCACAGGCAGGCGAAACCGGCGACGAAGCCGATGATGATGGCGCCCATCAAGCCCACGTTGCCGGCCGCCGGGGTGATGGCCACCAGGCCGGCCACCGCGCCCGAAGCCGCACCCAGCATCGAGGCCTTGCCGCGCAGCATGGCCTCGCCCAGGCACCAGGCGAGCACCGCGGCCGCGGTGGCGGTGAAGGTGTTCATGAACGCCAGCACCGCCGAGTTGCCCGCCTCCAGCGCCGAGCCGGCGTTGAACCCGAACCAGCCCACCCACAGCATGGCCGCGCCCACCATCGTGAAGGGCAGGTTGTGCGGCGCCATCGCCTCGCGGCCGTAGCCCACGCGCTTGCCGAGCATGTAGGCACCCACCAGACCCGCCACCGCGGCATTGATGTGCACCACGGTGCCGCCGGCGAAGTCGAGCGCACCCCACTGCCAGATCAGACCGGCCTTGGCGTTCAGGCCATCCACCACCTCCTTGGAGACATAGGCGTCCGGCCCCATCCAGTACCACACCATGTGTGCCACCGGGATGTAGCTGAAGGTGAACCACAGCACCATGAACGCGAGCACGGCGGCGAACTTGATGCGTTCGGCAAAGGCGCCCACGATCAAGCAGCAGGTGATGCCGGCAAACGTGGCCTGGAACGCGGCAAACAGCAGCTCCGGTATCACGACACCCTTGCTGAAGGTGGCCCCCATCGCAAACGCGCCGGTGGCCGGGTCGAAGATGCCCTTCATGAACAAGCGGTCCAGCCCGCCCACGTAGGCGTTGCCCTCCGTGAAGGCCAGGCTGTAGCCGTAGATCGCCCACAGCACGACGATCAGCGAGAACGTGACCATCACCTGCATCAGCACCGACAACATGTTCTTGCTGCGCACCAGGCCGCCGTAGAACAACGCCAGGCCCGGCACGGTCATCATGATGACCAGCAGAGTGGACACCAGCATCCAGGCCGTGTCGCCCTTGTTGGGCACGGGTGCGGGCGCCGCCGCGGCCGACGCCGCTGCGGCCGGTGCGGGCGCCGCCGTGGCCGCGGCAGCGGCCGGGGATGCCGGCTCGGCTGCGGCGGAGGCAGCGACTGCGGGCGCGGAGGCGGCAGCGTCCTGCGCCAGCGCGCCGGTCGTTCCGCCCAGCAAGGCCAGGCCCAGGGCCAGGCAGGCAAGCAGTTTCTTCATGGAGGTCTCTCGAAGGGGATGGGTTGCCGTCAGGCCCGCCGCGTCACAGCGCGTCGGTGCCGGTCTCGCCGGTGCGGATGCGCACCACCTGTTCCAGGGCGCTGACGAAGATCTTGCCGTCGCCGATCTTGCCGGTGCGCGCCGACGACTCGATGGCTTCGATCACGCGCTCGACGATGTCGTCGGCCACGGCGGCCTCGATCATCACCTTGGGCAGGAAGTCGACCACGTACTCCGCGCCGCGATACAGCTCGGTGTGGCCCTTCTGCCGACCGAAGCCCTTGACCTCGGTCACCGTCACCCCCTGCACGCCGATCGCGCTCAGGGCCTCACGCACTTCGTCGAGCTTGAAAGGCTTGACGATCGCCGTCACCATCTTCATGGTCAGTCTCCGTCTGGTGGCAGGGGTCAGAAGCTGTACTTCACGCCGAGCACCACGGCCGAGCGGCCGAGGAACTTGGTGCTGTTGCCGGCCGGGCCGGGCACGTAGAACGCCTTGTCGGCGTCGGTGGCGACCAGCGCGATGCTGGGCACGAGGCCGTTGAAGTCCTTGGACAGGGTGAGCGAACCGTCGGTATAGGTGGCGGCGTCACCGAACGGGCCCTTGATCTTCTGGTAGCCCAGGTGCGGCGCCAGCATCCACCCACCGCCCAGGTCGAAGCTGGCCGAAGCGTCGAGGTAGAAGCTGTTCTTGCTGTCGGTGTTGCCGAAGGTGTCGGTCACCGCATGCGAGTACTTCAACGTGGCCGGCCCGAAGCTCAGCGCGCCATACAGCTCGGTGGTGTTGGCGCTGGTGGCCAACTTGTTGGACGGATAGACGTAACCCAGCACACCCACGTCATAGCCCAGTCCCTTGGCGAGTTCTCCCTTGTAGCCGCCATAGACGTCGACCTCGACGCCGGCGTCGCCTTCCAGGTCTTTCACCCAGCGAATGGTGGACGCCCATGCACCGAGGTAGAAGCCGCTCGGATGGCTGAGGTCCACGCCGCCTTGCAGCGCCGGCTTCAGCCGCGTCTGCGAAATGCCGCGGTAGCGGTAGTCGCTGACGGCGCCCACGTTGAAGCTGGTGGACAGGCCGCCTTCGGCCTGCGCGGCCAGCGGCAGGGCCGCCGCCAGGGCCAGTAGCGTGAGGGTGAAGGTCTTGTAGGTCATGGCAATGGCTCCAGTTCGGATGCGATTCAGTCACGATGAGTAGCGTCGACCAGTCGGAATGCAGCTTCCGTGCCAGCCGCCATCCGACTCGGGCAAGGCTGCGGTGCGCCCCCAGGCGCATTCGATGCGCTCACCCGGTGCGGCGACACAAGCGCAGTGCGCGTTGCGGGTGCAAGCTGCG
>JAKLLB010000156.1 GCA_023150345.1 Aquabacterium sp.
GACGCTCAGCCCCCAGGCGCTGGCGGCCAGCTGGCGCTGGAACAGCTGCGGCGACAGGGTGGTCTTGCCGTGCGGCGCCAGGTCGAGTCTGCGCTCATGCGCGAAGCCCTGCAGCCAGCTGATGTTGTGCTCGAGCCGCGCCTGCCGGATGACGGCCAAAGGCAGCGGCAAGTCGCCATCGAGCACACGCCAGCCCTGCAGCCCCACCTGCGAGCGCCGCAGCGGTGGTGCCAGGTGCGGCCAACCCTTGTGGCTGGCGTCGAGCCAGGGGTCGAGCAGCGTCGCGGCGGGGTCGCCTTCGGCGCCGACGGGTGCAGCGGCGGCAGGGTTCATCGGCACGGGTGGGGCGGTGGGACCGCCAGGGGTTGGCCCGTGCCGATTGTGCGCCGCTGCCGCCGCGGCGCTGCCGGTTGCGTCAGACGTCGAACTTGACGCCCTGCGCCAGTGGCAGCTCGCGCGAGTAGTTCACCGTGTTGGTGGCTCGGCGCATGTAGGCCTTCCAGGCATCCGAGCCCGACTCGCGGCCGCCGCCGGTCTCCTTCTCGCCGCCGAAGGCACCGCCGATTTCGGCCCCCGAGGTGCCGATGTTGACGTTGGCGATGCCGCAGTCGGAACCGCGCGCGCTCAGGAACTGCTCGGCCTCGCGCAGGTCGTTGGTGAAGATGGCCGACGACAGGCCCTGCGGTACCGCGTTTTGCAGCGCGATGGCTTCGTCCAGCGTCTCGTAGCGCAGCGTGTAGAGGATGGGCGCGAAGGTCTCGTGGCAGACGACCTCGGTCTGCGCGGGCATCTGCACCAGCGCGGGCGCGGCGTACCAGGCCTGCGGCTGGGCCCCTGCCAGCACGCGCTCACCGCCGGTCAGGCGGCCTCCTTGGGCGCGCGCCGCGGCCAGCGCCTGCTGCATGGCGTCGAACGCGGCCTGGTCGACCAGCGGGCCGATCAGCACGCCGGCTTCGCGCGGGTCGCCGATCCTCAGGCTGGCGCGGGCGCGCTCCAGTCGAGCGACGAGCTCGTCGTGGATGCTGGCGTGGGCGATGACGCGGCGCGTGGTGGTGCAACGCTGGCCGGCCGTGCCGTAGGCACCGAAAACGATGCCGCGCACGGCGAGATCCAGGTCGGCCGAAGGCGCAACGATGATGGCGTTGTTGCCACCCAGCTCGAGCAGGCAGCGGCCGAAGCGCGCGGCCACGCGCGGGCCGACGGCTCGGCCCATGCGGGTGGAACCGGTGGCCGACAGCAGCGCCACCTGGGGGTGATCGACCAGCGCCTGGCCGGTGGCCGCGCGGCCGTTGACCACCTGGCACAGGTGGGCCGGGGCATCCTGGCCGAAGCGGGTGAGCGCCCGCTCGAACAGCGCCTGCGTGGCCAGGGCGGTGAGCGGGGTCTTCTCGCTGGGTTTCCACACCACGGCGTTGCCACACACCAGCGCCAGCGCCGCGTTCCAGGCCCACACCGCGACGGGGAAGTTGAAGGCGCTGATCACGCCCACCACGCCCAGCGGGTGCCACTGCTCCATCATGCGATGGCCTGGGCGCTCGCTGGCGATCGTCAAGCCGTAGAGCTGGCGCGACAGGCCGACGGCGAAGTCGCAGATGTCGATCATCTCCTGCACTTCGCCGGCGCCCTCGCTGCTGATCTTGCCGGCTTCGAGCGTCACCAGCGCGGCCAGGCGCGACTTGTGTGCACGCAGTTCCTCGCCGAACAGCCGCACCAGCTCGCCGCGGCGCGGCGCAGGCACGTTGCGCCAGTGGGTGAAGGCGGCGTGGGCACGCTCGACGGCGTCAGCCATCGCCTGCGGCCCGGCATCGGGCACCTGGCCGATGGGGGTGCCATCGATCGGCGAACGGGCCGCGATGTCGCCGGTGGCGTAGGCGGCGGCGGGGACGCCCAGGGCGTCGAGCAGGTCTTTGGCGGTCATGGCATCGCTCCTTCGGTCTTACCCGATGCTCTCCACCTGGCGCGACTGCTGGTAGGCCTTGCCGAAGCGGTTGGCCAGGAAGGCCGGCAACTCTACCTGCTCCTGGCGGATGAAGCCGTGCTGCGGCAGCTTGCCCTCGCGGAACAGATCGACGGCAGCGCAGATGCCGGCGGCGGTGGTGATCTGGATCGCCGACAGCGGGTGCTTCTCGCTGCGCTCGGCAAAGATCTTGCGGGCAAAGACTTCCTGCAGCAGCGAGCCGTTCTTCATGCCCGAGACGGTGACGAACACCAGCACCACGTCCTGCATGGTGGCGGGCATCGAGCGGCGCATGATGGCCTTGAGCGTCTCCTGATCGCCCTTGAGCTCCAGGTCGCCCAGCAGGAACATCATCAGGTCGCGGTGGCCGGGGTAGCGCACGGTCTTGTAGTCGAGGTTGTGCACGCGGCCGCGCAGGGTTTCGCACAGCGTGCCCAGGCCGCCGGAGGTGTTGAAGGCCTCGTATTCGGTGCCATCCAGCGAGAAGTGCTCCAGCCCTTCGAGCGGCAGTGCGTCGATCAGCTCGCCGTCGTGGATGGCTTCACAGGGGTGGCAGTACTCGTTGATCAGGCCGTCCACGCTCCAGGTCAGGTTGTACTTGAGCTTGTTGGTCGGAAAGGCCGGCAGGGCGCCGACGCGCATCTTCACGTCGTGCAGCGAGTCGAAGCCCTGGGTCAGGTGGTGGGCGACGATGCCGATGAAGCCCGGGGCGAGGCCGCACTGCGGCATGAAGGCGGTGCGCGCGCCTTCGGCGATGCGCATGATCTCCTTGGTGGCGGCCACGTCCTCGGTCAGATCGAAGTAGTGGCAGCCGGTCTCCAGCGCCAGGTGGGCCGCGGTGATCGCCAGGTGGTAGGGCAGGGCGTTGACCACGGCATCGTGGCCGCGCATCACGGCGGCCAGCGCGCCGCGGTCTTCGGTGTCCACCACGCGCGTGGTGATGCCGGGGCCGCCCACGCGGGCCAGGGCATCGGCGTTCTTGTCGACCACGGTGACGTGGTAGTCGCCCGAGTGGCCGAGCAGGCTGGCGATGGTCTGGCCGATGTGGCCCGCGCCGAGCAGGACGATCTTCATGATGGGGTCTCCGAAATGGGGGAACAGCGACGTGCGATGCCCGGCAGTCTAGGAGGGGTCGCTGACGAAAGAAACCATCATCTCGTCGAAAGATAGAGTACATTCGACGATACGTCGAACATTTCCGACGATATGACCAAAGACCAGATCGACCGTGACTTGATCACGCTGCTGCAGGCCAATGCGCGCGAGAGCACCGCCGATCTCGCGCGCAAGCTGGGCATCGCCCGCACCACGGTGGTGGCGCGGCTGCAGCGGCTCGAGCGCGAGGGCGTGATCGTGGGCTACACCGTGCGCCTGGGCCTGGACGACGAACGCCCCCGCGTGCAGGCGCACGTGGGCATCACATTGCAGCCCAAGGCCTCGCGCGATGTCATCCGCAAGCTGCAGAAGATCCCCGAGCTGCTGCAACTGAGCTCGGTGAGCGGCGAGTTCGACTACATCGCCATCCTGCGTGCCGACACCACGGCCCGGCTCGATGCCCTGCTCGACGAGATCGGCGAGATCGAAGGCGTGCTCAAGACCACCACGTCGGTGGTGCTGGCGGTGCGCATCGACCGCACAGGCTGAACCCTGCTCCGACTGCCCGACGAGGACCCCATGCTCATCACCATCGCCCCCGACGTGCGCCTGTTCGTCGACATCGAAGGCCCCGGCTTCGTGCCCGACGGTCCGGCGTTGCGCGAAAAGCCCACCCTGGTGCTGCTGCACGGTGGCCCCGGCTACGACCACACCGGTTTCAAGCCGGCGTTCTCGCGCCTGGCCGACGTGGCGCAGATCGTCTACTACGACCACCGCGGCCACGGCCGCAGCGACCGCCGCCCGCGCGACGAGTGGACGCTGGACACCTGGGCCGACGACGTGGTGCGCCTGTGCGACGCGCTGGGCGTCGATCGTCCCATCGTGCTGGGCCAGTCGTTCGGCGGCTTCGTTGCGCAGCGCTACCTGGCGCGCCACCCGCAGCACCCGGCCAAGGTGGTGCTGTCGAGCACCTCGCCCCACATGCGCCTCGAACGCAAGCTGGCGATGTTCGAGCGCCTGGGCGGCGCCGCCGCGCGTGCCGCGGCCGAGCGCTTCTGGCGCGCGCCCGACGCCGCCAGTTGGGCCGAGTACGGCCGGCTGTGCCTGCCGCTGTACAACACGCGCCCTGGTGACCCGCAGGCCCGCTCGCGCATCGTCTTCCACGAGGAGATCCTGTTCCACTTCGTGGCTGGCGAGAAGCAGGGCATGGACCTGCTGCCCGGGTTGGCGCGTGCGCAGTGCCCGGTGCTGGTGATGGCCGGCGAACGCGATCCGGTGTGCCCCATCGACGACGCCCGCGACATCGCTGCCGCGCTGCCGCCGCAGTGGATGCAGTTCGCCGCCTGCGCCGCCTCGGGCCACGGCGCCTGGCGCGACGAGCCTGACGCGGCGTTCGCGCGGTTGCGCGAGTTCATCGGCGCGGCAGTGGAGTGAACCTGCTGCCTGCCCCACAGGACCGGCGCGCTGTCAGAACCGGTACTGCGCGCTCAGGTAATACGTGCGCCCACGCGGATCGGTGTAGCTCGGGTCGTAGCCCGAGATGAAGAAGTAGGCCTGGTTCGAGTACGGCGGGCTCGTGTCGGCCAGGTTCTGGATGCCTGCGCGAAGCGTCAGCGCCTTGTTCGGGCTCCAGCTGCCTGACAGGTCCCAGAGCGAGTAGGCCTTGACCCGGTTGGGCGCGACCACGGTCCCGCTGTTGGTGTCGATGGCCGAGTTCTGGTCTTCATAACTGCCGATGTAGCTGTTGGACAAGGTGAGCGTCCACGGACCGCGCTCCCAGTCCACGCTCAGGCGGTGGCGCCAGCGCTGCACCACGCCGTCGGTGACGAACCTGCCCAGGTTGCTCACATACGGGTCGCCGTTGCCCGTCTGCTGTTTGGACACCAACGCCAGGGTGCCGGTCAGCCTGACGCCGAAGCTGCCCCAGTCGGTCTTCAGAC
>JAKLLB010000157.1 GCA_023150345.1 Aquabacterium sp.
CCGCACCGAGGCGCTGTTGCTCGAAGCCGCGGCACTGGCCCGCGGCCGCGGTGCGGCCACCGTAGACGCAGCGGACGTGGCCGCCGCGCGGCTGGCCCGTCAGCATCGCCACGACTACCCCGAGCAGCGCCTGCAGGAGTCCATCGTCCAGGGTGAGCGCCTGCTCGAGGTGACCGGCATGCGCACCGGCCAGGTCAATGGCCTGACGGTGATCGATCTGGGCGACCACGCCTTCGGCTTCCCGGTGCGCGTGACCGCCTCCACCCATGCCGGCGACGAAGGCCTGCTCAACATCGAACGCGAGGTCGAGCTGTCGGGGCCGATCCACGACAAGGGCGTGCTCATCCTGCACAGCCACCTGGCCGGGCTGTTCGCGCACATTGCGCCGCTGTCGCTCAACGCCGCCGTGGTGTTCGAGCAGGAGTACAGCGGCGTCGAGGGCGATTCGGCCTCGTGCGCCGAGTTCTACGCACTGCTGTCGGCGCTGTCCGGCCTGCCGCTCAAGCAGGGCATAGCCGTCACCGGCGCCCTGAACCAGCACGGCCAGATGCTGCCGGTGGGCGCCATCAACGAGAAGATCGAGGGCTACTTCCGCAGTTGTGAGCTGCTGGGGCTTGACGGCGAGCAGGGCGTGCTGATTCCGCACCGCAGCCGCCATCGCCTGATGCTCGATCCGCATCTGACGCAGGCGGTGGCCGACGGTCGCTTTCACCTGTACACGGCCGAGACCGCCGCCGAGGGCATGGAGCTGCTCACCGGCATGCCCTACGGCAGCCTGGGACCCGGTGGCTACGCGCCCGACACCGTGCTCGGCCGCGCCCAGAGGACGCTGCAGGACTACCGGCGCGCCTGCGAGGCGCTGGCCGACCGGCGCTCGCCGCGACGGCTGCGGCAGCGTTGACGCCCTGCCACGCGGCGGGCGAGCGCACGGCTGAGTAAGATCGCGGCCACCACACCCATCGGAGACCCACCATGCGACCTCTGCTTGCCGCCCTGCCGCTGTTGCTCGCCGCCGCCTCGGCCCATGCCGGCGGCTTCACGCTGGCCAGCCCCACCATCAAGCCGGGGAGCATGCTGACCGAGGCCCAGGTTTTCAAGGGCTTCGGCTGCGAGGGACGCAATCTGTCGCCAGCGCTCAAATGGAGCGGCGCTCCCCAGGGCACCAAGAGTTTCGCGCTCACGGTGTACGACCCCGATGCCCCGACCGGTTCGGGCTGGTGGCACTGGGTCGTCTACAACCTGCCGGCCGATGTGAGCGAACTACCCGAAGGCGCCGGCGCCCCGGATGGCAAGGGCCTGCCCGCCGGCACGGCCCAGGGCCGCACCGACTTCGGCGCACCCGGCTTCGGCGGCGCCTGCCCGCCCAAGGGCGACAAGCCGCACCGCTACATCTTCACCCTCTATGCGCTCAAGACCGACAAGCTCGAGTTGCCGGCCGACGCCACCGCTGCGCTGGTGGGCTTCATGATCCACGCCAACCAGCTCGGCAAGACCAGCTTTCAGGCGCGCTACGGGCGCAAGTAGCGCCCAGGGACCCGGCACCCGCAACCGCACCCGCAACCGCACCTGCACTTACTGCAGACGCTCCTCGATCGCGCGCCCGACCTCGCGCGTATCGGCGTTGCCGCCCAGATCGCGCGTGCGGGGTCCGTCGCGCAGCACCTGCTCGATGGCGGCGACGATGGCGTCGTGGGCCGGCCGCTCGCCCAGGAAGTCGAGCATCATCGCCGCGCTCCAGATCATGCCGATCGGGTTGGCCAGGCTCTGGCCGGCGATGTCGGGGGCCGAGCCGTGCACCGGCTCGAACAGGCTCGGATAGGTGCGCTCGGGGTTCAGGTTTGCGCTCGGGGCGATGCCGATGGTGCCGGTGCAGGCAGGCCCCAGGTCCGACAGGATGTCGCCGAACAGGTTGGTGGCCACCACCACGTCGAAGCGCTGTGGCTGCAGCACGAAGCGCGCGCTCAGGATGTCGATGTGCTGCTTGTCGACCCGCACCTGCGGGTAGCGGGCATGCACCGCGTCGACCACCTTGTCCCACCACGGCATGCTGATCGCGATGCCGTTGCTCTTGGTCGCCGCGGTGAGCGTGCGGCGGGGCCGCTCGGCGGCGCGCTCGAAGGCATACCGGAGCACGCGCTCGGCGCCGTGGCGGCTGAACACCGACTCCTGGATCACCAGCTCACGCTCGGTGCCCTCGTACATCACGCCGCCGAGGTTGGTGTACTCGCCCTCGGTGTTCTCGCGCACGATCAGCATGTCGATGTCGCCGGGCCGGCGGCCCGCCAGGGGGCACGGCACGCCATCGAACAGGCGCGCCGGACGCAGGTTGATGTACTGGTCGAACTCGCGCCGGAACTTCAGCAGGCTGCCCCACAGCGAAACATGGTCGGGCACCGTGGCGGGCCAGCCCACCGCGCCGAACAGCAGCGCGTCCATCGGTTGCAGCTGCGCCTTCCAGTCGTCGGGCATCATCTGCCCGTGCTGCGCGTAGTAATCGCAGCTCGCCCACGACACATGCCGCAGCTCCAGCGCGAAGCCGTAGCGGCGTGACGCGGCCTCGAGCACCCGCAGGGCCTCGGGCATCACTTCCTTGCCGATTCCGTCACCCGGAATAACGGCAATGCGGTGCGTGTGATTCATGTGGAGGTTCCTTTGAACGGAGCCAGGAGCCGCCGCCGCGTGGCCGGAGCCCCTCGGGCGGCGGTGGGCGCCAGGAGGCGGGGCCGCGCGCGCTCAGTACGGTCCGCCGGTGCTGGCCGCTGCCAGTGCGCCCAGGCCGAAGTCGCGCGCCAGGCGCCGGGTTGCCTGTGCGAGCAGGCTCAGGTCCACACCGACGGCCACGAACGTCGCGCCCAGGCCCAGGTAGTGGCGCGCCATGGCGGGGTCGCTGGTCAGGGTGCCGGCGGCCTTGCCATGGGCGGTGATGCGGCGGACGGCATCGTCGATGGCGGCCTGCACCTCGGGATGGTTCGGGTGCCCGCGGTGACCCATCGATGCCGCCAGGTCCGCCGGGCCGATGAACACGCCGTCCACGCCGTCGACCGCGCAGATTTCGTCCAGGTTCGCCAGCGCGGTGGCGCTCTCGGCCTGCACCAGCAGGCAGGCCTCATCGTTCGCGCGGTCAAGGTAGTCGGCTTGCGCCCCCCAGCGCGAGGCCCGTGCGATCGAAGCGGCCACGCCGCGCATGCCCTGGGGCGGATAGCGCGTGGCGGCCACCATCGCGCGGGCCTGCTGCGCCGTGTCGACCATGGGCACCAGCAGCGTTTGCACGCCGATGTCCATCACCTGCTTGACCAGCGCCGCATCACCCTGCACCACGCGCACCACCGGATGGCTGCGATACGCGGCCAGCGCCTGCAACTGGGCCAGCGTGCCGGGTATGTCGTTGGGCGCATGCTCGCCATCGACCAGCAGCCAATCGAACCCGGCCGTGGCGCACACCTCGGCCGAGTAGGCGTGGGCCAGCGACAGCCACAGGCCGATCTGCGGCGCGCCGCGCGCGATGGCGGTCTTGAAGGGGTTCATGCCAGGCCTCCTTGGCTCGGAACCACGCGGTCCGAATGGACGGCCCTGCGCCAGACGTGCGCGTGGGCCTCGAGCGTCGAAGTATGCCGCCGGGCGCGGCGAGTGATCCAGGCACAGGGACGTTCAGCCGGCGCCGGTCAGTACCGGCAACACGTCGGCATACCAGGCGCAATTCAGCCCCAGCGATTCGTCCTGAGTCTGGTCGCGGGTGCTCATGTCCATGCGGGTGGAATGCACGCCGACCAACTGCCAGGACGGCGCCGATGCCGCGTCGTTGAGGCGCCGCCGCACAACCGGCGAACCGCTGCTGCCGCGGTGGGTTCGCGCGTCGGTGAGGAAGTAGCCCTTGCCCTGGAATCGCACCCCGTAGGCCGACGCGATGGATGCCCCGCGCGCCACCGCCAGGTGGTAGACGGTATCGTAGAAGCCCAACGGAAAACCGGCGATGATCAGCGCATCGCCGATCGCGACCTGCTCGTCGCCCGCATCGAGGTGGGTCTCATCGAATGCCTGCAGCGCTGCATCGGCAGGCAGGCTGGCGGCGGGAATCTCCACCGCCGCAATGTCCACCTCACCCCCGCCGTCCCTGGCTTCGCGCCACTGCGGCAGGCCATCGCGGTACAGCGCCAGCGAGATCTCGACGTACCGCGTCAGGTCCTGTGGGTCGGTGTGCAAACCGATCTCGACGCGGTCGGGGTAGTGCTCGCTCTGGGCATCGGCGAAGACATGCCGGTTGCTCACCAGGAAGAGCCGATCGCCATGGCGATAGAAGAAACCGCTGGCACTGGTCAGGGCCCGATCTGCCGAGAACGTGGCGACGCGAGTCGTCATGAGCAGCAGCGCGTCCACAGTCGCCGGCAGGCCGGACCGACTGGACCTGATGGTGTCGTGAAGGATGGCCCGGTTGCGCGCCAGATCGCGCTCGAACGTGGCGAGCACGACGTCGGAAATGTCTGCGTTCAGCAGCACGGTGCGCGCCGCTTCGGCATGGGCATCGAAGGAGGCGAGCAGCCGCGCACGGGCCGGCGCCGAGAGCGCCCGGATGAGGGCCGGCACCAGAGCATCCAGCGCAACAAGGCTGCCCTTGAGCTCGCAGATGCGCTCGGTGGCGTCTTGCAGGTTCTTCACGGCCAACTCCTTCGCACCAAATGAAAAAAGCGCGGCAAGGCCGCGCTTTCATCGAAGGATGTCGGGTCGGACCCGACATCCGCTTTCGCCGAGGGGGTCAGCCCAACGTGCGGATGTTCGATGCCTGCGGGCCCTTCTGCCCCTGGGTCACCTCGAACTGCACGCGCTGGTTCTCGGTCAGCGTCTTGAAGCCGCTGCCTTGGATTTCCTTGAAGTGGGCGAAGAGATCCTTGCCACCGCCATCGGGGGCGATGAAGCCGAAGCCCTTGC
>JAKLLB010000158.1 GCA_023150345.1 Aquabacterium sp.
CTCTGCGCGAGATGTTCGGCCATGCCGACCTGAAGACGACAACGATCTACACGCGCGCGGAGACGCGGCGCGTGATTGCCGAGGCGCGAAAGCTGCGGCGGCGTTGAGTGCGCGCTCACTCGGGAAAAGTGAACGTCGCACCCACAGACACCGAGCCTTTGTAGATCACGAGCCGATTGACTTCGATCCAAAGAGAGCCGCTGCCAGCGGTTTTCGGTGCTGCAGCTGGGGCATATAGCGAAGGCGTCCATCCCTCACGTGGCGGCGGTCGCAGCGGCCCATCGCTGCCGTGCGCCACACTCAACACCGAGGAGTACGGGTAGCTCACCTGGAATCGCTGGTCCGGCGAGTGCGGAATCCACGGCAAGTCTGGCTCGACCGTGAAGTACCCGTCTGCAACAGCAACGAGCGTCGCGCCGTCATAGCGCGCGGCGTCGTTGCAGTTCACAAAGACCTTGGCGCCAATGGATAGATCAAGAAGTCGCTTCACTTGGCTGCCACCTCAGGTCTAAGTGAATCGATGACGAACGCGCACTGAGCCTGCGACGACCCACATGCGCCGACGCAGTCGTCGTCACCACCGCCGGCGAGGAACTCACCAGTCGCGCCCAACCAAGAAGCACTCATCAGTATTCGCACCCGAGCCACACGAAACAACGGCCTCATCTTGTCCTCCTCACGCCACAGCGGCGCGCACGACACTAACAACCCGGTGCAGATGCAGCAATCGCCGTATACCCCCGCCTACGCCAGAGCGAGAGCGCACCCCCCATCACCCAAGGCGCGCTTGGTCGCAGCGCCATGCGCACGAGACGCGACTTTCAACCGGTTGAAAGTCGGCACGACGGGTCGACGCAGGAGGCAAGCGCCCAGCCACAAACACCGTCGCGCAATACGGCAACACCGCCCGGGGTTGCACATACAGCGAAGCAGGATAGCGTCGACCGGCAGCAGCACTGCGAACCACACGCCCACGCACGAACCATGACTAAGCCAAAACGCCACAAAGCCATCACAGCCAGACAACAACTGACCGCCATGTGCCACCCCATCGGTTGCACGCTGACAAGCATCGGTGACATCGAGCGCTTAGCGGGCATCAACACCCAGTGCGAGCGAGAGCGCACGAATCTCTGGCGCCCATTTGTGCACCTTGGCGAACCGGGCGGCATCGATGTAGTCGACGCGGTCATGGAGCTTTGCGCACAGCGCATCCTCGGCCGCATCCAGGCGGGCGAGCTGTCGTTGCTCCCGGCGCCATGGGCGGCACGGCCGCCAAAGCGCGACGACCGCACGGCGCGAGAGCAGGCGGCGCGATCGGTTTCAACCGGTTGAAAACCAATAGCCGTGGTGAGGTGGGCGCCTTGAGAAGTCGGCGCGCTCCAACCGAAATTCAACCGGTTGAAATTAGGTGTTGTGGGCGCTGTGCTACACCGCTGTCGGCGACCACGCAACAGAACGGTGACAAGGCAGCAGGAAAGGTTGTCGACATCAAGCACAGAGCGCAAAATTGCCAGCCAACGCCCAACGAAACGCAGGAAACAGCATGATTATTGTTGTCGGACACGAAAAAGGCGGCGTCGGCAAGTCCACGCTGGCGATCAACATCGCATCGCGCATCCAGACCGACGGAGCCAGCGTGGTGCTCGTCGACACCGACACATCAGCTTCATCAAGCGGTTGGTCCACGATTCGTGAACACCTGGGTGTCACGCCGGCGCTGACCGTGGTCCAACGCAGCGCCAGCCCCGGCGCGACCGTTGTCGACCTCGCCGGCCGATACGACGCCGTCGTATGCGACATGGGCGCCGGCGACTACCAGAAACTGCGCGACCTCACGACAATCTGCGATCTCCTGATAGCCCCCACCCAGGTCGGCCAGACCGACCTGGAGTCCACCGTGCGCTTGTGGCAGGCCTGCCGCAAGCTCGACCCGGCGCACAAGAAGGGCCACGTCCCTATGGTGGTAGCGATCAACCGCGCGCCCGTGGCGTGGAACAACACCGAGGCCACCGACGCACGCGAGGCGCTGCAGACCGCATGCAACGGCATCGTGGTGCTCGACGCCGTGCTCCGGGACCGAAAGATCTGGCGTGACGCCGGCAAGCAAGGGCGCTCCATATTCGAGATGCCGCCACGCGACAGCGAGAAGGCTGTCAGGGAGTTCGACGAAATGCTGCAGGAGGCCCTGCGGTACCAGAGCAAGCACTGACCCGAAGGAGGTGCGACGTGACCAAACCGACCAAGGCCAAGCCGATCCTGGGCATTCGCCCATCCAACGACACGGAGTTGATGCGCAGCTTCGTCCCAGGCATGGCGCCTGGGCAGTCCGGGCCCATCCCCACCGCGGAAGCGGCGTCAGCCCCCGCGCACGCCCCACATCAGGCGCCACCAGCGGCCACCGACTTCGCCGTGGGCAGCGTAGTCGATGTTCCCCTCCACCTCATCGCCGAGAACGACTGGGGCGCCCGGGTCTTTTACTCGGCAGAGGAAATTGATGAGATGGCTGCGTCGCTGCGCGATGGGCAGAACGTCGACGCGGCAGGCTATGTCGACGGGGGCAGGGTGATTCTGGACGACGGGCAGAAGCGCGCGCGCGGCGCACGCGTGGCCGGACTTGCAACGCTGCGCGTGCGCATCGACCCGCCACCGAGCTCGCCGCTGCAGGCGTATCTGCGCTCACGCAGATACAACGCACACCGCAGCAACGAAACCGTCCTCGACAACGCCGTGCGGTGGTCCAAATTGCTCGCGGAAAAGGCGGTCGACTCACAGGGCGCCTTGGCGACCACCCTGGGCGTAAAAGACAGCGAACTGTCGATGGTCCTGGGCCTCAACCGCATACCTTCGCGTGTTCAGTCCCACATGAAGGAGCGCCCACGCGCATGCGTCAAGTCCATCGCGTTTCTGATCGGCACGATGTTCTCCAGGCGGTCCGACAAGGCGCTGGACATCGAGCCGGAGAAGCTCGAGGACATCGCCATCGACATCATCGAACGCATCCAGACCGACGAGCTCACCCGGGCACAGGTGGACCGGCTGATCGCGGCTCGGACCACCCCGCCTCGCCAGCGAGCGCGCCCAGAAACGCGCGAGATCCGTTTCGGGCAGGCGAAGGGCACGATCAAGGTGTTTCCGACGAAGGGGCAGCTGGAGTTCTCGATCAAAGGCGTGCCGCAGGAGCGGCTTGACGGCCTTCGCGTTGCGCTCGAAGGAGCGATAGGCAAAGTGCAGGAATCCTAGGCCATGGACGCATGGCAGAAGCTAGACATCGCAAGCAAAGTGTTCGCGGCCATCTTGGTGCCGCTTGCCGTAGCGTACGTTGGCAACCAAGTGGCGGTCGCCAACAAGCAACGCGACAGCAAGACGAAGTTCGTCGAAATCGCCGCAGCCATCCTGAGCAAGGACCCCACCGCCAACAAGACTCCAGAGAGCACGAACTTCGAGCGTGGGCCTTGGAGATCATCAACAAGTATTCCGGAGTTCCCATGCTGCCGGACACGCAAACGGCGGTGATCGAGAAGGAGCCGTTCCCTAAGCTGGGCACGCGCCCGCCCGAAGCCGCCGAGCAGGATCGCGCGGTGACATGGGGTGTTGTGCTTGGGGCTACACCCCGGATTAGCGAGGCGCGCCAGATCAGCACAGAGAACGTATCACGAATGGGGCTCGGCCAGGCCGACGCATTTCGCCGCGCAGGAGTGTTCCGAATCGTCAAGGTGGTGGTGTCCCACCCTGAAGCCGAAGACGCCCTTGGTCGGGCGCGCAACGTCCAACCCAGCGCCTACTTGGTCGACATGACGAAGTGGTGCCCAACTAGCGACCCGAAGGGCAACTACTTCGAGTGCCGCGAGGTAGTCACAATCGGCAGCGAGCGGCGATGACCTTTGAATGGCGCCCGCAGACTTGGCCGCAGGCGTTCGTGAACGGCGCGTACGTGGCGTCGATCGCCGAACTGCGCGCCACCGAGGCATGAGGTTGACCGTGCCGTCTGCGGGAGGTGCCGCGTGAACGGCCAGAGGGCTCGAGTGCTATTTCGCAAGCCGGACGCGGCGGTTGCTACGATGCTGCTACGCCCGAGGAGCGCTCGCACGCCGATGAACGCCGTAGAAATCGAACAAGCCATCTCCGACCTGGCGCTCCAGCCCTTCGACGCTGCCGAGTTCCCATTCGCCTTTCTGGCCGCCTTCGGCAACACGGAAACTGCGCTCAAGCGCCTGCGCGCCGGCAACAACAACGCCTCCGACCTACCCGGCGGCGTGCTCCAGCGCAACAACATCCACATCGCTGTCTGCCCGTCCGGCGGCACCGGCGCCGGGCTGCAGGCGCTGCGCAGCAGCCCGGCAACCGCCAAGGGCAAAGCCAAGTTCATTCTGGCCACCGACGGCCAGACGCTCGAGGCCGAAGACCTGACCGCCGGCGAGACCATCGCCTGCGACTACCCCGACTTTCCCGATCACTTCGGCTTCTTCCTGCCGCTGGCCGGCATCTCCACCGTCAAGGAGATCAAGGACAACCCCATCGACGTGCGCGCCACCGGCCGCCTGAACAAGCTGTACGTCGAGCTTTTGCGCGAGAACCCGGGGTGGGCCACGGTCGGGCGCCGCGGGGACATGAACCACTTCATGGCCCGGTTGATCTT
>JAKLLB010000159.1 GCA_023150345.1 Aquabacterium sp.
GACGAGCCGCGCCGCGACGCCCTCGCGGTGCAACGCGGCCAGGGACTCGGCGAGACCAAGAGCTGGCTGGGACCATGCTTCCAGGACGATGCTGCGGATGCAGCCGTGCGGGCGGCACCGGCGGCCGATCGCCAGGCGGGTGCCTGCGCCGCGTGGCTGGGCACCGGGCGCGACACCGCGCAAGCAGTGGCCGCGGCAGCGCGTGGCCCTGCGCTTCAAAAGGGTCGCAATGCCGGCAAGGCCAATGCCGGCGGCAGCGCTCGCAAGAACGCGAAGAAGGCCTCCGCGAGCCTGGCCCTTCGGGCAACGTCGGCCACGGGCAATCGCAAGGGCAAGCCGAGCCCGACACGCTGACACCGGTCGCGCAGCGCTGACCCGAGGCGACGCCGCGCCGCAACCGCGTGCGTCGGATTTCACGCCAGGCCGCGGTTTCGCCGCCGCACCCCCCGCGCTGCGGGGTACGGCGGATCGCGGCAGCCCGTGACAATTCGACACATCCTTTGTGGGCCATCAGGTCGGCCCCGGTGATCCCTTGACTCCATCCGAGACCGAACCATGAACACGCTGCTGCGCACCCTCACCCTGGCCGCCGCCCTGACCACGCCCCTGGCCGCACTGGCCGGCCCGTCGCTGATCGTCAACGGCAGCTTCGAGGCCGACAACATCGCCACCGGCAGCTGGAGCATCTGGTCCAACCTCACCGGGTGGACCGGCGCGCCGAACATCGAACTGCGCGACGCCGTGGCCGGCACGGCGCAGGACGGCAGCCAGTACGTGGAGCTCGACACCACGGCCAACAGCGCCATGTGGCAACAGGTGAGCACAACGGCAGGCGCGCATTACACGCTGAGCTGGTTCTACTCGCCGCGCGCAGGCATCGCGACGGCTTCGAACCCCATCGAAGTGCTGTGGAACGACGTGCTGCTCACCACGAACACCGGCAGCGGCGTGGGCCAGTCCAATCACGTTTGGCAGCAGTACACATTCGATGTCGTGGGCACCGGTGGTCTCGACAAGCTGACCTTCCGTGCGGTGGGCACGTCCGACTCGCTCGGCGGTTCGCTCGACCATGTCGACCTGCGCGCCGTGCCGGAGCCCTCGACGCTGGCCCTGCTGGTAGCGGCCGCCGCCGTCCTGGCCCTGCGCCGACGCCGCGCCTGAGTGGGCGTGGGGCTTGAATAGAATTCAGCCCTATCCCCAACTCCTGGGCCCGCGGCGGCCTGGCAACGGCACGGCCACCGCGGTGCGCGCCAGGGCGCGGGCCACCCACGCCCGATGAGCACCACCCTGGCGCAACGCCTGCTGCAGGCCCTGAAGGCCCGCGGCGCCACTGAAGTCTTCGGCATCCCGGGCGACTTCGCCCTGCCGCTGTTCCGCGAAATCGAACGCAGCGTCGAGTTGCCGCTCTACACCTTTTCGCACGAGCCCGCGGTGGGTTTTGCAGCCGATGCGGCCACCCGCATCCGCGGCGGGCTGGGCGTGGCCGCGGTCACCTACGGGGCCGGCGCCTTCAACGTGCTCAATGCGGTGGCCGGCGCCTATGCCGAGCGCGTCCCCCTCGTGGTGCTGTCGGGCGCACCGGCCGCGCACGAGGCCACCAGCGGCTACCTGCTGCACCACCAGGTCAAGACGCTCGATTCGCAGTGGCGCGTGTTCCGCGAGGTCACGGCCGATGCCGCTCGTCTCGACGATCCGAAGACGGCGCCGCAGGACATCGCCCGCGTGCTCGACACCGCGCTGCGCACCTCGCGTCCGGTGTACCTCGAGATCCCCCGCGACATGCCGGCGCGCCCATGCGAGGCCGTGCCTTTCACCGCCGCCGACGCGCCCGACCCCGATGCGCTGGCCGCCTGCGCCGACGAGCTGCTTCAACGCCTGCATGCCGCGGCGCGGCCGCTGCTGATGGCCGGTGTCGAGGTGCGCCGGTACGCGCTGGAAGCCAAGGTGGCCGAACTTGCGCGACGGCTGAGCCTGCCCGTGGTGACGAGCTTCATGGGCCGCGGCCTGATGTCGGACGCACCGACGCCGCCGCTGGGCACCTATCTCGGCCTGGCCGGCGACCCCGACATCACCGACCGCGTCGAGCACTCCGATGCCCTGCTGCTGCTGGGCGTCATCGTCTCGGACACCAACTTCGCCGTCTCCTCGCGCCGCATCGACCTGCGCCACACCATCCAGGCGCTCGATGGCCGCGTGATCATGGGCCACCACGTCTACCCCGACGTGCCACTCGATGCCCTGATCGACGCCCTGCTGCAACGCGTGGATCGGCCCCTGCCCAGCGGCGCCGCGACGCGCGCACCTGCGGCCAGCGCAGCCAGTGCGCCGACACCGCGGGCGGCCGATGCCCCGGCACTGCCAATGGACATCGCCGATGCCGTCAGCGCCCTCATGCAGCGCCACGGCACGCTGCCGCTGGCCTGCGACGTGGGCGACTGCCTGTTCACCGCGATGGACATCACCCAGGCGCCCCTGGTCGCGCCGGGCTACTACGCCGGCATGGGCTACGCCGTGCCCGCGGCCCTGGGCATGCAGGCCGCGAGCGGCCGCCGCCCCATCGTGCTGGTGGGCGACGGCGCCTTCCAGATGACTGGCTGGGAGCTGGGCAACGCCCGCCGCTACGGCTGGGACCCGATCGTCATCGTGCTCAACAACGCCAGCTGGCAGATGCTGCGAGCCTTCGAGCCCGAGGGCCGCTACAACGACCTGGGCACCTGGGACTTTGCCTCCATGGCCGCCGGCATGGGCGGCGATGGCCATCTGGTGCGTACCCGCGGCGAACTGGTCGCGGCGCTGGACACCGCCCACGCCACGCGCGGGCGCTTCCAGCTGCTGGACGTGCGCATCGCCCCCGATGCGCTCTCGCCCACGCTGGACCGCTTCGTCAAGGCGGTCAAGCGGCTGTCGATGCCCGGTGCTTGATCGGCGGCGCGCAGGCGCCACAATGGGCACACCCAAGCGGTTGTTGCCATCGGTCCGGCGCGATCGCAGCGCCCAGTGCCGATGAACCGCCCGCCGCCGCGCCAGCCCTACCAGGACGCCCTGCTCGACCGCCTGCTGCGCGAGTGCTTCGGTGCGCTCGACGAGCCCGCGCTCGCCCTGCTGCGCCAGCACCTGGAGTGGCTGGAGCTGCCCGGCGGGCAGTGCCTGATGGAACAGGGCACTCCCGGCGACGCGATGTACCTGCTCGTGAGCGGCCGATTGCGCGTCACCGTGCGGCCGGACGCCGCCGACACCGGCAACGGCGGTGAACGCCTGATCGGGGAAATCACGCGCGGCCAGATCGTCGGCGAGATGGCCCTGTACACCGACGAGCCGCGCATGGCCACGGTGCGCGCCACGCGCGATGCCGTTCTGGTGCGGCTGGGCAAGCCCGCCTTCGACCGGCTGGTGGCGCTGCACGCGGGCGTGTCGCTGGCGCTCACGCGGCAGATCATCGCCCGGCTCAAGCAACCCAGCGCCACCACCTCGCACGCGCGGCCGAGCACCATCGGCCTGCTGCCGGTGAGCGCGGGGATCGACCTGCCCACCATCGCCGACCGCCTGGCCGCCCATCTCGGTCGCTACGGCCGGGTGGCCGTGATCGACTCCGCGCGCGCCGACCAGGCCCTGAACCTGCCGGAGGCCACGCTCGGGCCGCAGGCCCACCTCGACATCAACCGCCGCGTGGCGCTGCTGCTCGACCGCATCGAGGCCGCCAGCGATTTCGTGCTGTTGCTGGCCGACGCCCACCCCAGCGCCTGGACCGCGCGCTGCTGCCGCGACGCCGACGAACTGCTGCTGTTGGCCGACGCCACCGAGCCGCCGCAGTTGCACCCGATCGAGCGGCTGTGCCTGCTGCCCGGCGACGCCGCCCCGCCTGCGACCCCGGTGCTCGACGACCTCGCCCGCTGGGGCATCGCCGCGCTGGGCGGCGGCCGCCGCGCCGAGACCGCCGAGTTGCTGGTGCTGCTGCACCCAGAAGGCAGCCGCGCGCCGCAGGGCACCGCCGCCTGGCTGGACCGCCGCCCGGTGGCAGGCCACTTGCACCTTCGCCGCGGCCACGACGGCGACCTGGCCCGACTGGCCCGCACGCTGGCGCGCACCGCCACCGGCCTGGTGCTGGCCGGCGGCGGCGCGCGTGGGCTCGCGCACCTGGGCGTGTGGCGCGCGCTGCGCGAGCGTGGCATCGAGATCGACGCCGTCGGCGGCACCAGCATCGGCGCGGTGATGGCCGCCTACGTGGCATCCGACCAACCCTACGACACCGTGCTGGCCAACGCGCGCCGCGCCTTCGGCGACAACCCCACCGGCGACTGGAACCCCTGGCCCTCGCTGTCGCTGTTCCGCGGCCGGCGCCTGCGCCGCATCCTGCAGCAGGCCGTGCACCAGTTGCTGGGCAGCGATGCCGACGCCGAAGACCTGTGGAAGCCCTTCTTCTGCGTGACCACCAACTACAGCCAGGCCCGCGAGCAGGTGCTGCGCCGCGGTCCTCTGGCCAAGGTGCTGCGCGCCAGCACCGCGATACCCGGCGCGCTGCCGCCTGTGCTGCACGAAGGCGAGCTGCTGTGCGACGGCGGCAGCTTCAACAACTTCCCGGTGGACGTCATGCGCG
>JAKLLB010000015.1 GCA_023150345.1 Aquabacterium sp.
GCTGGTGGCGCGCCATCGTCATCCAGGCCAGATCATCGGCCATGTCCGTCCACGCGGGCGTACCCATGAGCGTCGTTGCCAGTGCGTCCTGGCGCGCCGCTTGCAACCAGGGCAATGCCCATTGTGCGGCCTGGCTACCCAGCATGCCGAGCAAGCGGGCCAGGCGGCCAGGCTCGCGTTCCATGTAGACCACGCGCCAGCCGGGTTCGAGCTTGGCGCGCTTGGCGGCACTGTCCATCGCTTCGCGCAGGCCGCCCAGGCGGTCGACCAGCCCACGTTCGAGAGCCTGTTCACCGGTCCAGACGCGACCCTGCGCCACCTCGTCGATCTTCTGCGGCGTGCTGCGTCGCGCTTGCGCGGCCAGTGTCGTGAAGTCGGTGTAGATGCGATTCACGCCGGTTTGTACCAGCGCCGCGAAGCGGGGATCCATCGGTTTGCGCGGATCGTAGGCGTTGGCGAGCCACGCGGTGGCGACACCCGACGCATGCACGGGCAGCTTGGCCATCAGTCCGTCGGCCGTCGGCAACATGGCAAAGACGCCGATGGAGCCGGTGATGGTGGCCGGGTCGGCGATCATTTCGTCAGCGGCCAGCGAGATCCAGTAGCCTCCCGAGGCGGCCACGTCGCCCATCGACACCACCACCGGCTTGCCGGCCTTGCGGGTGAGCTCGAGCTCGCGGCGCACGAGCTCCGAGCCGAAGGCGCTGCCACCGGGAGAGCGCACGCGCAGCACGATGGCACGCACCTGCTCGTCATCGCGCGCCTGGCGCACCAGCTCGGCGGTGCTGCGCCCGCCCACCGCCCCAGGCGGGGCGTCGCCGTCGGAGATGCCGCCCTCGGCAACCACGACCGCCACCGCCGGCCCGTGCCGCGCCGGCGGGTCCAGACGCGAGAGGTAGCCATCCAGCGTGATCTGGCGAAAGGTCTTGGACTGCGGGTCGACGGCCCCTCGGGCGAGCATCATGGCCCGCAACTCGTCGCGTGTCTTCAGGCCATCGACCAGCTTGGACTGCAGCGCCATCTGCGCGGTGCTTCCCTCGGCCTGCTGCAACCGCTCGGCCACCTGCGCGATGCCCTGGTCGATGCTGCCTTCGGGCAGCTTGCGCGCAGCCTCCACACCGCGGGTGTAGCTGCGCCACAAGCTGCCGAAGAGGGCCGCATCGGCCTCCAGCGTGGCAGGCGAAGGGGCATTGGCGAAGAACGGCTCGCCCGCATTTTTGAACTTCCCCACGCGGATCACGTTGGCCTGCACACCCAGGCGATCGAGGGCATCGCGGTAGTAGTTGCGCAGGCTGCCATAGCCCTCGAGCATGACCATGCCCATCGGGTGCAGCAGCACCTCGTCGGCATGCGCGGCCAGGTAGTACTGCCGCTGGCTGTAGTTCGATCCCCAGGCGATCACCTTCTTGCCGCCGCTGGCCTGGCGGAAGTGCTGCAGCGCCTGCGTCACCTCGCGCAGGTTGGGTAGGCCCGCGCCGGCGAAGTCGTCGAGCACCAGCAGTACGCTGGCGATCGCAGGATCGGTGGCAGCTGCGTTCAGTGCGCGCACCACATCGCGCAGTTGCACCTGCGCATCGGGCGCGCCCTGCATCTGCTTGATCGCGCGATCGCGGGGGTCGCCGGCACGCTGATCGACCAGCGGGCCGCGCAGGTTCAGCACCAGCACCGTCTTGTCGTTCAGCGGCGGCGTGCCTGCGCGCAACCAGGCGAAGAGCACGGCACCCACCACCAGCAGGAACAGCAGGTTCAGGACCAGGCGTCGGCTGCCATCCACCAGCCACCAGATCCAGCCGGCCACTCGGCGCAGCCGTCCCGGCCCAGCCGGTGCGGGCGTACTCGGCCGCGGCGCCGTGGCACCGACTTCAGGTGGGGCCATTGGCGTCGTATCGCGGGCGTCTCTGGGGTCGTCGCTCATGGTGTTCGGGGTTCGGTGGTGGATCGGCACAAGCGCGGCCTTCAGGCCGGCTCCCGCTGCGGTGTGCCCAGCGACCGCAACACATCGCGGATGAACTGGGCGCGGTCCTTGGGCTCGGCCAGCTCGCGATCGATGCGCAGTTTGTCATTGCCGGCCAGTCGGATGTGACGGTTCTTCTGCACGAGCTCGATGATGCGCATGGCATCGATCGGCGGGTTGGGGCGGAACGTGATGCTCATCAGCCGCGGGTGGGCGTCGATCTTCTGCACGCCGTACGGCCGCGCCAGCACGCGCAGACGGTGGGTGTCGAACAGGGTCTGCCCCTGCGGCGGCAGTTTGCCGAATCGGTCGGTCAGTTCCTCGAGGATGGAGTCGAGCTGGTCGGCGCGCTCGGCCATCGCCAGGCGCTTGTACAGGTTCAGGCGCGTGTGCACGTCGCCGCAGTAGCTGTCGGGCAGCAGCGCCGGCGCGTGCAGGTTGATCTCGGTGGCGCCACCGAAGAATCCGGTGGGCGACAGCAGATCGGGCTCGCGGCCGGCCTTGAGCGCCCGCACGGCCTCGCCCAGCATGTCGTTGTACAGCTGGAAGCCGACTTCCTGCATGTTGCCGCTCTGGTTCTCACCCAGTACCTCGCCCGCGCCACGGATCTCGAGATCGTGCATTGCGAGGTAGAAGCCCGAGCCGAGCTCTTCCATGCTCTGGATGGCTTCCAGACGTTGCGCGGCCTGCTTGGTCAGGGCCTCGGTGTCGGGCACCATCAGGTAGGCGTAGGCCTGGTGGTGACTGCGCCCGACGCGCCCGCGCAACTGGTGAAGTTGGGCCAGGCCGAACTTGTCGGCGCGGCTGATGACGATGGTGTTCGCGCTGGGCACGTCGATGCCGGTCTCGATGATGGTCGAGCACAGCAGCAGGTTGCTGCGCTGGGCGACGAAGTCGCGCATCACGGCTTCGAGTTCGCGCTCGGGCATCTGGCCGTGCGCCACCGCGATGCGCGCTTCGGGCAGCAGCTCGGCGAGGCGCTCGCGCCGCGCGAGGATGGTCTCCACCTCGTTGTGCAGGAAGTAGACCTGGCCGCCGCGCTTGAGCTCGCGCAGCACGGCCTCGCGGATGACGCTGTTGCCCTCATTGCGCACGAAGGTCTTGATCGCCAGGCGGCGCTGCGGCGCGGTGGCGATGACGGACAGATCGCGCAGGCCCTCGAGGGCCATGCCCAGGGTGCGCGGGATCGGCGTGGCGGTGAGCGTGAGCACGTCGACCTCGGCGCGCAGGGCCTTGATAGCCTCCTTGTGGCGTACGCCGAAGCGGTGCTCCTCGTCGATGACGAGCAGGCCCAGGCGCTTGTACTTCACGTCGGCCGACAGCAGCTTGTGCGTGCCCACGACGATGTCTACCGTGCCGTTGGCCAGGCCCTCGAGCGTGGCCTTGACCTCCTTGGGCGAGCGAAAGCGAGACAGCTCCGCCACCTTCACCGGCCACTTGCCGAAGCGGTCGACCAGCGTCTGGTAGTGTTGCTCGGCCAGCAGCGTGGTGGGTGCGAGCAGCGCCACCTGCTTGCCGCCATGGACCGCGACGAAGGCCGCGCGCAGCGCGACCTCGGTCTTGCCGAAGCCAACGTCGCCGCACACCAGCCGGTCCATGGGCTGCGGGCTGATGAGGTCCTGGATCACGGCATGGATCGCGGCGCGCTGATCGGGCGTTTCCTCGAAGCCGAAGCTGGTCGCGAAGGCCTCGTAGTCGTGTGCCGAGAAGCGGTGGGCATGGCCCTCGCGGGCCGCGCGCCGCGCATACAGGTTGAGCAGCTCGGCAGCGGTGTCGCGCACCTGCTCGGCGGCCTTGCGCCTTGCCTTCTCCCACTGGCCCGAGCCCAGCTTGTGCAGCGGTGCCTCGTCGGCGCTCACGCCGGTGTAGCGGCTGATCAGGTGCAGCTGCGACACCGGCACGTACAGCGTCGCATGGTCGGCGTACTCGAGGTGCAGGAACTCGCTGGCGCCGCCATCTTCACCCTGCGACAAATCGATGCTCACCAGCCCGCGGTAACGCCCGATGCCGTGGTTGGCATGCACCACCGGATCGCCCACCTTGAGCTCGGACAGATCCTTGATGAGCGCATCGACGCTGCTGGCTTGCTCCTGCTTGCGGCGCCTGCGCGCCTGCGGCGTGCTGGCGAAGAGCTCGGTCTCGGTGATGAACTGGATGCCCGGGCGCGGCGGCA
Source organism: Aquabacterium sp. (assembly GCA_023150345.1). Lineage (GTDB taxonomy): Bacteria > Pseudomonadota > Gammaproteobacteria > Burkholderiales > Burkholderiaceae_C > Pseudaquabacterium. Next base: position 4,128 of record JAKLLB010000015.1, read on the forward strand.
CGGTGGAGCCGCCCGAGTCGGCATGCGGCAACCAGCAGAAGCCCTCGGCCAGCGGCGCCGTGGCAATGGCCACCTTTTCGTCGCCCGCCTCGAACTCGGCCAGCGAGTCCACGCTCGGTGGGTCGATGCGGTGGTCGCGCAGCAATTCGAGCAGGCTCTCGCGGCGACCCTCGCTCTCGGCCACGATGAGCAGCCGGTGAGGGGTGGCATCGAGGTGTCGCGCCAGACGCGACAACGGCTCGGTGGCGCCACGGTCGATCGACAAGTCGGGCAGCGGGCGCGCCCAATCCACTGCCTCGTGGCCGCGCAATGCCAGCGTGGCGTAGTCGCCGGCATGGCCGTAGAACTCCTCGACGCGCTGGAACAGCGCCTCGGGCGGCAGGATGGGGCGTTCGGGGTCGTGCTGCAGGAAGCGATGGCGTTCGCGCGTGTCGGTCCAGAAGCGCTCGAGCGCGGCGTCCACCTCGCCATGCAGCACCAGCAGCGCCTGCTCGCCGAGGTAATCGAACACGGTGGCCGTTTCGTCGAAGAACAGCGGCAGGTAGTACTCGATGCCCGCACCGGCGATGCCTTGGGCGATGTCCTTGTAGATGCGGCAGCGGGTCGGGTCGCCTTCGAGCCGCTCGCGCCAGCGCTGGCGAAACGCCGTGCGTGCCGCTTCGTCCATCGGGAACTCGCGCCCGGGCAGCAGGCGCACCTGCGGCACCGGGTAGAGGCTGCGCTGGCTGTCGGGATCGAAGGTGCGGATCGAATCGATCACATCGTCGAACAGGTCGACGCGGTAGGGCACCGGGGAGCCCATCGGGTACAGGTCGATCAGACCGCCGCGCACCCCGAACTCGCCGGGTGAGACCACCTGCGTCACGTGGCTGTAGCCCGCCAGCGTGAGTTGCGCTCGCAGCGCGGCCTCGTCCAGTCGCGTCTTCTGGGTGAATTCGAACGTCGTGGCCGCCAGGAAGCGCGGTGGCGCCAGGCGGGTCAGCGCGGTGCTGGCCGGCAACAGCACCACCTCGACGGGCGGCGCATCGGCATCGGCGCGCGGCATGCCGGCGTCGCGCCCTTGCAGCAGCCGCCACAAGGTGGCCAGGCGCTCCGACACCAGGTCGTGATGTGGCGAGAAGGTGTCGTAGGGCAGGGTCTCCCAATCCGGGAAGACGACGGGGCGCAGCGCCGGTGCGAAGAAGGGCAGTTCGTCGGCCAGGCGCTGCGCGTCGGCCGGCTCGGCGGTGACGATGGCCACGCGGTGGCGTCCGGCCTGCGCCTGCGCCAGCGCCGTGCGCGCCAGCAGCAGGGCATCGGCCGAGCCGGTGGGCCGGGGCAGGGTGTAGCGCTTGGCGCGCGCAATGGAAGGCAGTTGCATCGGAGACGACGGCGCCGGTGCCAGGCACCTTTGGCCGGCGCGAAGGAGGCCGGATTCTAGAATCGCGCCATGAGCTACACGATCGGAGGGCCGCCGCGCCTGTTCGGCCTGGTGCCCTGTGCGGGCTCGGGCCTGCGTGCGGGTACCGATGGCCCCAAGCAGTATGCGCCACTGGCGGGGCGGCCGCTGGTGGCGCACACGCTGGAGGTATGGGCCGGACTGCTGGAGGTAGAGGCCACGCTCGTGGTGCTGGCGCCCGACGACGATCGCTTCGAGCAGGTGGTGCCGCAGTGGCAGGGGCCTCGCTGCTGGAGCGCGCGGGTGGGCGGCCTCACCCGGGCCGAATCGGTGGCTGCCGGGCTGGCGGAGCTGGCCGTTCGCGGCGTGCAGCCGCACGACTGGGTGCTGGTGCACGATGCCGCCCGCGGCCTGCTGCAACCGCAGTGGGTGCGCCGCCTGATGAGCGCCTGTGGCGACGACGAGGTGGGAGGCCTGCTGGCGCTGCCGGTGGCCGACACGCTCAAGCAGGCCGGTGACGAAGAGCCCGCCCGTGTCGATGCCACCGTCCCGCGTGCCGGCAAGTGGGCCGCACAGACACCGCAGATGTTTCGCCTGGGCCTGCTGCGCGCCGCGCTGGCCGCTGCCGGGCCGCAGGTGACCGACGAGTCCAGCGCGGTGGAAGCGCTGGGCCACCGGCCGCGGTTGGTCAGCGGCGACCCCGAGAACTTCAAGCTCACCTGGCCGGGCGACTTCGCGCTGGCCGAGCGCCTGCTGGCCACACGGATGACTCCCTCTTCATGACCGAACTCACGCGCGCTGCCGCAATCCCGACCCCGTCGTTGCGCGTGGGCGAGGGCTGGGACATCCACAGACTCGTCGAAGGGCGGCCGCTGGTGCTGGGCGGTGTGGTGGTGCCTCACAGCCACGGTCTGCTGGGCCATTCCGACGCGGATGCGCTGCTGCATGCCATCACCGATGCCCTGCTGGGTGCGGCCGGCCTGGGCGACATCGGCCGGCACTTCCCCGATACCGACGATGCGTTCCGCGGTGCCGACTCGCGCCAGTTGCTGGCCGAGGCGCTGCGCCGGGTGCGTGAACGCGGCTGGACGCCGGTGAACATCGACTGCACCATCGTCGCGCAGGCGCCCAGGATGGCACCGCACATCGATGCGATGCGCGCCTCGATTGCCGCGGTGCTGGGGCTCGGCACCGACTGCGTCAACGTCAAGGCCAAGACGGCCGAGCGCATGGGCCCGGTGGGGGAGGGCCAGGCCATCGAGGCACGCGCGGTGTGCCTGTTGCAGCGCTTGCCGGCGTGACGCCTGCGCCGCCCGACTCAGGCCGGTGCGCGCTTCAACCGAACGTGGATCACCAACCCGCCCTCGGGGGCGTTGGCCAGTTCGAGGTGGCCACCCATGCGCTGCATCGCCTTGTCCACGATGGCGAGCCCCAGGCCCGCGCCGGTGGCAGCCGTGCGTGCCGCGTCGCCGCGGAAGAATGGCGTGGTCAATTGCGACAACTTGGACGGTGGTACCCCGGGTCCGCGGTCACGCACGGTGACGATCACCCAGGGCCCTGAACGCGCGTAGGTCACGCTGACCAGTGCGATGCCGGTATCGACGCCGCGCCCGTAGCGGCGGGCGTTCTCGAACAGGTTGCCGAACACGCGGCCGAGCTCCGTTTCGTCGGCCATGACCGCAATGTCGATCGCGACCTTGGAGACGATCTGGATCTCGGTGGGGTCGCGGAAGGCGGCCGCCTCCTTGTCGATCAGGCGCGCCAGCATCACCGGCTTGAGATGGGTTTCGCCGGGGCGGGCGTAGTCCATGAACTTGTCGATGATGGCGTCGAGCTGGTCGATGTCGGCGGCCATGTTGCGCTTGGCCTCTTCGTCGGTGACGCTCATTTCGGCTTCCAGGCGCAGGCGTGCCAGCGGCGTGCGCAGGTCGTGGCTGATGCCTGCCAGCATCACGGCACGGTCTTCCTCGACCTTGGCCAGCTCCCGGGCCATGCGATTGAAGCCCATGTTGACCTCGCGGATCTCGCTGGTCAGGGTGTTCTCGTCCAGGCGCGAATCGTATTCGCCGCCGCGGATGCGGCTGGCGGCGAACGACAGCTCGCGCAGCGGCTGGTTGATCAGCCGCGCGATCGCGACCGAGCCGATCACCGTGGCCAGCAGTGCGATGCCCACCCACATCGCCCAGGTGCCCCGGGTCAGCGGATGTATGCGCGCGGCCTCGGCCTGCAGCCACCACGGGTCGCTTTCGATCGTGAAACCCACCCAAAGGCCCGGCGTGCCGTTGACGCTGCTGGCGACGATGGTGTCGGGGCCCAGGCGCGAGCGGATCTCGCCGGCCACCCGGCCGGTGAAACGGTCTTCCTCGAAGGGCTCCCACTTGTCGGCGGGCTCGCGCGGCGCCACCCGTATCGCCTCACGGGCCGTCATCGCCTTGACCAGTGCCACCCGCTGGATGCGGTCGGCGTGGCGCAGCCCCTCGCGCGAGAGGTTCACCAGGCTGGCGATCTGCTGGGCAGCCAGCACCACACGCGGCTCGGTGTCGAGCGCGCGCAGCGTCTGCACCCAGGCGAAGATGCCTCCACCGAGCAGCAGCGCGAGCAGGACGAAGGTGCGCCAGAACAGACTCAGCGCAACCCGCTTTTTCCGGGCCATGACCCGGTCAGGCCGCGCCGTCCGGGACGAACACGTAGCCGACGCCCCAAACGGTCTGGATGTAGCGCGGCTGCGAGGGGTCGGGTTCGATCATCTTGCGCAGGCGCGAGACCTGCACGTCGAGGCTGCGGTCGAACGGTTCGAACTCGCGTCCGCGCGCCAGCTGCGCGAGTTTGTCGCGCGACAGCGGTTGGCGAGGGTGACGCACCAGCGCCTTGAGCATGCTGAACTCGCCGGTGGTGAGCGAAATCAGCTCGCCGTTCTTCGTGAGCCGCCGCAACGACAGATCGAACTCGAACGGGCCGAAGGTGACCACCTGCGCGTCCTTGGACGGGGCGCCCGGGGCCTCGGGTGCGGGGCGGCGGCGCAGCACGGCATGGATGCGCGCCAGCAGTTCGCGCGGGTTGAAGGGCTTGGGCAGGTAGTCGTCGGCTCCCACCTCGAGCCCCACGATGCGGTCGACGTCCTCGACCTTGGCCGTGAGCATGATGATCGGCGTCGTGTCGTTGGCTGCGCGCAGGCGGCGGCAGATCGACAAGCCATCCTCGCCCGGCAGCATGAGATCCAGCACGATCAGGTCGAGGGTCTCGCGCGTCATCAGGCGGTTCAGCGCCTTGCCGTCCTCGGCAAGCAACACCTCGAAGCCCTCCTGGGTGAGGTAGCGGCGCAGCAGGTCGCGAATGCGGGCGTCGTCATCGACCACCACGATGCGGTCGGCGCGGTTGCTGGAGGCGTTCATGCCGGACTCCGAATTTGTAACAGGGGCATTGTGCGGGGGAATCCGAGGCTGTTACAGCTCATCCTGACCCACTGTTACAACTCTTGCGGCATCCCGGCGCGCGTGGGGGTGCATGCCGTTGCGCGGGCTACCATGGGCGCTTCGACACCCTGCTCGCACATCGACCTATGAAGCCATTCGTCGCAAGACCGTTGTCGGCCTGCTGCCTCGCGTTGGCAGCGTTGGCGCCCCTGCCGGCCCGGGCCCAGGCCGTGATCAACCCGCCGCCGCAGAACGTGCTCACACTGTCGGCCCAGGCCACGGTGGAGGTGCCTCAGGACCTGCTGATCCTCACGCTCGGGATCACCCGCGACGGCAGCGATGCCTCCGCCGTGCAGACGCAACTGCGGCAGGTGCTCGATGCCGGCCTGGCCGAGGCCCGCAAGGCGGTGAGGCCGGGCCAGATCGAGGTGCGCACCGGGCAGTTTTCGCTGTCGCCGCGCTACACGTCCAAGGGCGGCATCAGCGGTTGGATGGGCGTGGCCGAACTGGTGATCGAGGGCCGTGACATGACCGCCATCAGCCAGCTTGCCGGCCGGGTGCAGGGCATGACGGTGTCGCGCGTGAGTTTCGCGCTGTCACGGGAAGCTCGCGACAGGGTCGAGGGCGATGCGGCCAGCCAGGCCATCACCCGCTTTCGCGCGCGCGCCGACGCCTACGCCAAGCAGTTCGGCTTCGGCGGCTGGGGAATCCGTGAAATCAGCGTGAACCACGGCGACGCGCCCATGCATGCACCGGCCCCGGTGTACCGGGCCCGCGCGATGTCGGTTGCGTCGGGCGAAGAAGCGCAGCCCATTGAACCGGGCAAAACCCAGGTCGTGGTCACCGTCAACGGCAGCATCCAGATGTCGGCGCGTTGAGCGGCTACTGCGCCACCCAGCCGCCGTCGACGTTCCAGGCCACACCGCGGATGTTGTCAGCCGCCGGCGAGCACAGGAACACCGCCAGGTCGGCCAGCTGCTCGGGCGTGGTGAACTGCAGCGAGGGCTGCTTCTCGGCCAGCAACTGGCGCTTGGCATCGTCGTTGCTGATGCCGGCCTGCGCGGCACGCGCATCCACCTGCTTCTGCACCAGCGGGGTGAGCACCCAGCCCGGGCAGATGGCATTGACGGTGACGCCGGTCGTGGCGGCTTCCAGCGCCACGGTCTTGGTGAAGCCCACGATGCCGTGCTTGGCGGCCACATAGGCCGACTTCTCCGCCGAAGCCACCAGGCCATGCACCGATGCGATGTTGAGCACGCGGCCCCAGTTGCGGCGTTTCATGCCGGGCAGTGCCAGCCGGGTGGTGTGGAAGGCCGAGGTCAGGTTGATGGCGATGATGGCATCCCAGCGATCGACCGGGAAGTCCTCCACCTTGGCCACATGCTGGATGCCGGCGTTGTTCACCAGGATGTCCAGCGAGCCGAACTCGGCCTCGCAGGCCCGCACCATGGTTTCGATCTCGCTGGGCTTGCTCATGTCCGCCCCGTGGTACGACACCCGGGTGCCCAGGCGTGCTACCTCGGCTCGGGCGGCTTCGACATCGCCGAAGCCATTGAGCATGACGTTGGCCCCCTGGCGCGCCAGGGCAACGGCCATGCCCAGGCCGATGCCGCTGGTCGATCCGGTGACAAGGGCGGTCTTTCCTTTGAGCATGAGAATCTCCACTTGGTGTACGGTGGCGGCAAACCGCCCACGATTATCGACAAGGAGCCTGAAACGTGACTGAACCACGGCTGCGGCACGTGCAGTGCCTGGACGGCAAGGGTTTGCACCGCATGGCGTATTGGGAATGGGGTGACCCGCTCAATGAGCGCGCGCTGGTGTGCGTGCACGGGCTGGCGCGGCAGGGCCGCGACTTCGATACGCTGGCGCAGGCCCTGTGCAGCCACTACCGGGTGGTGTGCCCGGACGTGGTGGGCCGCGGGCAGTCCGACTGGCTGGCCGATCCGATGGGCTACTCGATCCCGACGTACGTGGCCGACATGGTCACGCTGCTGGCTCGCCTGGACGCTGCGCAGGTCGACTGGGTCGGCACCTCCATGGGGGGGCTGATCGGCCTGGGGTTGGCAGCGCTGCCGGATTCGCCTGTGCGCAAGCTGGTGCTCAACGACGTCGGCCCGACCATCCAGCCCGAGGCGTTGCAGCGCATCGGAACCTACCTGGGGCTGCCGGTGCACTGGGCCACGCTGGACGAAGCCGCTGACGCCCTGTGGGCCATCTCGCAGGGGTTCGGGCCGCACACCCGCGAGCAATGGCTCGCGCTCACGCGGCCTCAGCTCAAGCCCCACGGCGAGGGCTACAAGCCGCACTACGACCCGGGCATCGCGATCCCGTTTCGGCTGATCACGCCCGAGCTGGCGCGCGCCGGCGAAGCCGCCTTGTGGCACAGCTGGGACGCGCTGCGCATACCCGTTCTGCTGCTGCGTGGTGCCCAGTCCGACCTGCTGTCGGAAGGCACGGCGCAGGCCATGACGCAGCGTGGTCCGCGGGCTCGACTGGTCGAGTTCGCCGGGGTGGGGCATGCACCGATGCTGGTGCAACCCGACCAGGTGGATGCGGTGCGGAGCTTCCTGCTGCAGACATGAAGACGGGGGCAGTGGCGCCGCAACACGACGCGGCGGCGATCGTGCAACTGGCCGGCCGCGCACCGGCAGAATTGCCGGTGCCGGAGGCGGTCGATGCCGATGCCTGGGCCATGCGCGATCGCGCCCGTGCGTTTGCCGAGCCGTTGCTGCAGGGCCAGTGCCTGGATACCGGCGAGGACGCGATGGCCCACGCCGATGGCGTGGCCGCCATCCTGCGCGACATCGGTGCGGCGCCGGCGATGCAGGCTGCGGCCTACCTCGTCTACGCCGGCGACTACCTGCAGCGCCCCGAGGAGATGGTGACCAAGGCCTTTGGTGCCAGCTACGCCGGCCTGGTGAGCCACACCCGCAAGCTGGTGCAGATCCAGCGCGCCGCTCGCGAGGCCCAGGTGGGCGAGGAGCAGCGCGCGCTGCAGACCGAGCGTGTGCGCAAGATGCTGCTGGCCTTCTCGCGCGACCTTCGGGTCGTGCTGCTGCGGCTGGCCTCGCGGCTGCAGACACTGCGTTGGCATGCCGCCACCAAGACCCCGTGCCCGAGTCTGCTGGCGCAGGAGTCCCAGCAGGTGTTCGCGCCGCTGGCCAACCGGCTGGGAATTTGGCAGATCAAGTGGGAGCTGGAAGACCTGTCGTTCCGCTTTCTGCAGCCCGAGGTCTATCGCCGCGTGGCGCAGCAGCTGGCGCAAACGCGCGTCGAGCGCGAGGGCAGTGTCGAGGCGGTCCGGCGTCAGCTCGGGCAGGAGCTGGCCGCGGTCGGCATCGCGGCGGAGGTCCAGGGTCGACCCAAGCATCTGTACAGCATCTGGAAGAAGATGCAGGGCAAGAACCTCACGATCGAGCAGGTGTTCGACGCCCGCGCCCTGCGGGTGATCGTGGCCGACGTACCCGCCTGCTATGCAACGCTTTCCCGCGTGCATGAGCGTTTCCGGGTGGTGCCGGGTGAGTACGACGACTACATCGCCCGGCCCAAGCCCAACGGCTATCAGTCATTGCACACGGTGGTGCTGGGCGATGACGGCCGACCGGTGGAGGTGCAGATCCGCACAGCTGCCATGCACGAGCATGCCGAGCACGGCGTGGCCGCGCACTGGGCCTACAAGGAAGCCGGCACGCGTGGTTATGCGGGCGTGAGCGCGGCCGGCGATTTCGAGGAACGGCTGGCCGAAGCGCGCAAGGCCGTGCTGCGGCAATTGCTGGCCTGGGAGCGTGACTTCGTCGGCCGGTCCACCGCGCCGGCCGAGGTTCCAGGCGGCTCGCAGGCCGAAACGTCGACCACGGCCACGTTCGAGGACCGCATCTACGTGTTCACCCCGCAGGCCACCGTGATCGAGCTGCCCGCCGGCGCGACGCCGGTGGACTTCGCCTACTGCGTGCACACCGACCTGGGGCATCGGTGCCGCGGCGCCCGCGTGGACGGCGCCTTGGTCCCCTTGAACACCGCGCTGGCCAACGGGCAGACCGTGGAGATCACCGTCGCAAAGGATGGGGGGCCGTCGCTGGATTGGCTGAACCCCGAGCTGGGCTATCTGCTCCAGCGCGAGGGTCGCACCGCACTCAAGCTCGACGACCTGGCCGCTCAGCTGGGTTTCAAGGGCGCCGATGCCTTGTTCGAGGTGGTCGGCAAGGACGAATACTCGCTGCGCAACATCGAGCTGCTGTTGCGCCCGGCCCCCCCACCAGCACCTGCCGACGAGCATGTACCGCTCAAGCGAGCTCGCGGCAGCGAGGGCGGCGTGCTGGTGGTGGGCGTGGAGTCTTTGCTCACGCAGTTGGCGCGCTGCTGCCGGCCGGCGCCTCCCGATCCGATCGGTGGCTACGTCACGCGGGGCAAGGGCGTCGCCATCCACCGGCTGGACTGCACCAACTTCCGCCACATGCAGCAGCAGCAGCCGGACCGGGTCATCGCCGTGGCCTGGGGCGCGGCGCCTGCGGGGCGCGAGGCCGCCTATCCTGTGGACGTGCTGGTCGAGGCCGCTGATCGTTCGGGCCTGTTGCGCGACATCTCGGAGGTCTTCGCCAAGGACAAGACCAACGTGATCGGCGTACACACCCAGTCGGTGCGCGACGCCACCGGCGGCACCGCCTACATGACCTTCACCGTCGAGGTCGACAGCGCCAACCGCCTGGAATCGGTTCTGCGCCAGGTGGGGCAGGTCGCCGGTGTGCGCCGGGCGCGCCGGCGGTAAGAGAAAGCGTCCGCGCCATGCTATAGTTCCACGCTTCGCAGGCGCGTAGCTCAGCTGGTTAGAGCACCACCTTGACATGGTGGGGGTCGTTGGTTCGAGTCCAATCGCGCCTACCAAATTCGGTAGATGAAAAAAGCACCTGGCGCAGACGCCAGGTGCTTTTTTCTTGCCGGTACGAAAGACAGCACCGAAGCACTGGGCCTGCACCAGTCTTTCCGATCGCTCGCGCGCAAGCGATCCTGACGATCGCCAAATCGCGGGTTGCGGCCAGAACGCTCTACGGCTGTGTCGGCTGTCGATTCATGCGTCGTCCGGGCTGTCTCCGGACGTAGCGGTCGCGCTGCGCCGCCGAGCTGCCTCCGCGAGGCCGGCACTCAACAGCAGGGCCAGCGTCCCAGGCTCGGGCACCGGTACAGGGTCGTCCGGGTCGTCGCCGACGGCGGTGGTGGCGAACACCTTGACGTAGTTCGTGCTGATCTGCTGGCACACACCCGACACCGTGCCGCAGCCTCCGGAGAAGCCGCTCGACGTGTAGTACAGCGCGACGTCGAGGTCGAAGGCGTCGTCGTCGATGATCAGGACCGGGCTTGCTTGCGTCAGGTCCGAGAACGAACCGCCGTGGAACCACACGCCGTCCTCGTACATCAGTGGCCCCCCCGTCTGCGGCGCGCTGTCCTCCGGATCCACGATCCAGCTCATGAATGCGCGGAAGCCCCCGCGGTCGTTGAAGTACGACAGCAGGTGGCTCATCGATACCGTGGTGAAGTGTTGGCCGTCATGCGCCTGGAAGTGCAGCTTCAGCGTCTGCGTGCGCGTGGCGAACTCGCCTGGGTACGACTCCAGGATGACCTGGTCGCCCGTCAGGGCCTCCAGCGTCGAGTACGAGGTGATGCCGCCGCCCGAGTACCCCATCCATCCCAGCAGCTCAGAGCCGGCGCGCACATCGACGTCGTAGGTGGCTTGTGAGAAGTGTGTGGTCAGGACCGGATCGGCTCGCGCCGGGCCGGTCAGCAACACCAGCAGCAGCGCTGCGGCCGGTGCGATGCGCAATGTGTCGCGAAGTCGTTCCAGGGTCATCGTGGATCTCCTTGCGGGCCGGCAATCGCGGCCGTGTGCGCAGTGATGCTGCAACTGTGGCGTTTCCCGGGCGTTTCTCGGGCCCGGGCAGGCACCGCGCACGGGCCAGTCACAGAACGCTGCGCGCGGCTGGGAGATGCTCTGAGGCCCCGGCCTGTTCACATCCCGTCAGTGGGGTGGCGATGCTGCTGGCCCGCATGCTCGCCGGTGCCCTGCGGGAGCGACCGGGTTCGCAGGCGACTGTCATTGCCGATGGCGCACCTCTCTTGGCCTTGGCGCTGCTGGGTGTGCGTGTCGAGGGGTCGCGAGCCGGGTGAGTCCCCTCGAGGCGCTGCCGTTGGGTTGCGCCTTAGTGCGAGTGCCGGTGGTGTTCGTCGGGGAAGTGCTCGTGGGTGTGCGTCATCGGCTCATGCCGATGACGGTGCGTGTGGCGCTTGGGCACCCACTCGCCCGATGGGTGGTGCTCGTGGTGCACGTCGTGCTCGTGTTCGTGCTCGTGTTCCATCGCCTCGTGCGGATGCGGATGTGCGTGCCGTTCGCTCAGGTGGAGCCACACGCCCAGGGCCATCAGGGCCGCGGCGAGCAGCAGCGGCGGGGTCATGGGCTCGCCCAGGCACAGCACCGCGAGCAGCGCGCCGAAGAACGGCGCCACCGAGAAGTAGGCCCCGGTGCGGGCCGTGCCCAGGTGGCGCAGCGCGACCACGAACAGCGTCAGGCTGATGCCGTAGGCGAAGAAGCCCAGAACGGCCGAACCCACGAGCACACCGATTGGTGGCACGCTGGTGCCGAGCACCAGCGCGATGGCCAGGTTGACCGACCCTGCTACCAGTCCCTTCACCATGGCCACCCAGGTCGCGTCGGCAAGCGACACCTTGCGGGTGAGGTTGTTGTCGATGCCCCAGGCCAGGCAAGCCCCCAACACGGCGAGCGCCGGCAGCAAGCCGCCGAACTCTGCGTCGGCGGACCAACTCAGCACGAGGGCGCCCGCCACGATCGCCAGCATGCCGATCGCGATGCGCCGATCGAAGTTCTCCTTGAAGGCGAACCAGGCCAGCAGCGCCGTGAAGACACCCTCGGCGTTGAGCAGCAGCGATGCGCCCGAGGCGGGCATGCCTGAGACCCCGAACATCAGCAGCACCGGCCCGACGACGCCACCGGCCAGCAGGGCGCCGATCAGCCAGGGCCACTCGCGCGCGGCCAGCCGGGATGACGCCGTGCGGCGCAGAGCACGCAACAGTGCGAGACCGAGGCCCGAGCCCAGGTAAAGCAGCGCGGCCAGCATCCACGGGCCCACATCGCGCACGAGCGCCTTTGCCAGGGGGGTGCTCGCCCCGAACAGCACCGCGGCGAGCAGCGCAGCGCCCACGCCCGCAGGCAGGGCGGCTGCGGCGGTACGGCGTGAACTTGGCGTACTCATGGCGCGCGTGTCGCGGCACCGCGGCAGCGATCTGACGCGGTGCGGGGCCCGCGAGCATCGACTGCGACATGGGCCATCGAGGTCATGTCCGGGTCATGTCGGTGTCAGTGCGCGCCATGCACATGACGTCGCGTCGCGGCGCCAGTTGGCCGGGTTGCGGCTGCCCGATCCAGTCCGTCCAGGATCCCGCACTCGGACACTGCGTGTGGCTCGGTGCACCGCGCGCGCAGCGCCTTCAGGGCCCTCTCCAGCGCGCGCAGGTCGCGGATGCGCCGAGCCACGTGTCCGATGTGCTCGTCGAGCAGCGCGTTGATCTCGCCGCAGTCCTGGGCCGGTGCTTCGCGTAGATGGATCAACGCGCGGATTTCGTCGAGTGTCATGTCCAGGTTGCGGCACTGGCGGATGAACGCGAGCCGCTCGACGTGCGCCGGCAGGTAGACCCGGTAGTTGTTGTCTGCCCGGGCCGCAGGGGGCAGCAGGCCCGCGCGCTCGTAGTAGCGGATGGTTTCCACCGGCGTGCCGGTTGCCTGGGCAAGCGCTCCGATCTTCATGGGCGGTCCTCGTCTCGTGCCGCGATGATGGCGGAGCTTGACTCTAAGCCTGCTACAGGGTTTGCAATGGCAGGATGGTCAACGGAACTCATTCGATGAAGCACTCCCAAGCTCGCCACGGTCACCCGGGCAAGCAACCTGATCATGCCTGCGGCGGGTGTTGCGACAAGCCGCGCCAACCCGCCGCCGGCCATGGCGCTGACCACGGCCATGACCACGGCCATGACCACGGCGCATGGCCGAAGCTGACCGGGGCGCTGCTGCTGGCCGTCGGCGCTGAGCTCATCGGGTACTTCGCGCCTGAGACAACCGCATGGCGTGGGGCGGGGCTCGCCGTTGCGGCCGTGGCGATCTGGCTCGCAGGGTTCGATGTCTACAAATTCGGCGTCAAGTCGCTGCGGCATGGGCGCCTCGACATCAATGCCCTGATGACCGTCGCCGTGACGGGCGCCTTCGTGATCGGCCAGTGGCCCGAAGCGGCGATGGTGATGGCGCTCTATGCCATCGCCGAGGCCATCGAGGCACGCGCCGTCGACCGCGCACGCAACGCCATCCAAGGCCTTCTGGCGATGGCACCGCAGGAAGCTTCGGTGCGGCAGGGCGACGGCAGCTGGGCCAGCCGGCCGGTGCGCGAGATCGGCACGGGTGCGATGCTGCGAGTGAAGCCCGGCGAACGCGTGCCGATGGACGGTGTCGTCCGCTCGGGCCGGACGAGCATCGACCAGGCCCCCGTCACCGGCGAAAGCATTCCGGTTGACAAGGTCGAAGGCGATCCGGTTTTCGCCGGCACGATCAACGCTTCGGGTACGTTCGAGTTCGAGGCCATGGCCCTCGCGTCGGATTCCACACTGGCTCGAATCATCCACGCCGTCGAGCAGGCGCGGGCCACGCGGGCGCCGATGCAGGGCTTCGTCGACCGCTTCGCCGCGGTCTACACGCCGGCCATCTTCGTCGTCGCGCTGGCCGTTGGGCTGCTGGGCCCGTGGCTGCTGGGCTGGACGGCGCAGCAGTCCGTCTACAAGGCGCTGGTGCTGCTGGTCATCGCCTGCCCCTGTGCACTGGTGATCTCGACGCCGGTGACCATCGTCAGCGGTCTGGCCGCCGCGGCGCGTCGCGGCATCCTGATCAAGGGCGGTATTTACCTGGAACAAGCGCGCAGGCTCAAGGCCATCGCGCTGGACAAGACCGGCACGATCACCGAGGGCAAGCCCCGGCTGGTCGACTGGTCCGTCGTCGATCCCTACACCGAGCCATCGATGGCGGAGCACGTCGCCGTTGTGCTGGCGACCCACTCCGAGCACCCGGTGTCCAAGGCGATCGCGGCCGGGCTCGAGCCCAACAGTGTCGAGGCGCAGGACTTCGTGGCGCTCGCCGGCCGTGGCGTGCAGGCCGATGTGGGCGGCGTGACCTACGTGCTCGGCAACCACCGGCTGATCGAGGAGCGCGGCCTGTGTTCTGCGGCGCTGGAGGACCGCCTGAAGCAGCATGAAGACGCTGGTCGCACCGTCACGTTGCTGGCCACGGCGCAGAAGGTCATCGCGCTGTTTGCGGTGGCCGACTCGATCAAGCCGTCCTCGCGCGAGGCGGTCGCATCGCTGCGCGCACTGGGCATCACGCCCGTCATGCTGACCGGGGACAACCAGGCGACGGCCGATGCGGTGGCGCACCGGGCCGGGATCGAGAGCGCGCGCGGCAACCTGCTGCCGCAGCACAAGCTGGAAGCGATCAAGGCACTTCAGCGCGAGATCGGGCCGACCGCGATGAGCGGCGACGGCATCAACGACGCCCCGGCGCTGGCGCAGGCCGACATCGGCGTGGCGATGGGCGCCGCCGGCACCGATATCGCGATGGAAGCGGCCGACGTCGTCGTGATGAACGACGACCTGCGCCGCATCGCCGAGATGGTCCGGCTGTCGCGCGCAACCCATGCCGTGCTGTGGCAGAACATCACGCTGGCGCTGGGCATCAAGGTGGCCTTTCTGGCCCTGGCCATCTTCGGCAACGCCACCATGTGGATGGCGGTCTTCGCCGACATGGGTGCCAGCCTGCTGGTGGTGTTCAACGGATTGCGACTGCTGCGCAGCCGGCGCCCGTAGCGCGGCGCGCGCAGCGGTGATCGGGGGGTGCGCGCGCAGGTCTGCCCCAGCACGGGCGCGCGGCTGACTTGTGGGTACGAGGCCTACTGCTGAACCAACTCCACGCGCCTGTTCTTGGCTCGGCCGGCGTCCACGAGGTTCGAGGCCACCGGCGCGATCGGACCCACGCCGTGGGCAACGAGCCGCGCTGCTGCAATGCCGTGTCGGGTCGTCAGGGCTGCAACAACGGCTTCGGCGCGGGCCTTGGAGAGCTTCATGTTCAGCTCGAGGCTGGCCACGTTGTCGGTGTGCCCGACGACGTGCAGCTTGAGCGGGGGCTGGGCCTTGAGCAGTCGTGCGATCTCCACCAGGGCAGCCTCGGACTCGGGCTTGATGTCGGACCTGCCGGTGTCGAACTGGATGCCGTACACCGCGATGCGACCATCTGCCTGGATGCCGGCGCCCAGCGCCGCGGCATCGGCCACGATGTCCTGCCGCATGGTGCCCTTCTCGACGATGCGCAGCAGGTACTGCTCGGCAATGGTGGCATTGGCATGGACCCAGACCTCGGTGCCTTCCTTGACCACCTGGTAGTACTGGTCGCCCTCACCGTTGTTGCCCACCTGGACGCCACCGACCTTGACCAGGGCGTTCTGGATGTTGCGATGAACGGCGACCGCACCGGGCGCCTTGGCGCCTTCGTCCAGTGCATACATGATCTCGGTGTACCGGCCCTCGACCGCCGTCTCCTTCTTGCCGGCCAGGAAGGTGTGGGTCGAGAAGTCGTGGTTCGTGCAACGGCTGATGCGAAACCCGGGAAACCGCGTCAGCAGGCCGGGGTCGCGACACCCGGGTGCATCAGGCTCTTTGGCGTGAACAGGGCCGAAGGCAAGACTGAGTAATGCAAGGGCAAGCAGGCTCGCGGGACGCATGGGCGATGGGTGTGCAGTGCGGTGGTGCCCCTATTCGATGCAGACGAGGGGCGGTCGCTCAGCGTAGCGCGAGCGGCGTGGCACCGGGTTGAGGGGCGTCAGGCCCGCTGGGATGCATGGTGACCCTTCGCGCGCAGCCGGCGTGCCTGCCGGCTAATCACCACACTGTGTCGGCTGTCGCTGCGCCAACGCTGCCCATGACGATGCCAGCGCATCGGCGGCACGGTCGACGTCGTCTGCACGTGTCGTTCGGCCGACGGACAGCCGCACGGCGCCGCTGGCGCGAGAGGGCTCGATGCCCATGGCCGCCAGCACGCCGCTGACCTGATCGTGCTCGGAATGGCAGGCCGATCCCAGCGATGCCGCCACGCTGTCGGCGGCCTGGGCCAGCAGCGTGCGCCCAGCGATCCCGGGAAACGACACATGAAGGGTGTTGGGCAGCCGCTGTTCGGGATGGCCGTTCAGCTTCAGGCCAGGGACACCTGCGGCGAGCCGCTCATGCAGCCGGTCGCGCAGGGCGCGCAGGTGGCCGGCGATGCCGGGCAGTTCCAGCGCCGCGAGCGCTGCGGCGGCCCCGAGTGCCACGATCATGGGCACGTTCTCGGTGCCCGGTCGCAACCCATGCTCCTGGCTGGCACCGTGGAGTATCGGCCGCACCGGAACGCCCGTTCGCACGTACAGCGCACCAATGCCTTTGGGCGCGCCGAACTTGTGGCCGGCGATGGTCAGCAGATCCACGCCGAGCGCCTGCACGTTCACCGACAGCTTTCCGACGGATTGCGCCGCGTCGGTGTGCAGCCAGATGCCGCGCGGACGGGTGAGGGCAGCGATTTCGGCGATCGGTTGCAGCGTGCCGACCTCGTTATTGGCGTGCATCACCGACACCAGCGCCGTGTCGTCGCGCAAGGCATTTTCGACGGCTTCGGCCGACACGCGGCCGTGTCCGTCGACATCGACAGTGGTGACCTCCCAGCCTTGCTCGCGCAGTGCCGCTGCCGGCGCGGCCACCGCCGGGTGCTCGATGCTGCTGATCACGAGATGCCGCCGGGTTGCGGGCGCCGCAAGCGCCGTGCCCAGCAGCGCCAGGTTGTTCGCTTCGGTCGCGCAGCCGGTGAACACGATCTCCTCGGGTCGTGCACCGATCAATGCGGCGACCTGCGCGCGCGCCTCGTCCACCGCCTGTGCCGCACGCTGGCCGTAGGCATGGTGGCTCGATGGGTTGCCGAAGTGCTGTTGCAACCATGGAGCCATGGCGGCAAACACCTCGGGTGCCACCGGCGTGGTGGCGTTGTGATCGAGATAGACGGGGTTGTGCATGGCGTGGAACGATGGGGTCGTGATGTTTGCCATTCATTCTAATGGATGTTAGAATGAAAACCATGGAAGTGAATCGCTCCCTGAAGAACCTTCTCTATGAGCAGGTCGCCCGCGTGGGCAAGGCACTGGCCAGCCCCAAGCGCCTGGAGATCCTCGAGATGCTGGCGCAGGGCGAAAAGGCCGTGGAGTCGCTGGCGACGGAGGTCGATATCGATGTCAAGCTGGCCAGTGCCCACCTCAAGGCGCTGAAGGAGGCGCGGCTGGTGCAGGTGCGCCGCGACGGCAAGCGGATGATCTATCGCCTCAGTGGGGGCGACGTGGCTCGGCTCGGCGTCACGCTGCGTCAGGTGGCCGAGGAACACCTGGCTGAGTTGCGGCTGGCCTTGCAGCAGATGATGGCCGAGCCCGAGCGGCTCACGCAGGTAGGCCGCAAGGAGTTGCTGGCTCAGGCCAAGCGCGGCGACGTGGTGGTGCTCGATGTGCGCCCGCAGCAGGAGTTCGACACCGCGCACCTGCCCTATGCCCGATCGATGCCGCTGGCCGAGCTGGCGCAGCGCCTGGCAGAGCTGCCGCGCGGCGCAGAGATCGTCGCGTACTGCCGCGGTCCGTTCTGCCTGATGTCCGACGAGGCGGTCGAGTTGCTGCGCAAGCACGGCTTTCGTGCGCGCAAGACCACCGATGGCGTCACCGAGTGGCAGGCGGCAGGCCTGCCCGTGACGCGCCGCCGATCCCACCCAACCGAACCTGGAGTGCGCCATGTCCCACACGCTCTTCATCGTCAATGACGCGCCATACGGAAACGAACGCGCCTACAACGCGCTGCGCCTGGCCGGCGCGCTGGCCACTCGCGAAGGACAGCCTGTGCGGTTGTTTCTGATGGCCGACTCCGTCGCCTGTGCCAAGAGCGGGCAGAAGGTGCCCGAGGGCTACTACAACGTGCAGATCATGCTGGGCAAGGTGGCACGCAATGGCGAGGTGGGCCTGTGTGGCACCTGCATGGACGCACGTGGCCTGCGCGACGACGAACTGATCGACGGTGCGAAGCGTGGCACGCTCGCCCAACTGGCAGACTGGACCGCCGGCGCCGACAAGGTGCTGGTGTTCTGAGCGTTTCGTCGACTTCTGGAAGTAGCCACGGTCCGGTCGGCCATGACACCCGAGCTGGGCGTGATCGAGGGCTACTTCGGCCGGCCGTGGCCGCACGAGGACCGCAAGGCCGTGCTGAAGCAGCTGCGCGCGCTGGGCTATTCCTGGTACCACTACGCGCCGAAGGCCGATGCCCACTTGCGTCGACGCTGGCGCGAACCACACCCGCCGGCAGCACAGGCCGAGTTGTGCGATCTGGCGGCCCATTGCCGCGCACTGGGGCTGCGGTTCGGCGTGGGATTGAGCCCGTACGAGCTCTATCGCGACTTCGGGAGCGTCGCCCGGCGCGCCTTCGTCGACAAGGTCCGATCGCTGGACGACATCGGTGTCGACGAGCTGGCCATCCTCTTCGACGACACCCGCGGCGACGTGCCTGACCTCGCCGCCCGCGAAGTCGAGATCGTCCATGCAGCCATGGGCGCGACCCGAGCCAGCAGGGTGCTGATGTGCCCCACGTACTACAGCGACGACCGGATGCTCGACATCGTGTTCGGCGAGCGCCCCAGCGGCTACCTGGAAGAACTGGGCTGCCGACTGGACCCGGCCGTCGGTGTGTACTGGACCGGCGAGGAAATCTGCGCCCGGGAGTTCAGTTGCGGCCACCTGGCGCGGGTGGCGCACGCGCTGCAGCGCAAGCCCACGCTGTGGGACAACTACCCTGTCAACGATGGACCGCGCATGTCCCGGTTCCTGCATCTGCGCGGGTTCACGGGGCGGCGCCACGCAATCGGCGCTCACATTGCGGGACACGCCATCAACCCGGCACTGCAGCCGCATCTGAGCCTGATTCCCGCCGCCACGCTGGTGCAGAGCTACCACGGGGGCGATGCCTATGACTACGGTCGCGCATTTCACGAGGCCGCATGCACGCTGGCCGGTGAGCGGCTGGCCACGATGCTGCAGGAGGACCTGTACGCCCTCCAGGACCGGGGTATAGATGGCCTGGGTGCAGAACTCCCACTTCTGCGCGCTCGGTATGCTGCCGTGTCCCACCCCATGGCCGAGGAAGTGGTGCGCTGGTTGGACGGTGCCTATACAGTGGACGGCTGGATCGAAGCCCCCGCTGACGATTGACACGTCAAGCCGGTCTTCGCTGCGAGACTCACTCTGTGCGTCGTCCCAAACCCCGGAGTCATTCCATGCACCGACCCCATCACGCCGTGCTGTTCGACTTCGAAGGCACTCTGGTCGACTTCCAATGGCGGCTATCGCAGGCCGAGGCCGAGCTGCGCCAGGCCTGCGCCGTCATCGGTTGCCCAACGGCGGGTTCGTATGCGGACTTGTGGAATGCAGCGGCGCACTCGTTCGAGCCGCAGGGGCGAGTCGATGAGTTGCGCCGGGCGCTGGGTCCGATCTACGACCGCTGGGACGCCGATGCGCTGACCCGCTGGGCGCCGCGGCCCGGTGCGGTCGCCTTGCTCGAGCGGCTCGCGGCGTCGGGCATCCGCACCGCCCTGGTGAGCAATGTCGGGCGCCTCGCCCTGGGTGCCGCACTCGAGCGCTTCGGCTTGGCGCGTTGGCTGGCGCCGGTGATCAGCCGCGACGATGTCACGATGCTCAAGCCGCACCCGCAGGGCACGTTGCGCACGCTGGCTGCGTTGGGGGTTACCGCCCCTGACGCGCTGTTCGTCGGCGACAGCCGCGCCGACGTGCTGGCCGCGCGCGCTGCCGGCATGCGCGTGGCCATCGTTCGCAATGGCGAGTGCGATGAATCGGCCTTCAGCGCGCTGCCACCGGACTTCTTCGTTTCGCAGCTGGACGAGATTGCGGATTGGGTGGACGGTGCGCACTGGTGCAGCAAGAGCGATCCACGGTGCACGTAGAGTCGACCGCGCTTGCTAGAATCAAACAACTCTTTGAATATTTTAATGATGTGAACGACGAACAAGTCGCTCGGGCGCTCGGGGCGCTGTCGCAGGTGCACCGCCTGCGTGCATTGCGTGCCCTGGTCGTGGCCGGGCACGAGGGCCTCACGCCTGGCGTGTTGAGCGAGCGCCTGGGCATCTCGCCGGCTTCGATGTCGTTCCACCTCAAGGAGTTGTCGATCGCGGGCCTGGTCAGCCAGACCCGCGACGGACGCCACCTGATCTACCGTGCGGCCTTCGGCCGCATGAACGAGTTGATGGGCTTCCTGACCGCCAACTGCTGCGCCGGGCAACCGTGCGAGCTCGACACACCCAGCTGCCACTGCCCGCCATGACCACACATGTACTCATCTTGTGCACCCACAACTCGGCCCGCAGCGTGCTGGCCGAGTGCATGCTGAACCACTGGGCCCGCCAGCTGGACAGGGATGTACGCGGCCACAGCGCAGGCAGCACGCCCAGCGGGCGCGTGAACCCGCATGCCCTCGAGGCATTGCGCCTGGCGGGCGTCGATGCCAGCTCGGTACGCAGCAAGTCCTGGGACGAGTTCGCCGCAGCCGGCGCGCCGGCCATGCGCATCGTGATCACCGTCTGCGACAACGCCGCGGCCGAGCCGTGCCCCTATTGGCCTGGCAGCCCCGTGCAGGTGCATTGGGGTTACCCGGATCCGTCGCTTGCGCCCGAGGCCGAGAAGGCACGGGCCTTCGAGCTCACCCGGCAAGCCATCGGCTATCGCATGCTGCAGTTGCTGTCGCTGCCGATCGATGCGATGGCCGATGCCGACCTTCGGGCCGCTCTGACAGACGCCGGCAGGAACTGAGCATGCCGCGCGCATTCGCACGCAAGCTGCTGGGCGAAGCGCTCGGCACCATGGGGCTGCTGGCCGTGGTCATCGGCTCGGGCATCATGGCCGAGCGTCTGGCCGGCGGCAATGCCGCCCTTGCGCTGCTGGTCAACACCCTGGCCACCGTTGGCGGCCTGTATGTCCTCATCGAAGCGCTCGGTCCGGTCAGCGGCGCGCACTTCAATCCGGCGGTGTCGTTGGCGATGGCGTTTCGCGGCGAGTTGGCATGGCGGGCACTGGCACCATACATCGGCGCGCAATTGCTTGGCGCCGTGCTGGGGGCGTGGCTGGCGCATGCGATGTTCGACACCACGGTGTTCCAGCTCGCCACCCAGGTGCGCGGCGGAACCGGCCAGTGGATCGCCGAAGCGGTGGCCACCGCCGGTTTGCTGCTCATGATCCTGCGTTCGCCCCCCGGGCGGGTGGCGGCCATGGTTGCGTGCTACATCGGCGCAGCCTACTGGTTCACTGCGTCCACCTCGTTCGCCAACCCGGCTGCGTCTTTCGGGCGCATGTTGTCCGACAGCTACGCCGGCATCGCGCCGGGCAGCGTGCCGGGATTCGTGATCGCCCAGTTGGTCGGCGCCGGTCTGGGTGTGGTGCTGCACGCGGCACTGGGTGAGGGGCCGTCGGTTGCATCAATCAAGCCGGAGTCCTGAAGATGAGCAAGTTGGAAGTGTTCGAGCCCGCAATGTGCTGCTCCACAGGCGTGTGCGGCGTGGATGTCGACCCTGTGCTGGTGCAATTCGCCGCTGATGTGCAGGCGTTGCAGGAGACGGGGATCGACATCGTGCGCCACCGGCTGGGCCACGACACTGCAGCGTTCGCCGCCAATCCGGATGTGATTCAGCAGATGCAGGCGGGCATGGACCGCTTGCCGATTCTCACCGTCGATGGTCGCGTGGTGTCGACCGGCCGATATCCATCGAGGGCGCAGTTGGTCGGTGCGCTGGGCCAGCAGGCTGCGTTCGAGCCAGCGCCGGATGTCGGCACCGGCGGTTGCGGCTGCGGATCGGGCCGGTGCGGCTGATGATGGACGCAGGATCGGACGGCAGCCTGCCCGCCATCGAGACCCGCTTCGCGTTTTTCACAGGCAAAGGCGGCGTGGGCAAGACCTCTCTGGCCTGCGCCAGTGCGCTGCGCCTGGCCGGGCAGGGCCGTCGCGTGTTGCTGGTGAGCACTGACCCGGCTTCCAACCTCGACGAGGTGCTCGAGACGCCGCTGGGCACCTTGCCCACCGAAATTGCCGGCGTCCCGGGTCTCAGCGCCCTCAACGTCGATCCGGAGGCGGCCGCAGCGGCGTATCGCGAGCGCATGGTGGGCCCGTACCGGGGCGTGTTGCCGACAGCCGCCATCCACAGCATGGAGGAGCAGTTCTCTGGCGGCTGCACTGTCGAGATTGCAGCGTTCGATGCCTTTGCTGAACTGCTGGCGGGCAACGAAATCACCCGTGCGTTCGATCATGTCGTATTCGACACGGCGCCCACCGGCCACACGCTGCGACTGCTGTCACTGCCGTCGGCGTGGAACGAGTTCCTGATGACCAATTCAACCGGCACGTCCTGCCTGGGCCCGTTGGCCGGACTGGAGAAGAACAAGGCCACCTACCGCGCCGCAGTACAGGCGCTGGCCGACCCGGACCTGACCACTGTGGTGCTGGTGGCTCGCCCCGATCGATCGGCGCTGCGCGAAGCCGAGCGCACGCGCTGCGAACTGGCCGATCTGAGCGTGCGCCACCAGGTCCTGGCACTCAATGGCGTGTTTCGATGCGCGTCCGAGGATCCCGTGGCGCTGGCGATGGCGAGCCGGCAGGCCCAGGCGCTGGAGCACATGCCTGACGGTCTGGCCGCGCTGCGGCGCAGCGCAGCGGGCTACCTGCCGCGCGGCCTGGTTGGATTGGCATCGTTGCGCGCCTTCCTGCACTCCACCGGCATGCCGTCGCTCCAATCAGCGCCGACGCTGTCGCTGGGCACGCCGGGCGGTCTGGGCACGATCGTCGACGCGGTCGAGGCGGCCGGTCATGGCCTGGTGATGACCATGGGCAAGGGCGGCGTGGGCAAGACGACTGTAGCGGCGGCCATGGCGGTGGCCCTGGCCAATCGCGGCCACCGTGTGGTGCTGTCGACGACTGACCCAGCGGCGCATGTGAGCTGGGCAATCGACGAGGCGGTGCCGGGCTTGTCCATCGCGCGCATCGATCCTGTCGCAGAAGTGAACCGCTATCGCGACGAAGTCATGGCCAAGGCGGGCGCAGGACTCGATGCGCAGGCCCGGGCGATGCTGGAGGAGGATCTGCGCTCGCCATGCACCGAGGAGATCGCGGTCTTCCGTGCATTTGCGCAAACGGTCGACCAGGCGCGCGACGTCTTCGTCGTGCTCGACACGGCGCCGACCGGGCACACCATCTTGCTGATGGACTCAGCCGAGGCCTATCACCGTGAAGTCGGTCGAACGCAGGGTGACGCACCGCAGGCCGTTCGCAACCTGTTGCCAAGGCTGCGCGATCCGGCCTACACGCGGGTGCTCATCGTCACGTTGCCCGAGGCAACGCCAGTACATGAGGCCGAGCGGCTGCAGGCCGACCTGCGGCGCGCCGGTATCGAACCGTATGCCTGGGTGATCAATCAAAGCCTGCTGGCCAGCGACACGCGCGATCCGGTTCTGCTGCAACGCAGCCACTGCGAGGTGCCATACATCGAGCGCGTGGTGCACGAGTCGGCCCATCGATGTGCGCTGATTGCCTGGCAGAGCGAACCGCCAGTCGGGGCGCGCGCGCTGGGGGCATGGGCAGCCTCTGGGCCAGAACATTGACCGCCCGCCGTCGGTTCGGGCCAGGGATGCCGGTTGGTCTCTGATACTTTCGCCGTTCCGTGGAGTTCGACTTGGAAGCATTTCTCGTATCCACCGGCGTCGTCGCCCTTGGCGAGATGGGTGACAAGACCCAGTTGCTGGCCATCGTGCTGGCCGCCATGTTCCGCAGGCCCTGGCCCATCGTTGCAGGCATCCTTGTGGCCACCCTGGCCAACCACGGCGCCGCCGGGGCACTGGGCGGCTGGGTGGCCAGCGCGCTGGGTCCCGACGTGATGCGCTGGCTGATCGGGGTGTCCTTCCTGGCCATGGCGCTGTGGATGCTCATACCCGACCGGATCGACGAGGAGAACGCCGCCGGTCGGCAGCGCTTCGGCGTGTTCGGCACGACCGTGGTCGCGTTCTTCCTGGCCGAGATGGGTGACAAGACGCAGATTGCCACCGTCGCACTCGCTGCCCGCTACGAGGACGTCGTGTCTGTCGTGGTGGGCACCACCTTGGGCATGATGCTGGCGAACGTTCCCGCTGTGTTCCTGGGTGACAGGATTGCGCAACGAGTCTCGATGAGACTGGTGCACGGCGTTGCGTCGGCCATCTTCTCGGTGCTGGGCGTGCTCACGCTCTTCAACGTGGGCCACATGTTCTGACGGGGCCGGGGCCGATCGCCCCGCTGCCTCAGGTCGCTTCGGGGTTCTCCACCAGCAACGCAATGCCCTGGCCGCCGCCGATGCAGGCCGACGAAACACCCCAGCGGGCGCCGATCTGGCGCAACTGGCGCGCCACGGTGATCGTGAGCCGCACGCCGGTGGCCGCCAGCGGGTGGCCCAGCGCAATGGCGCCGCCGTGCACGTTCAGGCGCGCCTGCTCGAGCCCGAGTTCTTGCGCAACAGCCAACGTCTGCGCCCCCTGCGCCTCATTGACTTCGAAGCGGGCGACATCGTCGAGCTCCAGCCCGCTGCGTTCGAGCAGCAGCCGAATCGCCGGGGCCGGGCCGATGCCCATGATCTCGGGCGGCACGCCGACCACAGCGGCCGCGGCGATGCGCGCCAGCGGGGTGCGCCCCCATGCGCGGACACCGGCCTCGTTGGCCACCAGCGCCGCGGCGGCGGCATCGGTCAACGCCGAGCTGTTGCCACCGGTCTGCACGCCGCCGTCGAACACCGTGCGCAGGCGCGCCAACACGTCCACTGGCGTGGGCCTCGGGTGCGTGTCCTGTTCGGCGCTCGTGGCCTTGCCGGTCAGCTTGAGGCGGCGCGGGCGATAGCCGGGAAGATCGAAGGTCTCGTTGGTCACCGGCACGATCTCGCCGGCCAGCCAGCCCGAGGCTTGCGCCGCGAGCGCGCGCTCGAACGACTGCGCGGCAAAGGCGTCGACCGCCTCGCGCTCGATGCCGTACTGGCGGGCGAGGTTCTCGGCGGTCTGGATCATCGACACGCCGGTGGCGGGGTCGGTGAGGGCCTCCCACATGTAGTCCTTGAAGCCCAGTGGAGCGCCCAGGCGGAAGCCGCCGCGGTGGTCGAAGGCAGCGATGGGGTTGCGCGTCATCGATTCGGTGCCCACCAACAGCGCCAGCGTCGCCGCCCCGGTGCCGATCTGTTCGCCGGCCTGGCGGAACAGCTCGAACCCGGTGCCGCAGATGCGCTGGCACTGCAGCGCCGGCACATGCAGCGGCACGCCGGCGTACAGGCCGATGTGGCGGCCGACGTAGAACTGGTCGAAACCGCCCGGCGCCATGTTCCCGGCCAGCACCGAATCGACGCGCTGGGCGTCGATGCCGGTGCGAGCGAAGAGCGCACGCGCGGCCTTGATGCCGAGGTCGATCGGGTTGGCGTCGGCGAACGCGCCCTGGTAGTCGACCATCGGCGTGCGCACGCCGTCGAGCACGTAGGTGTCAGCGAAGGACTGGTACAGGCCGGGGGTCGGCATGGCGGATGTCTCCTGTCGGCCATCGAGTGGGCCGAACCATACACTAGTGTACGGAATTTGGCGGCAGCCGGAAAGCAGATGTTTGGCCGGCGCGTGTGCGGTGGCCGGCGATGGCCATGGCGCCCCGGCCATGTCATCATCGCGCCCGCCAGATCGAGTCGATGCCCTGGCACCGGACCCCCCACAGCCGAGCCTGCGTGCCCCGTCCCCGCCGAACCTCACCAGCCGAAGCGCCACGCCCGCGCCTCACACCCGAGGCGTGGGTGCACGAGGCCATGGAGATGCTGGTCGATGGCGCCATCGACCGCGTGCGGGTGGAGGTGCTGGCCACACGCCTGGGTGTCACCCGCGGCAGCTTCTACTGGCACTTTCGCGACCGCGAGGACCTGCTGCGCGCCGTGCTGCAGGCCTGGCGAGTGCAGACCACCGACCACCTGACACAGCGCCTGGAGGGCGCCAGCCGCGACCCACGCACCCAACTGCACGACCTGATGTCGCTGCCGCAACGCGGTTCGGCGGCGCGAAGGCTGGCCCGCATCGAAATGGCGATCCGCGAATGGGCGCGGCGCGACGACATGGCCCGCCTGGCGGTCGAGGCCGCCGACGCCAGCCGCATGGGCTACATCGCGCAGGTGTACACCGCGCTCGGCTGGGGCATTGCCCAGGCGCGGGCGCGCGCATTCCTGCTCTATGCCTACAACCAGGGCCAGGCCCTGATGCCCGAACAGGGGGGGGCCGCGCAGGGTGCCGAACGGCTGCGGCTGATCGAGGAACTGCTCACGCAGTCGCCACCGCAGTAGGCGCTTGGGCAACCCGAGCCGTACACAGCTGCATGGAGTCGCGCACGGGTGCCGCCCTGGCGCCGGGGCGAGGGCCCGCACGGCGTGGGGGTATGCGGCCGGAGGGGGGTACGTGGTACCCTATAGGGTATACATCGTCCACGCCTGACCGGAGGTCCCCATGATCGGATTCCACGCCACGCTCCAGATGCCGTTCGACGCCGCGGTGCAGAGGGTCATCGACGCACTTAAGGTGGAGGGCTTCGGTGTGCTCACCGACATCGACGTGCAGGCCACCATGAAAGCCAAGCTCGGCATCGACGTGCGGGCGCACCGCATCCTGGGCGCCTGCAACCCGCCGCTGGCGCACCGCGCGCTCGAGGCCGTGCCCGATGTCGGCCTGCTGTTGCCGTGTAACGTGGTCGTGCGCCAGGAGGCCGATGGCTCGGTGACCGCCGGCTTCATCGACCCGGGCGTGATGGTGCAGATGTTCGACCACCCCGAGATGCGCGCCGTGGCCGACGAGGCGAGGGCGCGCCTGCTGCGGGCCCGCGATGCCGTGATGCACTGAACCCTGCTGCTCAGGATGGGCGCGGGGGCTCCGCGCGGCGCCAGCACGCGATGCCGTAAGCTGCCGCGCCATGTCGAACGAACGCCGGCCCGGTCTCGTGGTGCTGCAGGGCAACCGCCTGGAGCAGCTCGCCGCCGTTGTGGCGCAATGGCTGCGCCGCGACCCGCTGCCGCCTCTGGTACACGAGGTGTTCCTGGTGCAAAGCCACGGCATGGCCGAGTGGCTCAAGATGGCGCTGGCCCACGACGGTGGCATCTGCGCCGCGGCACGCATGGAACTGCCGGCTCGCTTCGTGTGGCGGGCGATGCGCGCCGTGTTGGGGCGCGATGCAGTGCCAGCGGCGTCGCCGCTGGACAAGGCCGCACTGACCTGGCGCCTGGTGCGCCTGTTGCCCGCGCTGCGCGGTCCCATCTGGGAGCCGTTGCACACCGCCTGGGCCGGTGCGTTGACGTCCGCCACTGAGTCCGCCGCCGACGACGCCGGTGCCCCGCTGCGGCGGCTGCGCCTGGCCCAGCGCCTGGCCGACCTCTACGACCAATACCAGGTCTACCGCGCCGACTGGCTGGACGACTGGGCCGCCGGGCGCGACCGCCTGGTGCACCCGGTGGCCGGCCTGCGCGCCGCCCGCGAAGTGCCCGCCGACGAGCTCTGGCAGCCGGCGCTGTGGCGCGAGCTGTTGCAGGAGCTCGAAGGCGCGCAGCAGCAGGCGGTGCGACCGGCGCTGCACCAGCGCTTCATTCAGGCGCTGCAGCGCCGGCGCAACGAGCCGTGGCCGCAGTTGCCGCGGCGGGTGGTGCTGTTTGGCACACCGCACCTGCCGCACCAGACGATGCAGGCGCTGCTGGCGCTGTCGGCCCACATGCAGGTGCTACTGGCCGTGCCCAACCCCTGTCGCTACCACTGGGCCGATACGCTCGACGGACGCGAGCTACTGGCCCAGGCGACACGGCGCCAGCCGCTGCGCGGTGGGCTCGATCTGGCGCAGTTGCCGCTGCAGGCCATGCACGCCCATGGCCATCCGTTGCTGGCCGCCTGGGGCCGTCAGGCGCGCGACTTCGTGCGCCAGCTCGACGCCTGTGAGGATGCGGCGGCGACGGCGGGCATCGAGCTGCAACGCGTCGATCTGTTCGACGACGACCCGGGCGCCAGCGCGCTTCATCGCCTGCAGGCGCAGGTGCGCGACCTGGTGCCGTTGGGCGAACCGCCTGGCACCGCCGCGCAACCGCCCGATCCTGGCGATCGCTCGATCGTCTTTCACATCGCCCACAGCCCGCAGCGCGAGGTGGAGGCGCTGCACGATGCGCTGCTCGACATGCTGGCGCAACGCGAGGAGGGCGCGCAGCCGCTGCAGCCGCGCGACATCATCGTGATGGTGCCCGACGTGGCACTGTTCGAGCCTGCCATCCGCTCGGTGTTCGGACAGTATGCGCGCGACGACGACCGCGCCATCCCCTGGCAGATCGCCGACCTGGGTGCGCGCGACCGCCACCCGCTGCTGCTGGCGCTGGACTGGCTGCTGCAGGCGCCGGCGCCGCGTTGCACCACCAGCGAGTTGCGCGCGCTGCTCGAGGTGCCGCCTGTGGCCCGACGGCTGGGCCTGGATGAGACCGACCTGCACACCGTGCTGGCGTGGGCAGCCGAGGCCGGCGCGCGCTGGGGGCTCGACGCCAGCCACCGCGCTGGGCTGGGCCTGGGCGCCTGCGGCGACGGCAACACCTGGTGCTTCGCGTTGCGCCGCATGCTGCTGGGTTGGTCGGCCGGCGCCTTGCGCCAGGGGCACGAAGGCATCGAGCCGCTTCCCGCGGTCTCCGGGTTGGAGGGGCGGCTCGCCGGTGCACTCGACGAACTGCTGCAGCGGCTGCAGGATTGGTGGCGCGACGCCGGGCTCGAGCGGGCGCCGCTGGCCTGGGCCGAGCGCCTGCGCGAGCTGCTGCAGGGCTTCTTCGTTGTGGACGAGGAAGCCGACCGTGCCGTGTTGGCCTTGGTGGACGACGCCCTGGCGCAATGGCTGGAGGCCACCGAGCTGGCTGGGTTCGACGAAGCGGTGCCGCTGGCGGTGGTTCGCGAAGCCTGGATGACCCGGCTCGACGCGACGGCCGAGCCCGGGCGGGCTGGCCGCCTGCTCGATGGCGGCGTCACCTTCTGCACCTTGCTGCCCCTGCGCGCGGTTCCGTTCGAGGTCGTGTGCCTGCTGGGCATGAACGAAGGCGACTACCCGCGCCGCGGCGGCGTCGACGATTTCGATCTGATGTCGCTGCCGGGGCAGGCCCGCGCGGGCGATCGATCGCGCCGCGACGACGATCGCCAGCTCATGCTCGATGCCGTTCTTGCGGCACGCCGAACGCTGTTGGTGAGCTGGAGCGGTCGCAGCGTGCGCGACAACGAGCAACGTCCACCGTCGGTGCTGGTGGCGCAGCTGCGCGACCACCTGTGCGCCCTGTGGGGCGAACCGGCACTTCGCGCGCGCACGATCGAGCACCCGCTGCAGCCGTTCTCGCGGTGCTACTTCGAAGCGGCCCCGCCCGGCGCTGCGCACATGCCGCTGGTCAGCCACGCACGCGAGTGGCGTGTGCTGCACCAGCCGCCGCCGCCCGTGCCGAACGACCCGCCGATGCTGCCGAGAGCCGACCCCACGACGGCCGAGTTCGAGCAGACGCTGACCATCGATGACCTGGTCGCCTTCCTGCGCAACCCCGTGGCCGCGTACTTCGAGCAGCGGTTGCGGGTGCGCTTCGACGGCGCGCTCGATCTGCCCGAAGACGACGAGCCGCTGTCGGTGCGCGGGCTCGAGCGCTGGCAGTGGGTCGACCGCGTGCTGGCTCAGGTGCGCTCACGCGAGCCCGCCACGGCCGAGGCCGCATGGAGCGAGGTGCACGCTGCCATCGCGCGGTTGCGCCGTGCGGGCGAGCTGCCCCTGGCCGGGCCCGGTCAGGCGCTGGAAGACGAACTGCACCGCGAACTGATGCCGGCGCTGGCCCGCTGGCAGCACGAGCGCGCGCGCCGGCCGCTGGCGATGGCGGCGATCGAGCTCGATTGGACGCACCCGACGCAGCCTCGTTGGAGCGTGCACGATCGCGTGCTGGGCCTGCGCGAAGGCGACGCAGGTTGCGCCTGGATCGAACTCACCGCGCGGCGCCTCGTCGGCGGACGGTCCGAGAAGCTGCGGCGCGACGGCAGCTGGCTTGCTGCGTATGTGCGCCAGCTCGTTGCGGCAGCCTGCGGCTGGCCGGCGCCGCACATCGCCATCTGCGCGCCGATGCATGCGCTGGCGCCAGCGCCCGATGTGGAGGCAGCCCAGGCGGCACTGGCCGCACTGATGGAGGCGCGCGCGGCGGCACTGGCTGGCGACCAGCCCTGGCCCACCGCGCCGGCCACCGGCCTGGCCTGGTTGGCCGACCCGGCCACCGCCGCTGCGGTCTACGACGGCGGCGGCTTCGCCACGGCGGGCCGGCCGGGTGAGGTGCGCGACCCCGCGCTGGCCCGCCTGTATCCCGATGCCGACGCCTTGTTGTCGGCCCGCGGATTCGAGGCCGCAACCGTGGCGCTGTACCAGCCGTTGGCGCGCTGGCTCGATGCCTGCACGTGGGCGACGAACGACGCGCAGGAGGCCGCATGACGACGGGGGCCGCGCCCACTCCCGCCACTGCGGATACGCGCGGTACCGTGCAGGCCACGCCGGTGCTCGACCCGCTGAGCCTGCCGCTGGCTGGCTGCCAGCTCATCGAGGCCAGCGCCGGCACGGGCAAGACCTGGACCATCGCCGCGTTGCTGCTGCGCATGGTGCTCGGCCACGGCGTGGCCGCGCGCATGCCCGCGGAAGTGCTGGTGATGACCTTCACCCGCGCCGCCACGCGCGAGCTGGCGCAGCGCATCCGCGAGCGCCTGGCCGAGGCGGCCACCGTGTTCCGCTTGCCGCCGGGCGCCGAGGGCGACATCGCGGCGCGCGATCCGTACCTCGGTGCGCTGCTGGGCGGGTATCCCGCCGGCGCGGCGCGCGAGCATGCCGCCTGGCGTCTGGGCGCCGCCGCGCAGGCGATGGACGATGCCGCGGTGTTGACGCTGGACGCCTGGTGCCAGCGCATGCTGCGCGAACACGCCTTCGACGCAGGCGGCCTGCCCGACGACGAACTGCTGCCTGATCTCGGCGCCCTGCAGCGCGAAGCGGCGCTCGACTACTGGCGCCAGCAGGTGTACCCGCTCATCGACCCGGCGCGCACCGCCGTGCTCGAGCTGTGGCCGCAGGCCGATGCCTTGCGCGACTTCGTCCGTGGTGCGGGCGAGCCCGATGCCCCTGGCACCGGGCCGATGGCGAGTCTGGCCGAAGTCGCCGGCGCCGCTGTGCAGGCGATGGCGTCGGCGCTGACGGCCATCAAGAGCGGGTGGGCCGATCGGGTGGTGCGCATGCGGGGGTGGCTCGAGCCGCTGCTCGAGCCCGGCCGCTCGCCCTTCAACGCCAACATGGTCAAGCCCGCGAGCGCGCGCGGCTGGCTCGATGCGCTGGCGGCCTGGGCGGCCGATCCCGCCGCGCGGGTGCCCGAGCTGACCGAACGCGAGCTGCACCGCCTCACGCCGGCCGGCCTGCAGCAGGCGCTGAAGAAGGGCCAGACCTGCTCGCCGCCGCCCGACTTCGATGCCGTCGATGCCCTGCGCCTGGCATTGCAGGAGCTGCCGG
This sequence comes from Aquabacterium sp., assembly GCA_023150345.1. Taxonomy (GTDB): domain Bacteria; phylum Pseudomonadota; class Gammaproteobacteria; order Burkholderiales; family Burkholderiaceae_C; genus Pseudaquabacterium. The sequence goes on from JAKLLB010000015.1 coordinate 35,667, forward strand.
ATCCAGGCCCGGCGATCCGCCGCCATGCGCTGGCGGGCGTGGCGCGGCGCATGGCCGAGTTGCAGGCGCGCTCGCGTCAGCTCGGCTTCGCCGACATGTTGCGCCGTCTGGACGACGCGCTCGACGAGCGCCGGCACGGAGCGCGCGCCCAGCGCCTGCGTGCGCGCATCGTGGGGCAGTTTCCGGTCGCGGTGGTCGACGAGTTCCAGGACACGTCGCCGCTGCAGTGGCGCATCCTCGAGCGGCTGTACCGCCCCGCCGGCGGTGCGGCCGAGCCGGTGCTGCTGCTCATCGGCGATCCCAAGCAGGCGATCTACAGCTTCCGCGGCGCGGACATCCGCAGCTACCTGCAGGCCAGGGCGGTCACCGCCGGCCGCCACCACCGGCTGGCGACCAACTTCCGCTCCACGGTGCCGCTGGTGGCGTCGGTCAATGGTTTGTTCGACGTGGCGCAGCGCAGGGGCGGCGCCGGCGTGTTCGAGCTGCCGGCGCTCGACGACCAGGCGCCGGACAGCCTGGCTTACGAGGCGGTGCAGGCGCACGGGCGGGCCGAGCGCTGGCGCGTGGCTGGGGCCGAGCCGGCACCGCTGACCTTGTGCGTCGATGCCGAGCTGCGCTCTGCCGACGACGCCATGAAGTCGATGGCCGCGCGGGCAGCCGATCGCATCGTGCGTTGGCTGGCCGACCCCGCCACGGGCTTTGACCATCCGCAGCGGGGCTACACCCGCCTGCGCCCCGCCGATGTAGCCGTGCTGGTGCGAACCGGGCGGCAGGCACTGGCGATGCGGCAGGCGCTGCGGCGGCGCGGCGTGGCATCGGTGTACCTGTCCGACCGTGATTCGGTGCTCGCAAGCGCCGAAGCTGCCGACATGCTGCGCCTGCTGCGGGCGATCGAGTCGCCGCGCGACATCGCCCTGGTGCGGGCGGCATGCGCCACGGCGCTGATGGGACTCACGCTCGACGAGCTGCGGCTGCTGGCCGAAGACGACGAGGCGTTCGACGCGCGTTGCGAGGTGTTGCTGCAGCTGCAGCAGGTGTGGCGCCGCCAGGGTGTGCTGGCCGTGGTGCGCCAGGCGCTGCACCGGCTGGGATTGCCCGCGCGTTGGATGGCCGCGCAGCCCACCAGCGGCAGCCGGCCGGGCGAGGGCGAGCGGCGCCTGACCAACGTGCTGCACCTGGGCGAGCTGTTGCAGGCCCACGCGCCCGTGCTGGACGGCGAGGCCGCCGTGGTGCGCTGGCTGGCACAGGCCATCGACGAGGCCACCGAGCCCGACGGCGCCACCCCGGCCGAAGAGCACCTGCTGCGGCTGGAGAGCGACGCCGATCTGGTGCAGGTGGTCACCGTCCACAAATCCAAGGGGCTGGAGTACCCGCTCGTGTGCCTGCCGTTTGCCGCGCACCGACGCAGCGCTGCTTCGGGTCCCGGCCGCAGCCGCGCGCTGCGCCTGCCACGCGCCGGCGGCGGCCAGCGCCTGGTGCTCGAGCCGCAGGAAGCCGATCTGGCCCTGGCCGACGCCGAACGCCTGGCCGAAGACATGCGACTGCTCTACGTGGCGCTGACACGCGCCCGCCACGGCGTGTGGGTGGGTCTGTCGGCGCTGCGCGTGGGCCAGGGCAACCGCTGCGTGTGGCATGAGAGCGCGATCGGGCGGCTGCTGTCCGGCGCGCAGCCCATCGAGGCCGAGCAGTTGCCGGCGAAGGTACAGGCCATCGCCAGCCAGGTCCCGGGTGTGGCTGTCGAGCAGACCGACGCGACACCCCCGACACCGCATGCCGCCGCGCTGGGGGTGGCAGCGGATTCGTTGCCGCCGCTGCGACCGGATGGCGCCTATCACGCCAGCTTCGATCGCAGCTGGAGCGTGGGCAGCTACACCGCGCTGGTGCGCGATGCCCAGTCACCGGTCGAAGTTTGGGAGGAGGGCATCGATGCAGCCATGGTGTCCGACCACTCGCCTGGAGTTCGACCGAATTCGATGACGTCAGAAGCCGATGGGTTCGTGGACGACACGCAAGCGACTCTGGGCCTGCCCGTCCGGCTGCGCGAAGACGAGGCCCGCGAGATGGCCGCAGCTGCGGATGCGGGCGAGCCCGATCACGCGCGCCCATCCGCTGCATCGGCCACCGGCGTTGCGCCCTGGCATGGCTTTCCGCGCGGCGCGTTGCCGGGCAACTTCCTGCACGACCAGCTCGAGTGGCTGGCTGGCGTGTCCTTTGCGCTGGGCCGCGATGCCACGCTGGCGCCAGTGCTCGAACGGCGGTGTGCGCGTGCGGGCTGGGGTCATCGCAGCGGCGATGTCGGTCAATGGCTGCAGCGCGTGTGCGGCACGCCGCTGGATGCGCTGGGCGCCGGCGGTCGCGGCCCAGGCGTGGCACTGCAGGCCTTGCAGGGCACGGCCGCCGAGCTGGAGTTCTGGCTGCCCAGTGCCGGGCTGCGAGCGGCCGAGGTCGATGCCCTGTGCCGGAGTCACATCCTGCCCGGCCGCGAGCGGCCCGTACTGGCGGCGCGTACCTTGCACGGCATGCTGATGGGTTTCATCGATCTCGCCTTTGAGCACGAGGGGCGTTACGGCGTGCTCGACTACAAGTCGAACGCGCTGGGCACCACCGATGCCGCATACGCCCCGCACGCGTTGGTCGCAGCGCTGCTGCAGCATCGCTACGACGTGCAGGCGGCCTTGTACCAGGTGGCGCTGCACCGGCTGCTGCGTGCGCGCCTGGGCAGCACCTACGCGCCCGCGCGCCATCTGCACGGCGCGGTGGTGTGGTTCCTGCGTGGCCTGGCCGCGCCCGGGCAGGGGGCCGTGTGGCTGCCACCCGCGGTGGATCTGATCGAGGCGCTCGACGCCATGCTGGCGGGGCATACGTCTGCGGGAGGCCAGCCGGCATGAACGCGGCGCTGGCCCTGCAGTGGCTCGAGCGCTGGCGCGCGGCTGGTGCGCTGCGTGCGCTCGACCTTGCCTTCGCACGCTGGCTGCACGAACTCGACGCGAACGCGCCCGGCTCGCTGCTGCTGGCCGCCGCCGTGGTGTCGGCGCTGGAGGGGCAGGGCCATGCGGGGCTGCCCCTGGACGATGACCCCATCGCGGGAAATGGCGTCGCGTCCGCCTGGGTGCTGCCGGACTGGCCGCAGGCCATGCGTGACGAACTGGAACCTCTGGCCGCGCAGTGGCCCCGCGATGCCGCGGCCGCGCGGGTCGCCTGGCGACACCCGCGCGTGGTGGAGCTCGACCCGGCGGATGACCTCGGCAGCACGCCGCTGGTGTGGGTGTCGCAACCCGGCTTGCCGCGGCTGGCCTTGCGCCGGTACTGGCGCAATGAGCGCGAGGTGGCCGCGCAGGTGCGCGTGCGATGTGCCACGGCGGACGCCTCGGACGCCGATGTCGCGCTGCGCGATGCCTGGCTGGACCGGCTCTTTGCGCCAATCGCGCCTGGCGCCGGCGGGAGCACCCGGGCGCAGGTCGATGCACCGGACCTGCAGCGCCAAGCCTGCCTGCACGCACTGCGCAGCGGGTTCACGGTCATCACCGGTGGGCCCGGCACGGGCAAGACGTACACCGCGGCGCGGCTGCTGGTGCTGCTGCACGCGCTGCACCGCGGGCCCACGCCGCTGCGGGTGGCGCTGGCTGCGCCCACCGGCAAGGCCGCCTCGCGGTTGCGGGCCTCGATCGACGCCGCGCTGGCCGACTTGCAGCGCGACCTGGCCACGGCTGACCCCGGTCGCCCCTGGCCCGAGCACGCCGCCGAGGTGCTGCGCGGGGCCAGCGCAAGAGCCCCGGCCCGAACCCTGCATGCGTGGCTGGGCATGCACCGCAACAGCGACCGCGCGAATGCGCAGCCGCGGACGCTGAACGTCGATGTCATGCTGCTGGACGAGGCGTCGATGGTGCATCTGGAACTGATGGCCGATCTGTTGCGGGCGCTGCCTCGGCAGGCGCGGCTGGTGTTGCTCGGCGACCGCGATCAACTGGCCTCGGTGGAGGCCGGTGCGGTGCTGGCCGACGTGTGCGAGGCCGCGGACGCCGGCCCGCCAGCGGGACCGGTGGTGGCGCTGCAGGGCAGCCGACGCTTTGGGGGCGCCATCGGCGAACTGGCGCGTGCCGTGCACGCCGGTCATGGCGCGGCGGCGCTGGCCACGCTGCAACGCAGCCAAGCCGAACATGGCGCGGTGGCACTGCGCACGCCCGCAGATCCTTCGCAATTGCTGGGGCAGTTGCGCGCGCAGGGCTGGGCGCCCGGCACCGACAGCGCGTGGAGCGCATATGTGGCGATGCTGCGCGAACGCCCGCGCGAGCCGCGAGCGCATGCCGACTGGGTGCAGGCGTTGTTGACGCAGGCCGATCGGTTTCGCGTGCTCTGCGCCTCGCGCAGCGGTCCGTGGGGCGCGGCCGGCTGCAATGCTGCGATCGATGCCGCCCTGCGGCGGCTGGGCTTGCCGGCGCCACAAGGGCGGCTGCAGATGGTCACGCGCAACCATCCGGCGCTGGATGTCTACAACGGCGACATCGGTGTGGTGCTGCAGCCCCCGGGCGGCGGCGCGCTGCGCTTGTATCTCGGCGGCCAGCGCTCGGTGGCGCTGTCGCGGCTGCCCGATCTCGAAGGCGCCTGGGCGCTGACCGTTCACAAGAGCCAGGGATCGGAGTTCGCACATGTGGCGCTGGTGCTGCCGCCCTGCGACAGCGCGCTGCTCACACGCGAGCTGCTGTACACCGGCATCACGCGGGCGCGCGACCGCCTCACGCTCATCGCGCCGGAGCCTGGGCTCATCGCCGCGGCTTGCGCGCGGCGCACCCGGCGCCTGGGCGGGCTGCGTGCGCTGCTGGCCCACGGCGGGTGGCAATGCCTTGATGCAGATGAAGTTGCCTGATGACGGCCGCGGGTAAGCCCTGCCGGGCCGTCGCGGGGCGCTCCTTAGAATTTCCGCATTGCACAAGGAGCAGCCTTCGATGCCTTCCCCCCGCCGCAGCGCCCCGCCCGAGGGTGCTGATGCGGCCGCCCCGGGCGGCCCGCGCGTCCTGAAGAAGTACCCCAACCGACGCCTGTACGACACCCGCACCAGCAGCTACATCACGCTGGCCGACGTCAAGCAGATGGTGCTCGAGGGCGAGACCTTCGAGGTGCGCGATGCCAAGTCGGGCGAAGACCTCACGCGCAGCATCCTGTTGCAAATCATCCTCGAAGAGGAATCTGGCGGCGTGCCGATGTTCAGCACCCAGGCGCTGGCGCAGATCATCCGCTTCTACGGCCATGCCATGCAGGGCATGATGGGCAGCCTGCTGGAGAAAAACCTGCAGGCTTTCGTCGACATGCAGGCCCGTATGGCCGAGCAAACGCAGGGCCTGGTCGATCCCAAGACCTTCACGCCCGAGGCCTGGACCCAGCTGATGACCGGCCAGGCGCCGGCCATGCAGAACCTGATGGGCAACTACCTCGAGCAAAGCAAGAACCTGTTCACGCAGATGCAGGAGCAGATGCTCGCCGGCGGGTTCTTCGGCGGCACGACGGGTACCGGCGGCAAGCGCTGAGCGCGCCATCGCGCCGGCTCGCACAGGCATCAAGACCGGCGCGCATTTCATGGCACGCGCACCCGTACTCACGGCCATTGTGGCCACCGCCGCGGTGACGGCGGGCGCGGCGGTGTTCAACCCCACGCCCGAGCAACACCGCGCACGCATCAAGCAGGCCGTCACCGAGCGCAGCCCGATCGCCGGAGCGCTGGGCGTCGGGGCGCTCACCGCGTTCGTGTCGAGTTATCACTCGATCGGTGTGGCGTCCTACACCACCGTCGACGGCAAGACCGTTTCGGTCGGGGCGTTTGGGATGGTGTTCGTGCTGGAGTCGCGGCGCAAGTGAAGCCGGCATCGCCGAACTTGGCCGCCTGGCCCAACCTGGGTCCGAAGTCTGCGGCGGCACTGAAGGCAGCCGGAATCGACTCGATCGAGACACTGCGCGCGCTGGGGTCCGTGCCGGCCTATGCCCGCGTTCGAGGCGTATGGCCGGCCGCGAGCCTCAACTTGCTCTGGGCCCTGGAGGGAGCCCTCACCGGGCTCAGATGGCAGGAGGTCGCGCGCGAACACCGCACCAGCTTGCTGCTCGCGCTCGAGCAGCACATGGCTCATCAGGATGCGCGCCCGCGCAAGCCGGTGCCGCGTGCAGGTGGGCGGCGCGCGCCAGATGCCGCGAGGTGAACGAGCGGTGGGCGGAGATGTCTTCGCGTGCCGTTTCGACGAGGTCAACCATGGCCGGGCCCGCATTGTCAGCTCGCCCGCGTTGTCGGTGCGGCGCAACACCCGCTTCAGCATGATCAGCAAGGCCTTGGATCGGCCGATGCAGCGGCACCACGCAGCAACCAATCTCGCACGAGCGCAAATTCCCGGTAATGAACCTGGGGCTGCCCGTCTTCGGGCGGCCTGGCCTGCTTCAGTGCCTTGACCAGCGCACCCTTCTCGCAGTCACTGAGCAGATCTTCTTCCGGGTCGCTCCGCAGTTCGGGGGAGTTCAGGAGCTTGGTTTCTTGCCTCCGGCTGCCTTGGCGTCAAGCAGCTGGCCTAGGCGCTCGACTTGGTTCGAGACCGAGCGGTCCAGCATAAGTCGCTCCTCGGTGGCAGCGACCAGCGGCATGATGATCTTGCGGTAGGTCACCGCGATCTCCAGCACCGCCTGGGCTAGGCGCAGCGCCTCGTTGCCGCCGCGGTCGGCGCTGCTGTCGGGTGGCGGCGGCGCGTCGGGATCCGGCGGCGGCTGCAGCTCCCGCACCGCACGTGCCACCTCCAGCAGCGTGCTGGCGATGCGTGTGCTGCCGTCGGCCTCGGCCCCGCCGAGCTGGCGGCGTCGTACGAAACCCTCGCAGATGGCGCGCCAGCGAGCGTCTTCCTCGGCGCTCGGTCGGCCCAGCAGCTGGGCCAACTTCAGCAGGTTCTCCTCCGCGCCGTTGGTCAGGGTCTGGGCCTCGCCGCGGTAATGGTCGCGCAGCAGCGCATCAAGCTCGGCATCGCTCATCAGTGGCGTGATCTTGCCCGCCAGCTTGACCATGTTGCGGTAGCTGCCCTGCAGCTTGAACGGTGGCTCCTCGCGGTAGGCGTCCTGCTGCGCGGCCGAGGCGATGTAGGCCAGGTTCACCTTCAGCAGCAGGTCGCGCGCGCGCGACAGGCGGCCCACCAGTGCCACCAGCTCCTCCAGCTCGGCAGCGCTGTAGGGGTGGGCGAATTCGCCGCCGGCCACGTCGCCGCCGCCGGCCAGCGCCACCAGCCGGTGCAGGTCTTTCGGTTCGCGTGACGACAGCGGCAGCAGCACCGGGTTGGCCGTCAGGCTGTTCTCCAGGTACGACAGCGCGAACAGCGCCTCGCGGCCCGACAGCACGTCGCCCAGGTTGTAGATGTCGGCGCGGTTGGCCAGCATGTCGGGGATCTTGAAGACATCGCCCGACTCGGTGTACGGGTTGCCGGCCATCACGATGGCGAAGCGCTTGCCGCGCAGGTCGAAGGTGCGCGGCTCGCCGTTCCACACGCCCTCGATGCGGCGCGTGGCGTCGGCCAGGGCAATGAACTTCTGCAGGAATTCGGGCGCGGTGTGCTGGATGTCGTCCAGGTACAGCATCACGTTGCTGCCCATGGCCAGGCCCAGGTTCAGCTTCTGCAGCTCCTGCCGCGCGGCGCTGTTGGGCGAGGTGGCCGGGTCGAGCGACGTGACCTCGTGGCCCAGCACCGGACAGTTGATGCGCACGAACACCAGGCCCAGGCGGTCGGCCACGTACTCCATCAGCGTGGTCTTGCCGTAACCCGGCGGCGAGATCAGCAGCAGCAGGCCCATGCGGTCGCTGCGCGCGGCGGCACCGGCGGCGCCCAGCTGCTTGGCCAGGTTGTCGCCCACCAGCGGCAGGTAGACCTCGTCGATCAGCCGGTTGCGCACGAAGGTGGACAGCGGCCGGGCCTGGAACTGCGCCAGCTTCAGGCGCTGCTTCTCGGCCGCCAGCAGCGCATGGCGGCGGCCGCGGAAGGCCTCGAAGCCGGGCTGCACCACCGAAGTGTGGTGGTTGAAGCGCTGCCAGAAGTCGTTCAGCTGCAGCAGCAGCGTGCCGTCGACGATGCGTGGATGCTCGCCCAGCAGCCCGGTCACCGTGGCCGACAGCTCGGCGTTGTGGCGCCGGCGTGGCGTGCGCAGCGCCAGCGCGGCGGCGGCTTCGTCCACCCACACCGCCGCGTCCTGGCCCAGGCCGGCCCGGCCGTCCGCGCTGCCGGCAAACGCGGCCACCCAGTCGCGCGCCAGGTGCCAGCGCTCCAGCGCTGGTGCAGCCTCCAGGTCGTGCGTCCACGCCGCCAGCCGGCCGCTGCGTTCCAGCGCGCGCTGCAGCGCCGCGGCCAGGTCGTCGGCCGGGCCGCTGATGACCCAGCCCTCGGCGATGCGCTCGTCGGCCAGCTGACGCGACAGGTACGCGGCCGCCTCGACGGCGAGGGCCGTGTCCGCGGCCGCCTTCGCGCCCAGCCAAGGGGCGGCAAAGGCCTGCAGCGCGTTGGCCAGTTCGGTGCCCAGTGCGGCCAGCGCGCTGCCGGCGCCGAAGGCCGCCTGCAGCTGCAGCGCCGTGCGGCTGCGGCGCTGCAGCGCAGTGCGCGCGGCCTCGTCCAGCCCGTGCTGCGCATACAACAGGGCCAGCGTGCGCGCCGCGGGCCCATAGGCCAACAGGCCCGCGGCCTGCTGCAGTTCCGCCAGCGCCAGCAGCAGGCGCGTGGCGTCCTCGTCGTGCACGCCCTTCTGGTACCCCTCGTGGAAGCGTGCGGCAGCGGCTTGACGCAGCTCGTCGCGCAACACGGCGACGCCGTCGGCGCCGTCGCCGGAGGGCGACTGCTGCAGCAACGCCCCCAGCGGCCCGCGGCCTTCCAGGGCGTCGCGCAGCAGCGTGCCGGCCAGGTACTCGGCGCGGTAGAGCGCCGGCGTCTCCGACACCAGCGCCTGCTGCCAGTACGGCTTCAGCGCGTCCAGCTCGGCGTCCGCGGCCGGCGCCTGGTAGTCGGTGCCGGTGAGTTGCCAGGCCAGGCCCTCGCCGGCCGGCACCAGCGTCAGGTCCAGCGGCTGGCGGTTGATGGTGAAGGCGTGCGGGCCGAAGCGCAGCGTCTGGCCGTCGTCGGCCACCAGCTCCCGCTGGTCGCGCACGGCGCGCAGCGCGGCGTCGTGCGCGGCCTTCAGCCGGGTGGCGATGTCGTCGGCCGCCACCGCGGCGCCCAGTGTGCGCAGGTCGTCGATCAGCTGGCGCAGCTTGCCCACCATCGGGTCGGCGGCAAAGTAGCTGTGCACCTGCGCCGGCTCACGCAGCGTGGCGATGCGGCGCGGCACGCCGTCGAGGATGCGGCCGGCCGCTTCTGCCACCGCCTGGGCGCGGCGCTGGCGGGCTTCCAGCAGGTCTTGCCGGCGTGCGGCCAGCGCCTCGTAGACGGCTTCGCGCTGCTCGGCGATGTCGGCCAGGAACTCGTCGTGCTCCGCGAAGCGGCCTTCCAGTTCTTCCAGCTGCGCCAGCAGCCGGGTCAGCGCGTCGTCGCACTTCTCCGGTGTGTCGGCGAACTCCAGCGCGTTTTCCACCGCCTGCGAGAACAGCTTGAACTGCGCTCCGAACTCGGCCCGCGCCTCCGCCGCGCCCAGCGACTTGCGGCGCTGGCGCGCTTCGGCACGCTGCTTGTTGATCTCGGCGTACAGCGCCGAGATGCGGTCGAGGATGCGCGTGCGCACCACCGCATCACCACCGGGTAGGCCGCCCAGCTGCGCCGTCAGCAGGTCCAGGCCGGCGGCCTGCGCATCCAGCGTCTGCAGCAGCTGGCCCAGTGCCGGCGAGGTGCGCGCCTGCGCCAGCTCGGCCGCCAGCTGCTGCAGGCCGCGGTGCTGCGCGTCGAAGGCGTTGTCGGCGGCCAGGAACTGCAGCGCCCGTTCACCCACGCGCTGCTGCTCGGCGGCCAGCGTGGCGTCCATCGCGTCCAGCGCCGCGGTGTCGGCGTAGCGCAGGTCCTTCAGGCCGTGCAGCTGGCCGCGCTGTTCACGCAGGCGGTCCAGCGCGTGCACGAAGTCTTCCGGCTTGCGCCACAGCGTGCTGGCGATGTCGGTCAGCAGCGCACGCTGCGCGCGCGCTGCCTGTTCGATGGCCTGCGCCGTTTCGCGCCGGATCGCGTCGACCTTCTCGAACTCGGCCAGCGTGGACTTCGCGCCCTCGGCCACTGCGCGCAGGTCGGCGGCCAGGCCCTGCGCCTCGGGCTCGTCGAGCCAGAAGAAGGCATCGGCGATGCGGCCGGCCTGGCGGATCAGGTCTTCGTAGGCGGTGCGCGTGGGCGCCTGCTCGGCGAGTGCGCGGGCGATGCCGATCAGGTCCGAGATGCCGCGCACCAGCTCGGCATTGCCGATGCGGCCGAAGAAGCCCTCGACCGCGGGCTGCGCGTGCGCATGCTCCTCGTGCGCAAACGGCGTGCGCCACAGCTGCATGCTGTGCACGCGCGTGGGTTCACCCCGCTCGGCCTGGAACACCAGCAGCCGGCCATCCGGGAAGCGCGCGTAGCCGTTGGCCAGGATGGGCGTGGCCAGCGTCTTGTCGATCAGGTTGTAGGTGAACAGCGCGTAGTGGCCGCTGCCGGGCTCGTAGAAGACGTAGAGCACGTCTTCGCCGTTGGGTGAGCGGATCAGGCGCTTGAAGCGCAGCGCGGCCACCACCTCGCCCGGCAGGTCGAAGCGCTTGTGCTCGCCCGACTGCAGGTAGTAGCCGCCGGGAAAGATGATGCCGTGATCTTCAGGCAGCTGCACGCAGGCGCTGCCGATGGCGTCGATGCGCTGCACCTGCTGCGTGCGCGGGTTGTAGACCAGGTGGCGCGTGGCCGTTTCGCGGTAGGGGCGGATGCGCAGCAGGATCAGCTGGCCCACGCGGGCGTACGCCACCTCGGCGTCGGCCAGCGACTGGTGCGCGTCGTCCACCGGCTCGCTGTAGATGCCCAGCCCCGTCTCGGTGTTGTTCTCGACCTTGACGGTGAGGTCGCCGCCCAGCGTCTCGACGAACACGGTGTCCAGCACGTTGATGTGCGGATGCTTGCCGGTGATGTGGTCGTCGCGCGTGGCCACGGTCCATTCGAAGTCGTGGCTGGCGGGCAGCGCGATGTCGCGTTCGCCGCGGTTGTCCACGTAGCGCACGCTGCCGTCGGTGCCGATCTGCCAGCGGAACACGCGCAGGTCGGTCAGCTGCTGGCCGATCTGGAACGCCGCCAGCAGCTTGTCCGGCGTGACCCGCAGCTGCAGCAGCGTGGCGTGCTTGTAGTAGGCGTACAGCTCGCGGAAGTCGGAGGTGAAACGCGCATCGTCGAGGAAGCTGCCGGCCAGCGGCACCGCTTCCAGTTCGTCGGCGCCTTCGGCCAGGCGGTACAGCGCAAACACGTCGCCGGCCGCGGTTTCCTTGCGCAGCCCGATGAAGACGTTGTAGCCGAACAGCAGCTGCTCGCCGATGCGCACGATGTCGCGCGCGACGCAGTTGTTCTCGGTGCGCGCGCGGGTGCGCTTGAGCAGCGCCTGCTCGCTGCGCCCGAAGGCGGCCAGCCGCGCCTCGTTCAGCGCCTGCGCCTTGGTGTTCAGCGTCGCGCCCAGCGTGGCCAGGCGCGACTTCAGCAGCTCGTAGCTGCCGCTGTGCGCCACCATCTGGTCGGTGGCCGCGGCGGCGTCGGCAGGCACGCCGGCGGCGGCCGGGGCGAGCGCGTCACTCATGCCGTTCACCAGCCCGCACGCAGCAGCGCCAGCAATTCATCGCGCTGGGGCTGCTCGTCGAGCCAGGCGCGCATGCGGGCCAGTTCCTGCATGCGGTCGTCGCCGTGGCGTTCACGCAGCGCCACCTCGCGCCGGGCGCGCGCATCATCGGCCTGCAACTGGCGCTGCCAGCCGTCGGACAGCACTTCCAGCAGGCGCGTGGCCAGGCCGGCACGCTGCAACGCCTGCCACTCGCCGCGATCGAGCCAGACCTGCTGGCACGGGCCGCAGCGATCGACGCGGAAGTCGACCGGTGCGCCGATGCGCAGGCGCTGCATCAACCGCGTGCAGCGCGGGCAATGGCGTGCGCCCTCGGCGGCGGAGGCCGTGGGCAGATCGACGCGGTCGCCGGCCAGCGACATCTCCGGCAAGGTCGCGCCACGATCACGCCAGCGGCGGTAGTCGTCCAGCGCCAGCAGGCTGCCGCCGCAGTCGCGGCAGGTCGAAGCCGGCAACCCGGGCGCCAGCTCCAGCAACTGCCAACCCGAATCCGAACCGCAGGTGCAACGCAACGAGGTGGTCATGGCGCCCACCGCGTCACTGCGCCAGCCGCGGCTGCAACGCCTGCAGCGCCGACTGCAGCGCGGACTTCTGCGCGTCGGTGCCCTCCCGCATCACCTTGGCCACCAGGCCGGACACCGTCAGGTTCTGCAGCTCGCCCGCCGAGCCGCCGAGCGCGCCGACCAGGCCCTGCAGGTCGCCGACCATGTCGCGCTCGCCGCTCAGGTGGTCCTTGAGGCCCACCTGCAGCGTCTGGCTCTTGCCGATGACGCCGTCGATGCCCTTGCCCAGCGCCAGCGCGCTGACGAAGCGCTCGAAGTAGTCGCCCTGGCCGCCGACGATGTCGATCTTGGCGTTGGCCATCGCGGTGCCCAGCACCTCGGCCTGTTCCTTGGCGATGGACTGCTGCGCGTCGATGCCCTTGAGCGTCTCGACGTGCGACTTCTCCAACCGCATGCGAAACTCCTCGTGCTCGCGCGTGTCGGTGCTCATCACCTTCATCGCCTCGAACTTGTCGCGCAGGCCCTTGGCCTCGGCCAGGAAGCGCGCCTCGATCGTCGCGGCCTCGGCCTGGCCGGCCTTCACCGTGGCATCGGCGTCGAGCAGGCGCACGTTGACATCGGCTTGGCCGAGCTTTTCCTTGCCCTCGGCCTCGGCGCCCATCTTCGCACGCAGGCCGGCGGCTTCGGCCGCGGCGCGCGCCTCGATCACCTGCGCCTCGGCCTGGCCCAGCTTCAGCGTGGCCTCGGCGCCAGCGGTGCGCACATGCACATCGGCCATGCCCTGTTTCTCGGTCGCGTCGGCACTGACCATCATCACCTTGGCCGCGGCCAGGCCAGGCGCGGCGCTGATCGCTTCCACGCCCTCGGCTTCTCGCTTCTTCGCCTCGGCGGACTTCTCGGCCACCCTCAGACGCGCCTCGGCCAGCGTGATTTCCTCGGTGGCCAGGTGGCGCGCACGGCGTTCCTGCGCCTCGGCGGCCTTCACCGCCAGCAGCAGCTTTTCCTCGGCCTGGCCCTCGGCCATGATGATCACCGACTTCTTGGTGCGGTCGGCCTCGGCGGTGACACGCAGCTCCTTGATGGCTTCCTCCTGCTCGGCCACCGTGCGTTCGACGACGATGCGCTCGCGGATCACGTCGGCGATGGCCTTCTTCTGCACCTCGACCGCGCGGTCCTTGTCGATCTTCTGCAGCGTTACTTCCTTTTCTCGGTCGACGATCTCCAGCTCGCGCGCGCGGGTGACCTTCTCTTCCTCGATCGCCACCGCGCGCTTGCGGTTGTTCTCGGCCACTTCCTTCTCGCGCTGCACGTTTTCGTTTTGCACCGCGACGACTTGTTCCGACTGCAGGCGCGCCAGCTCGCTCTTGGCCTTTTCCTCGGCCTGGATCTTCAGCGTCTCGGCTTCTTCGCGGGCCCGCACGCTGGCCACTTCACGCGCCTGGCGGGCCTGCGCGTCGGCGGCCTGGCGTTCCAGCTCCAGCAAGGCCTCCTGCGTCTCGACGTTCTTCTTCTTGATCTGCATCTCCTCGTTGCGCTGCAGCTCGTTGGTGCGCACGTGTTCCACCGCCGTCAGCTCGGTGATCTTCTTGATGCCCTGCGAGTCGAGGATGTTGGTGCTGTCCAGCTTGGACAGAGGCGTCTGCTCGAGGTAGTCGATGGCCGCGTCCTCCAGGACGTAGCCGGACAGGTCGTCGCCGATCTGGGCGATGATCTCGTCGCGGAAGCGGTCGCGCGCGCCGTACAGGTCGACGAAGTCGAGCGACTTGCCCACCGTCTTCAGCGCCTCGGAGAACTTGGCCGAGAACAGGTCTTCCAGCGTCTCGTGGTTGGAGGCGCGTTCGCAACCCACTGCCTGCGCCACCTTCAGCACGTCTTCGGCGGTCTTGTTCACGCGCACGTAGAAGCGCACCTTGATATCGGCGCGGATGTTGTCCTGGCAGATCAGACCCTCGCGGCCGGAACGGTCGATCTCGATGGTCTTGACCGAGATGTCCATCAGCTCGGCCTTGTGGATGATCGGATAGACCATGCGACCGGTGAAGGTGACGTCGGGCTCGGCACGCAAGGTGTTCACGATCAGCGCATAGCCCTGTTCGATCTTGCGGTAGAACTTCGCGAACATCGCGACGAGGCCTAGGATCAGGACAGCCAGCACGATGGCGGCAACGATCAGCGGTTCCATCGATTTCCCTCTTGTATCGGTGATGGGATGGGGGAGCGAGTGCGGTCGGCGGCGAGCGTGCGTGCTAGTCAGGCACGATCAGGTAGCGCTGGCGTTCGCCGTCGTATTCGACGATGCGTGCGGCCGAACCCTTGGTCAGCCCGTTTGGGGTGTCGGCCCACACGCGGATGTTGAGGCTGGCGCCTCGCCGCGACACCTCGGCCCGACCAACGCGCTGGTCGACCCGGCCAGTGAGCACCTTGCAGGCCAGCCCCACCAGCGCGGCATTGGAGATCGCTGCATGGGTGACAAACAGGCGGCGCAGCGGGCGGATGGTGCGGGCCGTGAGGGGCAAGGCCAGCGCCCCCGAGGCCAGCAGCACGACGCTACCGGCCAGCAACCCGAGCAAAGCGGTGGGCACCAGCGGAAGCAGCCACATGCCGGCCAGGCAGCTCAGCACCCAGGCATAGAGGACGATGAGGCTGATCGCCACCGAAAAGGGCACGCCGCTGAGGCCGAATGCCACCACGTAGCTGGCCAGCGTGGAGATGTTCTCGAGCTCGGCATCGGCCTGGACTTCGATGTCGAAATCCAGGCCCGAGTGTTCGAAATCGACCAGGCCCGCGATCGCCAGCAACCAGTAGACGATCACGATGCCGAGCAGCGCCGTCCAAACCGCCGTGGGGTAGCTGACGCTGGTGTCGAGGAAATGGCCCATCCGTGTCGCCTCCCGGCCCGTTTTGTTCACGCACTCAAGTTGCGGTGCATTATGGGTGTCAGCCCGGACCGCCACGACCGAGCTTGCTGCCGCTGCTGGCGAAGCGCATCAGCTCGGCGGCCACCTGCTCCTTGATGCCCAGCCGGTCTTCGGGGTCCAGTCCGAAACGCGCTGCAAGCAGGAGGTAGTCCTCGGCATTCAACGACACGGTAAGCCTGGGCCGAACTGGCTTGGTGGTGGTGGGCAGGTCCAGCAGGCGACGAATCTGGTCGGAGGTGGACAGGCGGTTGTGGAAGGCAGCGGTGCGCACCGCCTCGAGCACCGCCTGCTCCACGTCGAAAGCCACCTGGACTGCCCGAATTGCCTCGTCCGATCCCGACCAGCGCGCTGGCTTACGACGAACGTTCATGTGCCCTCAGGCTTGGCACCGGCCCGGCGCGCCCGGATCCGGTCCATCACCTGCTGCCGGCGCACGACCTCGGGGCCAATGCCGGCATCGGCAAGCTTCTGGTCCAGGGCCCCGGCACCAAACTCCTGGGCCAGCTGTTCGCCAGCCTGCAGCCGGTCGGCCAGGTCTTCGTGGCGGCGGCGGATGCGCTCCAACGACTCGCGGGCGCTTGTAAGCCGGGAGCCCCCGCTGGCGATGTTGTCGGAGATCGACCGGGTGGCGCGGTATACGCTTTCTGTCGTGCGGGCGATTTCGACCTCGCGTTCGTGCTCGCGCAGCCGCGCCTCGGCCGCCTGGATCAGCGCCTTGAGGCGCTGCACCTGTGCCCGGAAGATCTGCAGCGACCGGCTTTGCTCGGCCAGGGTCAGCTCAAGTTCTCCGACCTTGGCGGCCACCTCCTCCGCCAGGGCCTCCTGAGCCTTGTCCAGCGCCTCGACCGCCAGACCCTCGTAGCGATGGATCTCGCCCTGAAGGCGCTTGACTTCGCGTTCGGCCTGCATCTGCCTGGCCATCACGCCGGTGAGATCGGCCTTGGCCTGCTGCAGCGCCTGGCGCGCGTCATCGATCTCCTGGCTGTAGATCGTCGTGGCATTGGCATCCACGATGCTCTCGCTGATTTCTCGCGCACTGCCGCGCAGCAGCGTCACCATCTTGCGGATCACCGACATCATGGTCTCCTTCAGAGCAGGTAGTCGGACAGGGCGTCCAGCGCATCGAGCGCGTTATCGCTCAGCACGGCAATCTCGCGGGCGATCTCGTCGATGCTTGCGTCTCGCCTCAGTGCACCCAGCAGTACAAAGCGCTCTCCCACACGGCCGAACGAGGACAGCGGCACCGAGGGGTTGAGCTCCAACAAAGTGGCCATCAACTCGCCGCGCAGCTCCGGCCGCACCTCGTCGTCGGCCCACAGGTAGCACAGGCACAGCAACTGCGAGGGGGAGCTGGTAAGGAAGATCGGCAGCTCCAGCCTGCCTTCGATGCCGAGCTGCACGACAGGCACCTCGCCGGGAATCGGCTGCAGCTGTACGGATAGCCCACCCATGGCTGCCTGGACATGCTGCTCCAGGCCGCGCAGTTGTTCGTGCAAGGCGTTCATTGCTCCCCTCGGTCGACGTCGACGCAGGACGGTCGACGAACCGAAGCTTATGTGTGCGGACATAACATGTCAAGCGCCGCCGACACCCGCATCGATAGGCGGCGGCAGAGGCGGCGGGGCGCGGCAAGGTGATCACCGGAGCAACGCCGTCGTCGCAGCCATGATCGGCCTGCTCCTGCGGGCCAAGCGCGCGCCCGTCCCAACGCCCGACAGGCGCCTAGAGCAGCAGCAGTGCGAGTCCGGCTGCGGCAGGAACCGCTTGAACGAACAGGATCCGCCTGCTCGCCGTGGCCGCGCCATACAGCCCTGCAACCAGCACGCACAGCAGGAAGAAGACCTTCACCGCGTGGCCGGCGTCGCCGAGCGTCAGCCCCCAGATGAGACCAGCGGCAAGAAAGCCGTTGTACAGGCCTTGATTCGCGGCGAGCACCTTGGTCTGCTCGGCGAACTCGGCGGTGAGTCCGAATGCCTTGCGCCCGGTTGGCGTCGTCCATAGAAACATCTCGAGCACGACGATGTAGACGTGGATCAGTGCCACGAGCGCGACGACGACGTTCGATGCGATGGCCATGCGGGCTCCGATGGAGGCACTGCATGCTACGCTGCCGGCCCTCCGCGCGCGTGGCGTGTGGCCATCGGTGTCAGCCGGGCTGCCAGGTCACGCTGTAGACGCAATCGGCACCCTCAAGATCCGTGATGTAGGCAAATGCCTGCATCTGGCCGCGTCGATCCATGGTGGCCAAGTAGAAGCTCTTGAGGTCTGGTTCGGTGCTGGGGCAGAGGACGACGCTGGAGTAAGGAAAGTACATGACCTCACCAGTTTCGTAGTACGTTGGACCGCCGTCGTAGTACCGGTTTCGCACACTGCCCTTGAATGCCATGGCGTAACCACCACCCACGACCATGCCTCGGGCAGTGATGTCCAGTTGCTCGGCGGCGTATTGCGTGATGAGGTAGGTGCCGCCGCCGTCCAGCCCGCGCAGATCGGCTTTCACTTCATCGAAGGCGAGCGTGAGGCCGCGCTCCTGGCCGTGGCTTTGGCCCCAGACGCGCTGGCGCCCCGTGGGCAGCACAAGATCGGCAACGGGTAGCGATGCAGCCGAGGTGGCGTACGCGCGTACGGTTTCGGACAAGGCGCTGGGCAGGCGCGGGCGGAAGTTGGAAAAGTTTCGCGCGTTGGGCTGCAGCGTCATCACAAGCCCGTCGCCCACCGGCAGCACATGGGCGACGAAGTCCATGCCGCGGATGCGCCGTGCGCCGGGCACGAAGACCATGGGCACGATCTGTGGGTATCCAATGGCACCCTCGAACACGCCGTCGCGCACCTGGGCCTGGGTCCAGGGATAGGTCCACTGCACCTCGTCGACGACGACCAGTCGGGTCATCGCGGTCAAGTCTGTGCGCTTGGCGAGTGTGTGCGCCACATTACCCGCCTGAGCGAAACGCGGATCGTTCCAACCCGACAGCACCTGCGCAGACCATGAGCCGGATCCGCGGGTGGCGGCGAGGAACTCGGGCGTGAAGCGCCAGCCATCGACCGCGATCACGGTGCGGCGCACGCTCTCGGTCATGGCCGCTTCGACCGCGGCGTTGGTCGGCCCCGGGTGCTGGCGCTGTATCTCGGCGAGCGTCTCTCCGCGGGCAGCGGGCGCCAGCGTCGAAGCGAACGAGACCTCGAGCGCGGGCAGGTAGAGGCGGTCGTAATGCCAGCCTCCATCCGGCGCCGACACGCCGGCGACAGCCGCATCGCGGCTGCGAATGAACAGCGCATCGAGTTCCGCAGGCGTCAGTTGCCCGGTGGACGCACTGCCGGGCTGGTGCGTGGACTGCGCAAACTCCGCCAGGGTCATGGCACCTTCGACAGGCGGGGCACTGGCCACGGCGCGGTTCGAAGCGGTGGGCTCGTCGTCGGAGCCCCCGCAGGCGCCCAGCACCAGCAGCGCCGACAGCGCGATTGCGGTGGAGGCACGGCTGCGCGCCACACGGCGACTCGCACCGGGGCGCAACAACTGGGTGGATGCAGGCCGGGTCATGGTGCGGGCTTGTACCCGAGGGAGCCAGCTTCGGGAACTGCCAAACAGGGGATGCGGCGCGCTTCTTCAGCCCGGATGCGCAGCACGGCACATCGATCCACCCCTGGCGCCCGACGCGAGACAATCGCGCCATCATGCAAGACACTGCCAACGCCCCGCCCAAGGTGGGCTTCGTTTCGCTGGGTTGCCCGAAGGCGCTCACGGATTCCGAACTGATCCTCACCCAGCTCAGCGCCGAAGGTTATGCCACGAGCAAAACCTACGACGGTGCCGATCTGGTCATCGTCAACACCTGCGGCTTCATCGACGAGGCCGTGAAGGAGAGCCTGGACGCCATCGGGGAGGCGCTGAGCGAGAACGGCCGGGTGATCGTGACCGGATGCCTGGGCGCGCGAAAGACCGATGGCGGCGACAACCTGGTGCAGCAGGTGCACCCCAAGGTGCTGGCGGTCACCGGGCCGCATGCCACCCAGGAGGTGATGGATGCGGTGCACCGGCACATCCCGAAGCCGCACGACCCGTTCGTCGACCTGGTTCCGCCGGTGGGCATCAAGCTCACGCCCAAGCACTATGCCTACCTGAAGATCAGCGAGGGCTGCAACCACCGCTGCACGTTCTGCATCATCCCCAGCATGCGCGGTGACCTGGTCTCGCGGCCGGTGGGCGAGGTGCTGGCCGAAGCCCGCAAGCTGTTCGAGAGCGGCCTGAAGGAACTGCTCGTCGTCAGCCAGGACACCAGCGCCTACGGCGTCGACCTGAAGTACCGCACCGGGTTCTTCGAGGGCAAACCGGTGCGCACACGTCTGCTGGAGTTGTGCACCGAACTCGGGGACCTGGCCGCGGCGCACGGTGCCTGGGTGCGGCTGCACTACGTCTATCCGTACCCGCATGTGGACGACATCCTGCCGCTGATGGCCAGCGGCCGCGTGCTGCCCTACCTGGACGTGCCGTTCCAGCACGCGCACCCCGCCGTGCTGGCGCGCATGAAGCGCCCGGCCAGCGGCGAACGCAACCTCGAACGGTTGCTGGCCTGGCGCCGCGCCTGCCCGGAGCTGGTGGTGCGCTCGACCTTCATCGCGGGCTTTCCCGGCGAGACCGAGGAGGAGTTCGACGCCCTGCTCGAATTCGTGCGCGAGGCACAGATCGACCGCGCGGGTTGCTTCGCCTATTCACCGGTGGCCGGTGCCGTGGCCAACGCGTTGCCGGGGGCGCTGCCGGCCGAGCTGCGCGAAGAACGCCGCGCGCGATTCATGGCGGTGGCCGAGCAGGTGTCGGTGCTGCGGTTGCAGCGGCGCATCGGCGCCACCATGCAGGTGCTGGTGGACAGCGCACCGGCGCTGGGCCGCAAGGGCGGCGTGGGCCGCAGCTATGCCGACGCGCCGGAGATCGACGGCACCGTGCGGTTGTTGCCGCCCGAGAAAGCGTCCAAGGTGCTGAAGGTCGGCGAGTTCACCCGGGCCCGGATCGTCGGGGTCGAGGGCCATGACCTGATCGGCATTCCCACCTGAGACCACAGCAGCCTCCAACGCCATCGCCCCCATGACATCCGATACCGACCGCGACCTGACCACCGAGCTTGTCCACCACCCTTACGTGCCGCCGGCGGGGTTTGGCGCGGTGTCGCCGGGGGTCTACAAGGCGTCGACGGTCACCTTTGCCAACGTTTCCGCGCTGCGATCGCGCAGCTGGAAGAGCCGCGAGGGCTACACCTATGGCCTGCATGGCACGCCCACCACGTTCACGCTGGAGGAACGCCTGGCCACGCTCGAAGGTGGGCGCCACTGCGTGCTCGCGCCCAGCGGGCTGGCCGCCATCACCATGGTGGACGCGGCGCTGTTGCGCCAGGGCGACGAGGTGCTGCTGCCCGACAACGTCTATGGCCCGTCGAAGGAACTGGCGCGCACGCTGCTGGCCGATTGGGGCATCGCCCACCGCCTGTACGACCCGCTCGACGCAAGCGGCCTGGCGGCGATGATCGGGCCGCGCACCCGCCTGGTCTGGCTGGAAGCCCCTGGCTCGGT
>JAKLLB010000160.1 GCA_023150345.1 Aquabacterium sp.
AGCGCGAGAACCGTCTGAAGCAGGTGCAGCTGCTCAATGCCGAGCTGCGCCAGCGCGTGTGGCTCGCCTCGGGGGCGGTGGGCGTGCTGCTGGTCGCGCTGGTGGGCGCGATGCTGCACCGGCTGCGCCAGGCCGGCCGCCAGCTCACCGAGGGCAACGCGCTGCTGCAGACGCAAAGCGAACGCGACCCGTTGACGCAACTGGCCAACCGGCGCTACCTGCAGCGCGTCATGCACCCCGAGGGCACGGGCGAGCCGCCGCCCTTCGAAGGGTTGCTGCTCCTGGTGGACCTCGACCACTTCAAGCGGGTGAACGATCGATACGGGCACACTGCGGGCGACGCCGTGCTGGTGGAGGTGGCGCACCGGCTGACCGCCACCTTGCGTGATGCGGATCTGGTGGTGCGCTGGGGTGGGGAGGAATTCCTCATCGTGGCGCACGAACTCACGCCGGATCAGGTGCAGGCGCTCGCGCAGCGCTTGCTCACCGCCATCGGCAGCACGCCGGTCGCCCTGAGCGACGGCACCCGGCTGTCGATCAGTGCCTCCATCGGCTACGCCACCTTCCCCACCGAACCCACCCGCCTGGCCGTGAGCTGGGAGCGCGCGCTCGATCTGGTGGATACGGCGCTGTACCTGGCCAAGGCGCATGGCCGCAACCTGGCCTATGGCGTGCGGGCCCTGCACGCGCACGACGAGACCGAACTGGTGCAGATCAGCCGCGGCATCGAGCAGGCATGGTCCGATGGACGGGTCAAGCTCACGCCCCTGCACGGACCCGCGGCACCCGAAACCGCAACCCCCAGCCAGGAGCACGGCCAGTGACAGCGCACGCGCTCGTCGGGCGGGCGGCGGTCGCGTTCGGCGTCGCGATGGCCGTCTGTGTGGTCGTTGCACAGCCGGCTGCCGCTTCGCCCCCGGCGGCCTCCGCACCGGCAGCGGGGCCGAGCTCCGAATCGGCCTCGGCAGGCCCCGGCACTGCAGCCGTGGCGGTCGCGCCGCCGGTCGAGTCCGACGTCCCGCTGGATTTGCAGCAACAGCTCGACGCGCTGGTGCGATTGGCCGAGGACCACCACCCACAGGCCGCGCAGGCGCTGGGCACCATGCCCGACCCCGGAACACCCGCCGGGCGTCGGGCGCTGGCGCTGGCCCGGGCCGAGGCCGATGCCCGAGGCGTCGATGCCGCACAGGCCGAGCGGTCCCGGAGGTTGGCCGTCGAGGCCGCCCGCGCCGTTCGAGCCGAGCTCGCGGCCGCCGATGAGCTGTACCTGCAGGCCCTGCGCTTGCAGCGCGAGCGCGGCTATGTCACCAACAACAGCGCCGCGGCTGCGGTGGCGGCGTACGAGGCCTGGTGCAAGTCCGAGGGCGTCTACGCGCTGTGCGCCTGGCGGCCGCGCTGGCGGCTGCAGCAGTTGCTCGCCGACGTGGCAGAAGAGCAGCATGCGCCGGCGCAGGCCCGCGCGCATGCCCAAGCGGCCCTCGAACTGGCGGTGGCCGCCGGCGATCCCTGGCGCCGCGCCTACAGCGAGTCGGCGCTGGCCGAACTGGCCGGTGCCGAGGGCGATCGGGCTGGTGCGGCGGCACGCCTGGCACGGGCGCGCGCCCTGACCGAACGTCTGGATGATCCGCGCATGGCGGCTCGCCTGCTTCAAATGGAAGCCGAACTCGCGCTGAAGGCGGGCGAGTACGACCGGGCCCATCAGGCGTTGCTCCAGGCGCTGCAGGCCGGCCGTCGCTCGGGTTCCACGCGGCTGCAGGTACTGGTCCTGGCCAACCTCAGCGATGCCGCGCTGCGTGCGGGCCGGCCGCGCGATGCGCTGCAGGCGGTCACCCAGGGCTTGCCACTGGCCCGGGAGCGCCAAATGCGCAGCGCCGAGCGCACGCTGATGAACAACGCAGTCGTTGCGCGTGTGGCGCTGGGCCAGGGCGACGTGGCCCGTCGCGAGTTCGACCTGCTGCAGGCCGCGTGGTCGGCAGACGGCGACACCGGCGCCCAGGTGACGTCGATGCGCGAGTACGGCGATGCACTGGCCGCAGCGGGCGATGTCCGGGGCGCCGTCGAAATCCATCACCGCGAGCGCGAGCTGGCCCGCAAGCTGGCCGAGGCCAACCGCCAGGCCGCGCTGGCCGAGCTGCGCATGCGCTACGACCGCGATGCGCAGGAGCGCAAGGCACTGCTGCTGGAGCGCGACAACGCATTGAAGACGGCGCAGCTGGACAACCAGGGCCTGTGGCAGACGCTGTGGGCCCTGGGCGCCGGCGTGCTGGTGCTGACCATCGCACTGATGCTGGTGCTGCTGCGCCGTGTGCGCGAGACCAATCGCGCGCTGGAACACAGCCGCGCCAGGCTGCGCGTGCAAAGCGAGCGTGATGCACTCACCGGGCTGGCCAACCGCCGCCATGTGCAGGCGGCGCTGCATGCCGGCAGCCTGGCGCAGGACTTCCGCGGCGCGCTGATGATGATCGACATCGACCACTTCAAGCACATCAACGACGACTACGGGCACGCCTCCGGCGATGCCGTGCTCGTGGAAGTGGCCCGTCGCATCGCGTCGGTCACGCGCGGCGACGACATCGTCGCGCGCTGGGGCGGCGAGGAGTTCCTGATCCTGGCCCCAGGCCTGGCCGGTGGCGATGCGGATGCCCTGGCGCAGCGCGTGCTGACCGCCGTGGGCGGCGCTACCGTGGGCCTGCCCGATGGCCGCTCGATGCGGGTCACGGTCTCGATCGGCCATGGTGTGTTTCCGCTGCCGCCCTACCGCGTGAGCGTGGCGCCCGAGCAGGCTGTCAACCTGGCCGACATGGCGCTGTACACGGCCAAGAGCCAGGGCCGAAACCGGGCCGTGGGCATCGCGCAGGTCCAGGCCGACAGCCCTGCGGCGCTGCGTGCGGTGGAGGCCGATTTCGAGCGCGCCTGGGTCGACGGCCAGGTGCAGCTGCGCGTCGATGCCGGCCCACCGGGCTGACGGGCCGGGCAGCAGGAGGCGTCCCGAGGCTCCCCGTCCGCGGCCGGTCAGGATGCGCGGTCGGCCCAGATCACGGTGCGCCGCGCCGCCACCCAGCCGTCGTAGCGGTCGGCAAAGGCTTCCTCGACCCGGTTGCGCTTGACCTTGAAGGTGGGCGTGATGAAGCCGTTGTCGACCGTCCAGGGCTCGGTCACCACCACCAGCGCGTCGAGCTGCTCATGGGGATCGAGCGACGCGTTCACGGCCGACAGGTGTGCCTGCAGCGACGTTTCGAGCGCCTGGCGCGCCGTCGAGTCGACGCTGCGCAGGGCAGCATCCTGGTTGAGCATCACCACCGCCAGCGGCTGGCCCAGGTTGGCACCGGCGACGCAACAGGCCTCGATCGCCGTGTGCATGACGAGCCGGTCCTCGATCGGCGCCGGTGCCACGTATTTGCCCTTGCTCGTCTTGAAGAGGTCCTTGACCCGCCCGGTGATGCGCAGGTTGCCTTCGGCATCGAGCACACCCTTGTCGCCGGTGTGCAGCCAGCCATCCGGCGTGAACGCCTCGCGGCTGAGTTCGGGCTCCTTGTAGTAGCCCAGCATCAGCCCGTTGCTCCTGACCTGGATCTCGCCGTTGGCCGGGTCCAGCCTCGACTGCACGCCGTCGTAGGGCATGCCCACCGTGCCCGGCCGTTGCACGCCTGGCAGGGTGGCATGCGAGACGCCGCAGTTCTCGGTCATGCCATAGACCTCGATGATGGGCAGCCCCAGTTGCTCGTACCACTTCAGCAGCGCCGGGGGCATGGGGGCGGCTCCGCCAGCGGCGAAGCGGCACTGGTCCAGGCCCAGCGCACCGAGTATCTTGCGCCGCACGATGCCGCGCAGGATCGGGATCTTCAGCAGCCGCTCGAGCTTGGCCGGCGGCATCTTCGCGCTCACGCCCTGCTGGAACTTCACCCACAGCCGCGGCACCGAGAAGAACACCGTCGGGCGGGCGCGCTGCAGGTCCTGGGTGAAGGTGTCCAGGCTCTCGGCGAAGAACACCTGCATGCCTCGCGACAGCAGTCCATGCTCGACCAGTGTGCGCTCAGCCACGTGCGCCAGCGGCAGGTAGCTGAGCATGCGGCCATCGCTGTCGAGCGTTATGCGTTTCAGGCCGGCCTCGACCGACCACGCAAAGCTGTCGAAGCTGTGCATCACGCCCTTGGGCATGCCGGTGGTACCCGACGTGTACATGATGGTGCACAGCTCGTCGCCAGGGCGCACCGGCTCGCCCTGCAGTGGTTGGGTGCGGGCGATGATCTCGTCCCATGCGGGGGCCGGACCGTCCGGTGCCAGCGGCAGGCGGATGCAGGGCAGCCCGGCGGGCACGCCCGCCTTCATGCCGTCCCAGCCGTCGAGCTTGCCGATGAACAGCAGCTTGGACTCGCTGTGTTCCAGGATCTGGCGTATGGTCCCGGCCGCCAGGGTGGGATACAGCGGCACCGAAACGCCGCCGGCCATCCAGATCGCCCAGTCGGCCATCATCCACCAGGCGGTGTTCTTCGACAGCAGCGCCACCTTGTCGCCGCTGGCCAGGCCCAGTTCCCGCAGGTGCGCGGCCATGCGGCGGGTTTCGTCGAGCACCTGGGACCAGTTCCAGGTTCG
>JAKLLB010000161.1 GCA_023150345.1 Aquabacterium sp.
GTTGCGCATGGCCTGGTCGAGCGTGGCCAGCCACGGCGAGCCGGCGATGTCGGGGAACCACTGGCGGTCTTCGTCAGTGGGCTGCTCGCAGATGCGCTTGAGATCCGTGTACATCGCGAAGCCCAGCGCGTAGGGGTTCAGGCCCGAATAGCCGCGCTGGCCCACGCCGGGCTGGTAGACCACGTTGGTGTGGGACTTCAGCCACTCGATCATCACACCGTCGGTGAGCCAGCCGTCGTCATACATCTGGTTGAGCAGTCGGTGGTGCCAGAACGTGGCCCAGCCTTCGTTCATCACCTGCGTCTGCCGCTGCGGATAGAAGTACTGCGACACCTTGCGCACGATGCGCACGATCTCGCGCTGCCAGGGTTCGAGCAGCGGCGCGTTCTTCTCGACGAAATACAGGATGTTCTCCTGCGGTTCGTCGGGGAAGCGCCGGGCCTCGCGCGGTTCTTCCTCGCGGTCGGCGCGCCGCGGCAGGGTGCGCCAGATGTCGTTGACTTGCTGCTGCGCATAGGCCTCGCGGTCCTTGCGGTCGGCCAGCTCCTGGGCCAGCGACTTGCGTTGCGGGCGGCGGTAGCGGTCCACCCCGTGGTTGGACAGCGCATGGCATGAATCGAGGAACAGCTCTACGGTATCGAGGCCGTGGCGCTCCTCGCACTCGGCCACGTAGTTCTTGGCATAGACCAGATAGTCGATGATGGACGAGGCGTCCGTCCACATGCGGAACAGGTAGTTGCCCTTGAAGAAGCTGTTGTGGCCGTAGGCGGCGTGGGCGATCACCAGGGCCTGCATCGCCATCGTGTTCTCCTCCATCAGGTAGCTGATGCAGGGGTTGCTGTTGATGACGATCTCATAGGCCAGCCCCATGTGGCCGCGCTTGTAGCTCTTTTCAGTGGAGATGAACTCCTTGCCGTAGCTCCAGTGCCGGTAGTTCACCGGCATGCCCACGCTGGCGTAGGCATCCATCATCTGCTCGGCGGTGATGATCTCGAGCTGGTTGGGGTAGGTGTCCAGGCCGTAGCGCTCGGCCGTGTGGCGGATGACCTCGTGGTAGCGCTCGATCAGCTCGAACGACCAGTCGCTGGGCCCGGGCAGCGGCTCCGAGGGCCGCTCGGACGCGGACAAAGGCTGCAACGGCCGGCGCGCACCGGCGCGGCGGTCGCCGTCGTGCGGGATGCGTGCGGGGTCGTGCACGCGGCGACGTTCGTAGCCGGGATCGCTCATGGTGGTGACGGCGATCGGCCGCGCCCCTTGCGGGTCAGGCCGCCGCCTGCTCCTTCTTGAACAGGTCGCGGAAGACCGGGTAGATCTGCGAGGCTTCGACCGCCTTGCGCATCGCGAAGTGCTCGTGCGTGCTGGCCAGCTGCGTGTATTCTTCCCAGAGGTTCTGCTCTTCCTCGGCCACCTGCACGTAGGCGAAGTAGCGACACAGCGGCAGCAGCTTGTCGTTGAGGATCTCGCGGCAGCGGCCGGAGTCGTGGTGCCAGTTGTCGCCATCGCTGGCCTGCGCGCCGTAGATGTTCCACTCGGCGGGGCTGTAGCGCGCTCGGATGATCTCCTCCATCAACACCAGCGCGCTGCTCACCACCGTGCCGCCGGTCTCGCGGGCATGGAAGAAGTTCTCCTCGTCCACCTCCTGGGCCTGGGTGTGGTGGCGGATGAAGACGATGTCGATCTTCTCGTAATGCCGGGTGAGAAACAGGTACAGCAGGATGAAGAATCGCTTGGACAGCTCCTTGCGGCCCTCGTCCATCGAACCCGAGACATCCATCAGGCAGAACATCACGGCCTTGCTGGTGGGCACCGGCACACGCACCCGGTTGCGAAACCGCAGGTCGATCGGGTCGAGGTAGGGGATGCGCTCGATCCGCGCCTTCAGTTCGGCGATCTCCTGCTCCAGCGGCGGAATCTGCGCCCGGGCGGCGGCATCGCCAGCGGCGGCGGCGGCCTGCAGCGCGACCAGGCGCTGCTCCATTTCGCGCAGCTCGCGCCGCGAGCCCGCGCCGATGGCCAGTCGCCGGCCGATCGCGCCGCGCATCGAGCGCACCACATGCAGGTTGGTGGGCGTGCCGTCGCTGGTGTAGCCGGCGCGGTGGCTGCGCCATTCGGGAGTTTCGGCCAGTTGCGTGCGCACCAGGTGCGGCAGCGCCAGGTCCTCGAAGAAGACCTGCATGAATTCTTCCTTGCTCAACGCGAAGGTGAAGTCGTCTTCGCCTTCGCCCGAGTCGCTGGCCTGGCCCTTGCCGGCCCCCCCGCCCTGCCCGCCCTTGGGGCGTTCGATGCGGTCGCCGCGCACGTATTCCTTGTTGCCCGGATGCACCATCTCGCGGGTGCCGCCCTGGCCATGGTGGAACACCGGCTGCGAGAGGTCTTTCTTCGGGATGCGCACCTCTTCGCCACGCTCGAGGTCGCGGATGCCGCGGCCATCGACCGCGCGCTTGACCGCCTCGCGGATCTGATCCTTGTAGCGGCGCATGAAGCGCTCGCGGTTGCCGATGGACTTGTTCTTGCCCGCCAGCCGCCGGTCGATGATCGATTGAAGCACGCGCGTCCCCTCCTGCTCAGGCGTGGCTCAGCTGCTCTTCCTCACGCGCAGGTACCACTCGCACAGCAGGCGAACCTGCTTGGGCGTGTAGCCCTTGGCGACCATGCGGGTGACGAAGTCCTCGTGCTTCTTGGCCTCGTCGGCACTGGCCTTGGCGTTGAAGCTGATGACCGGCAGCAGCTCCTCGGTGTTGGAGAACATCTTCTTCTCGATCACCGTGCGCAGCTTCTCGTAGCTGGTCCAGTTGGGGTTCTTGCCCTGGTTGCTGGCGCGGGCACGCAGCACGAAGTTGACGATCTCGTTGCGGAAGTCCTTGGGGTTGGCGATTCCGGCGGGCTTCTCGATCTTCTCGAGCTCGGCGTTCAGCGCACCGCGGTCGAACACCTCGCCGGTGTCGGTGTCGCGGTACTCGTGGTCCTGGATCCAGTAGTCGGCGTAGGTGACGTAGCGGTCGAAGATGTTCTGGCCGTACTCCGAGTAACTTTCGAGGTAGGCAGTCTGGATCTCCTTGCCAATGAACTCGGCATAGCGAGGTGCCAGCTGTTCCTTGATGAAGCCGACGTACTTCTGCTCGAGCTCCTGCGGGAACTGCTCGCGCTCGATCTGCTGCTCCAGCACGTACATCAGGTGCACCGGGTTGGCCGCGACTTCCTGGCTGTCGAAATTGAACACCTTGGACAGGATCTTGTAGGCAAAGCGCGTGGAGATGCCGCTCATGCCTTCGTCGACGCCGGCGTAGTCGCGGTACTCCTGGTAGCTCTTGGCGCGCGGGTCGGTGTCCTTGAGGTTCTCGCCGTCGTAGACCTGCATCTTCGAGAACAGGCTCGAGTTCTCGGGCTCCTTGAGCCGCGTGAGGATGGCGAACTGGCTCATCATCTTCAGCGTGCCCGGGGCGCACTTGGCCTCGGCCAGCGACGAGCCTCGGATCAGCTTCTCGTAGATCTTGATTTCTTCCGAGACCCGCAGGCAGTACGGCACCTTGACGATGTAGACGCGGTCGAGAAAGGCCTCGTTGTTCTTGTTGTTGCGGAAGGTCTTCCACTCGCTTTCGTTGGAGTGGGCGAGGATGATGCCGTCGAAGGGTATGGCGCCGAAACCTTCCGTGCCCTTGAAGTTGCCTTCCTGCGTGGCGGTGAGCAGCGGGTGCAGCACCTTGATCGGCGCCTTGAACATCTCGACGAACTCGAGCAGGCCCTGGTTGGCCAGGCACAGGCCACCGGAGTAGCTGTAGGCGTCGGGGTCGTCCTGCGCGTAGGTTTCGAGCTTGCGGATGTCGACCTTGCCGACCAGCGAGCTGATGTCCTGGTTGTTCTCGTCGCCCGGTTCCGTCTTGCACACCGCGATCTGCTTGAGCACCGACGGATGGCGCTTGACGACGCGGAACCGACGGATATCGCCACCGAACTCCTCGAGCCGCTTCACGGCCCACGGGCTCATGATGCGGTTGAGGTAGCGCTGCGGTATGCCGTATTCCTTCTCGAGGATGGGACCATCCTCGTCGACATCGAACAGGCCCAGCGGCGACTCGTTCACCGGCGAGCCCTTGATGGCGTAGAACGGCACCTCCTGCATCAACTGCTTCAGGCGCTCGGCGATGGAGCTCTTGCCTCCACCCACCGGCCCGAGCAGGTAGAGAACCTGCTTCTTTTCTTCCAGGCCCTGGGCGGCATGGCGGAAGTAGGACACGACCTGCTCGATCGAGTCCTCCATGCCGTAGAACTCGGCGAACGCCGGATAGATCTTGATGACCTTGTTGGCGAAGATGCGCGACAGCCGCGGATCGTTGCGCGTGTCGATCATCTGCGGCTCGCCGATGGCCTTGAGCATGCGCTCGGCTGCGGTGGCGTATGCCAGCGGATTGCGCTTGCAC
>JAKLLB010000162.1 GCA_023150345.1 Aquabacterium sp.
CGCGCCGAGGGTGCGAAGGCAGCCAGCGCCACCGCGGCGGCCACCGCCCAGCCCATGGCGAGCGCGACCGGGCGCAAGGGTGGCAACGCACGGGCCTGTGCCCTGGGCACGGACGATCGGGAGCGGCGGGGGCGGACGGTAGGGGTCGGGCTCATCGCTTCTCCAGAGAGCGCGGGTGAGATGCGGGAGAATGAATCTTGCGCCTCGCCCGGCGGGGCTGATGTGCTGTGCATCACAAGGGTAGAGGCTTTGTTGAAGGCACAGTTCCACCCCCGATGCCCATCCTGATCCCCATCCTGCAGGGCCTGCGCCTGTTCGACAGCCTGCCCACGGCCCGCCTGGCCGAGGTGGCGGCCGTCATGGGCGAGCGACGGGTGGAGCGCCGTGAGGTGGTGATCAAGCGCGGCCAGACCGACGCCGGCCTGGGCTTTCTGATCGAGGGACGGTTACAAACTGTCAATTTTACGCTCGATGGGCGCGAAGTGGGCATTGACTTCATCGAAGATGGCGACTTCTTCGGTGAACTCTCCGTCATCGACGGCCAGCCCGCACCCGAGTTCATCATTGCCGTGGCGCCGTCGCGAATCACCTTCCTCGACCGCGACCGCGCCCGGGAGCTGATGTTCTCCACCCCGGCCGGCGCCGCTGCGGTGGCCGAGCGCCTGGCCGCCCGCATGCGCCGCGCAGCCAGCCACCGTTCGCTGCTGGCGCTGCCCAGCTCGTTCCAGCGGGTGTGCGCCCAACTGGCCCTGCTGGCGCAGACCGAGCGCGGCGGCCGGGTGGTGATCGTCATGCCGCCCACCCACCAGGAAATCGCGATCATGGTCAACACCAGCCGCGAAACAGTCACGCGCACGCTGCAGTTTCTTCAGGGCCTGAAGGTGCTGGCCCGCGACGGCAACCACCTGGTGGTGCACCAGCCCGATACGCTGCAGCAGGCCGCCGACGGCAAGGTGGCACCGGCGAAAGGATAGAACGAGCCGGGGTGATCGCCACATCTGGTACCAAGTCGGCGCGCGCGGACTACACTACAAGTAGGAATTCTTCACACCGCATCGCGCCATCCGCATTTCAGCATGACCACGACCGACAAGATCAGCATTGCCCTGCCGGCGGAGATGGTGGCGGCCGTTCGTGCAGCAGTCGCAACCGGCGAGTACGCTTCCAACAGCGAGGTCGTTCGCGACGCGCTGCGCGATTGGAATCACAAGCGACGGCTGCGCCAGCAAGGCGTGACCGCACTGCGGAGCGCCTGGCAAGAGGCTCTCGCAGACAGTGAAGGCGGTGTTGCCAGTGACGATGTACTCGACCGGCTGGAGCGCAAATACCAAGCGCTTCTGGACAGCGCCACTCCACCGGCGTGACGAGCCAGTCCAGGGACATGCGCCGGCAATTGGTGCTGTCGCGGCTGGTTGAATCCGATCTCGACGACATCGCGTCTTACATCGCACAGGACAGCCCGCGCCAGGCGGTGAATTTCGTCAGGCAGATTCGCAGGCAGTTCGCGACGATCGTGCGCAACCCGGAGATCTATCGCCTGCGTCCGGAAATTGGTGAAGGCGCGCGCATGGCCACCCTGGGGCACTACGCGATCCTGTTCCGACTCGACGCCGCTCTGGTGCGCATCGAGCGCGTCGTATTTGCCGGTCGAGACCTGCCCGGTCTTTTCGATTGCTGATGGCGCCCGCGCCCAGTGCCAAGGGCAAGAGATCAGGCTTGCTGCCGACGGTACTCCGGCACCACCACCCGAAGCGCCTCGCGCACGCGGCTGTCATCCAGCCGCCCGCCGGCGGCCAGGTCGTGCAGCCACTGCATCACGGCGGCGCCGTCGTCGTCGTGCAGACGCGCGAGGCGCAGCCGCGCGATGGGCGTGGGCAGCGTGGTGTCGGAGTCGGCCAGCAGTTCCTCGTAGAGCTTCTCGCCGGGGCGCAGGCCGGTGTAGACGATGGGGATGTCGTCCAGCGTATGCCCGCTCAGCCGGATCATGTCGCGCGCCAGGTCGACGATGCGCACCGGCTCGCCCATGTCGAGCACCAGCACCTGCCCGGTGGCACCGATGGCGGCGGCCTGGAGCACCAGCCGCGCGGCCTCGGGGATGGTCATGAAGTAGCGGATGATGTCGGGGTGGGTGACGGTGATCGGGCCGCCGCGGGCGATCTGTTCCTTGAACTTGGGGATCACGCTGCCGCTGGAGCCCAGCACATTGCCGAAGCGCACCGCCATGAAGCGGGTGCCCGGATGGCGCTGGGCCAGCGCCGACACCACCCGCTCGGCCGCCCGCTTGGTGGCGCCCATCACATTGGTGGGGTTGACCGCCTTGTCGGTGCTGATGAGCACGAAGCGCTCGGCGCCGCATGCAGCGGCGGCTTCGGCGGCGCGCCAGGTGCCCATCGTGTTGTTGGCCAGAGCCGCCCAGGCGTTGAGTTCCTCCATGAGCGGCACGTGCTTGTAGGCCGCGGCATGGAACACCACCTGCGGCCGCCAGTGGTCGAACACCCCGGCCAACGCGCTGGCGTCCTTCACATCGACCACCAGGCGCACCAGCGGCACCTGGGGAAACTCGGCGGCGAGCGCCTGCTCGATGCTGTACAGCGCGAACTCGCTTTGCTCGATGAGCACCAGCCGCGCCGGACCATACATTGCCACCTGGCGGCAGAGCTCGCTGCCGATCGAGCCGCCAGCGCCGGTGACGGCTACCACGCGCCCCGACAGCGCACCCGACAACCCGGCCTCGTCGAGCTGCACCGGCTCGCGGCCGAGCAGGTCTTCGGGCTCGATGTCGCGCACGCGCTCGATCGCGGCCCGACCGCTGTGCAATTCGCTGGCTGCCGGCACGGTGAGCACCGGCAGTCCGCTGGGCGCGGCCAGCTCGAAGGCGCGCCGGCGCTCGGCTCCCCGCGCGGCCGGCATGGCGACGATGACGTGGGTGGCCACGCCACGCACCGCGCGATCACGCACCGCCTCCAGCGGCCCGAGCACCGGTATGCCCGCGATGCGCGCGCCCTGCTTGGCCGGGTCGTCGTCGAGCAGCCCCACCACGATCCAGCCCTGGTGATGGATGCCCGCGATGAGCCGGCGCGCGGCCTCGCCCGCGCCCAGGATCAGCGCGCGCTTGACCTCGGCATCGCTGCCGGTGATGCGCGATCGGGCGTGCTCGTAGACCATGCGATAGGCCAGCCGCACGAGAGCCAGCCCCATCAGCGCCACCACGGGATGCAGGGCCAGCACGGCACGCGGCACCTTCGACAACTGCAGCATCAGCACCACCACCGCCGAGCCGGTGCCAGCCAGCGCGCAGGCCAGGGCCAGCCGCTGGATGTCGCCGAAGCCGGAGAACCGCCACATGCCCTGCGGCACCCGCAGCGCCGCAAATGCGACCAGATAGGCCGCCACAATGCCCAGCATCACCCAGGCGTCATAGCCGGGACGCGCCGAGATCCAGCGCTCGAAACCCAGGCGGAACAGGTAGGTGACATTCCAGGCCATCGCCACCACCAGCCCATCGACCACCAGCGACAGCGGCTGGCGGTGCGGCCGCAGCCGGGCCAGGAGCTGGTCGAGCCGCTCCCAGGTCGTCGGGACATCGGCACCGGTTCGATCGGCTTCGTCGGGTTCAGGCTTCATCGGCTGAGCAGTATGCGCACCGTGCGCAGCAGCACGCGCAGGTCGGACCCGAGTGTCGCCTGCTCGGCATAGCGTGCCTGGTGCTGGAGCTTGGTCGGCAGGATGACCTGGATGTATTCACGTTCGGGGTCGGAGGCCGAGGCGAGCTGGTGGGCCTCGTCGATGTGCTCGAGCGAAGCCGGATCGGTGATGCCCGGGCGCACCGACAGCACCCGCTCGCGCAGGTCCGGCGGGTAGTGGGCCACGTACCGGGGCACCTCAGGCCGCGGGCCGACGAGGCTCATGTGGCCGCTGAGCACGTCCAGCAGTTGCGGCAGCTCGTCGATGCGGTAGTGCCGCAGCCAGTGGCCACTGCGGGTGATGCGCGCGTCGCGACCCACGGTGACCTCGGGCCCGCGCTCGGGGGCATCGACCTGCATGGTGCGGAACTTGTGGATGCGGAACAGCCGCCCGCCACGACCGACGCGCTGCTGGCGAAAGAACACCGGCCCGGGCGTGTCGAACTTGATGACCAGCGCCACCACCGCGAGCACGGGCGCCAGCGCAGCCAGCGCGAGCGCGGCCAGCATGAGGTCGAACAGGCGCTTGGCCATCGGGCTGCGGGGTCGGTTGCGTCGGCGCGCGGTCAGTCGGCCGGATGGGCGAGCACCTGGCGCACGGCATCGATCACCCGCTGCA
>JAKLLB010000163.1 GCA_023150345.1 Aquabacterium sp.
CTGCAGGGCTGGAAGTGGCTGGCCACGGTGCTGCTGGTGTTCTCCGTCCTCATCGTGCCGCGGGTGACCGTGGGCGTCGTCGACAAGACCGGCGGATCCGCCGTCAAGGTGGTGGCCAACGTCCCCTTCGGCGTGGCCTTTCTCGGCAGTGTCACCAGTACGGTCGGGCACACGCTCACGGGCCTGTTCGAGACGGCCTTCCAGGTCATCCCGGGTGTCGGCGCCCTTCCGAGCGAACTGAGCTACGAGAAGAACGGCCTGATGTTCGGCAACCGCCTCATCCGGGAGACAGGCGGCGTCGCCTTCCAGGATCCGAACTTCCGCACGGATCTGGTCAACTTCATCCACAACTGCACGATGTACGACCTGATCGACGGCACGGTCGATCCGGGCACATTCTCCAGCTCGGACGACGTGTGGGCGCTGATGGCATCGCCCAACCCGGCCCGCTTCACGACCCTGACCAGCGCCGGCGGCTCGATCACCGTCGACACCTGCCCGAACGCCTACACGAACCTCAACGGCCGGCTCCCGGCGCAGCTGACCCGCATCCAGGGCAAGCTCGCCTTCCAGCTGAATCCGACGCTGCCGGCTGCGGCCGCCAATGCCGCCATTGCCGGGCAAATCCAGCAGGCCTACCTGAAGAACAGCATCGCGACCGCGGCCGCGACGGCGGCCGACCTGAACCGCCAGAACGCAGTGCTGAATGCGATCAACGACACCAGCAACATCATCGGTCAGAAGGTGAACGACCCGGCGGCCATGGTGCTGGCCGTCGGGCGGGCGCAGTCCGTGGCGCAGCAGAACGCGGCCTGGCTGAACGCAGGCAAGGTCGCCGAGCAGGCGCTGCCGGTGTTCCGCAACGTGATCGAGGCCATCACCTACGCGCTGTTCCCCCTTCTCGTCCTGCTGATGCTGCTGACCAGCGGGCGCGAGACCATGCTGGCCTTCAAGGGCTACGCCGCGGTGCTGATCTGGATCCAGCTTTGGCCACCGCTGTACGCCGTGCTCAACTACATGGCATCCATCTATGCCGCCTACGACCTCGCGGCAGCAGCCGACCTTGGCAGCGGCGCCAAGGCTCTGTCGCTGCAGACGGCATCGACGATCTACTCCCGGGCGATCTCCGGCGAGGCCGTTGTCGGCTACCTCGCCATCAGCATCCCGTTCATCGCCTGGGCCGCGCTCAAGCGGATGGAGACCTTTGGCACCGCGCTGGTGGGCGGTCTCTCAGGCCTGCAGTCGATGGTGGCCGGCGCCACGGCAGGTGCCGCCGCGGGCAATCTGAGCATGGGCAATGTCTCGATGGACCAGATCCGGCTCGCGCCGAACAGGACGTCCGCATTCATGAGCAACTGGCAGAACGACATCAGCGGCAACACCTTCTCGTCGAACATGCTGACCGGCCGGACCGCCGTGAGCCTGCTGCGCAACCAGGGCTACGCGTCCCGGGTCGTCTCGATGCGTGTGAGCGAGCAGGACGTGCAGGACGCGAGCCGCCAGGTCGACGCAGCCCGCAGCGAGGCGGTCGCTGCCAGCACCGAGCGTTCGGCGGTGCTGTCCGAGGCATTCACCAAGGGCTTGGCAAAGCTGAAGTCATCGCGGAGCAGCACGGGGTCGACATCCAGCAGCTTCGAGCAGTTGGGGCAAACCATCGATCGGCTGGATCAGATCTCCCGAAGCGTTTCCGAGTCCACTGGGTTGACACAGTCTCAGGTTGCTCGCATTGCGCTTGGCGTTACAGGTCACGCTGGATTCAATGCTCGGTTCGTTGGCGCCCAACTGAACGCGAGTGCAGACAAGACCTACCTGTCCGGACTGAGTGCAGACGAGCGGAAGGTGCTTGGTGCGCTCACGTCCGAACAGGCCTCGGAGTTCAAGCAGTTCGGCGACCGCGTGTCTCGCGACAGTTCCGTCGCGAGCCTTGTAGCCACCGATGCTCGCGAAGCACGCGAACTGTCGTCCAGGATCGCCACCACAACCGCGCGCTCCGCCCGCGCAGATGCTTCCCTCGCCGACCGCACCGCGTTCTCTGAGCGGCTTGCCGTGGCCCGGGAGAGAGGCGATTCGATTTCAATCGACATTGCGCAGGATCCCTACAACCTGGCGATGTTCACTCGGTACGCTGAACAGTACGGCGGCACAAGCGCGTCCGCTCAACAACTGCTGAGCGCTGAACTTGCCCGACAGGCGCTGGCTCCAACCCGAAACTTCAGCGACGGCACTGGCATGCCGTCATCCTTCGACGACGTCCGCCATCTATACACGACCAACAGCGGTGACCCGCGCGTCACGCCGGATATTGACGCTACATATCGACGAGCGGCGGGCGCGGTTCGTCAGGCTGCTCTTCCAGTCGCTCCACCGGCACAAACTGCGCCCGAACCAAGCGACGCTCGCCAGCAGATTCAGACGTCGTCGGACGATCTCCGTGGCCGGACTGCTGCTCGACGGCAAGAGTTCGATGACAAGCGGAGCCCCGGGCGCGCCGACGACGGCACGATTTCCCCACGGCAGTCGCTCTTCAAAGGCACCGCAAGGCAAGTGGCCCGGGATGCGGCCGAGACCTTCCAAGATGCCAAAGACGCGGTGAAGGGGATCATCAAGCCGTAGTCAATCGGGCCCGCGAGATGGCGGGTCCCCCTCAGGAGGCTTCATGAAGGGTGGGTGTCCCTTGTCACGCCAATAGTTGGCCGCGAGGTCCTCGGAAGTCACGCCGGAACCTGGAATCGCGCCTCCTGTATACGTGTTTGATCCCTTGATGCCTCCGAGCTTGAGTACCGCTCCGGCGATCGCAGCGCCGATCAACGCGCCGACACCGGCGAGAACAAGCCTTGTCGCACTGTCCTCACCGCTGCCGGTTGCGAAGCCTGCGATTGCACCCGCCGCGACGATCGCAAGGAAGAGAGCCAGTCGCAAGTCGAGCCTCCCGCGATTCAGTGGAAGAAATTGCAGCATCAGGGTACTGCCAAAGCCGGCGTTGTAGACGTTGCTTGACTGCAACATCCGCATCCCCAAGTCGCTTCATGCGGTCACGCAGTGCTCACGACCGTCAGAAGACACCGTTGAGCCAGCGACGGATGCGCTGGCCAATCGATCGATCTGATCCGCCAGGTATTGGAGCGCGCGCCGCCGCTCGTCCGCCATTTCGTGATGGTGATATGCGGCCGTCACCTTGTTTCGCTCGGCATGCGCCAGAAGCAGCTCGACCACCTCGCGGCTGAATCCGTGCTCGCGGAGCAAGGTCGCCGCCGTACCTCGGGTCCCATGGGGCGAGAAGTCCGGAACGCCGAAGTCGAGTCGCTTGAAGAAGTGGTTCAGCGTAGCGTCGCCGAGCGGCACCGCCGCACGAAGAACCGACGGGAACACGTAGGCCTGCGGTTCGGAGCCGAATGCCTTCAGCAGCCCGAGGAGTTCGAGTGCCTGCCGGGACAGGTAGACACGGTGCGGCGCCTTCATCTTCATGCGCTCGGCCGGGATGTCCCACTGGGCCCGCTCTAGATCGAACTCGCGCCACCGAGAGCGCAGCACCTCTGACTTGCGGCACATCGTGTACATGAGCATCCGTGTGGCAGCGATGGTCACGAAGTGCGCACCTTGTTTCGCCACCGACCGCCAGAAGGCTCCGAGTTCTGGCTCGGTCAGATGCCGGTGGTGCTCGGCAGCAGGCACCTCGATGACGCCTCGCAGTGGCAAGGCCGGGTTGACCTCGACGAGCAGCTTCTGGATCGCGTAGTTGTAGATCTGCTGGATGTGTTGCCTGACGCCCTCCGCCGTCTTCGGCGTTCCTCTCAAGTCCTCGATGATCGCGAGCACGTCGGCGGGCCGGACGCCGCCCAGCGGCTTCTCGCCGATCGCTGGCCATACGAAGCGCTCGAGCCGGGACTCGATCTGGTTCCGGTAGGTCTCGGACCTGGTCATCAGGCGCTCCCGGATCCAGCGCCGGGAGAACG
This sequence comes from Aquabacterium sp., assembly GCA_023150345.1. Taxonomy (GTDB): domain Bacteria; phylum Pseudomonadota; class Gammaproteobacteria; order Burkholderiales; family Burkholderiaceae_C; genus Pseudaquabacterium. The sequence continues at coordinate 3,954 of JAKLLB010000163.1, forward strand.
CCTCGAACTGGTCGGCAGCGGGCTGGCTGTCCTTCGCCTGCTGCCGACGCTCCGCAGTCTCCTGGCGACGAACTTCGGCGGGGTCTACCCCTCGCTCCAGGAGCGACCTGAGTTCGAAGTGCCGCGCCCGGGCGTCGGCCACCCCGATCTCCGGGTATCGCCCGATCTTGACGTCTCGGCGGCTGCCGGCGAATCGGTACTGGTAGCGCCAGGTCTTCTGGCCGGTCGTGCTGACCTCGACGAAAAGCCCCCCGCCATCGCTTAGCTT
>JAKLLB010000164.1 GCA_023150345.1 Aquabacterium sp.
CTGAGCGACGGCACCCGGCTGTCGATCAGTGCCTCCATCGGCTACGCCACCTTCCCCACCGAACCCACCCGCCTGGCCGTGAGCTGGGAGCGCGCGCTCGATCTGGTGGATACGGCGCTGTACCTGGCCAAGGCGCATGGCCGCAACCTGGCCTACGGTGTGCGCGCCGTGCATGCCCGCGACGAAACCGAGCTGGTGCAGATCAGCCGCGGCATCGAGCAGGCATGGTCCGAGGGCAGGGTCAAGCTGACGCCCTTGCATGGGCCTGTGGTTGCCGAAGCGGCGGCGCCCGGCGAGGGGCTCGACCGATGACAGCGCTCGCGCCTGCCTGGTGTGGCGCCGTCGCAGTCGGTGTCGTGCTCGCGGTCGCTGGCGTGGCCGCCCAGCCGGCTTCCGCGCCGTTGCCGGAGGCTTCGGCACCGACCGCCGCGCCGGTTTCTCGGGCTGCTCCCGCAGGCACGCCGCCGGTCGAAGCCGATGTCCCGCTGGACTTGCAGCAACGGCTCGACGCGCTGGTGCGCCTGGCCGAGGACCACCTCGACCAGGCCACGCAGGCGCTGACCTCCCTGCCGGTCCCCGGTACACCCGCCGGACGCCGGGCGCTGGCGCTGGCGCGTGCCGAGGCGGACGCCCGAGGCGTCGATGCCGCTCAGGCCGAGCGGTCCCGGCGGTTGGCCGTCGAGGCCGCCCGCGCCGTGAGGGCGAAGCTCGCGGCGGCCGATGATCTGTACCTGCAGGCCCTGCGTTTCCAGCGCGAGCGCGGCTACATCGCCAACGACAAGGCCCTCGCTGCCCTGGCAGCCTATGAGGCCTGGTGCAAGTCCGAAGGGGTCTACGCGCTGTGCGCGTGGCGGCCGCGCTGGCGCTTGCAGCAGTTGCTGGCCGACGTCGCGGACGAACAGCATGCACCGGGACAGGCACGCGTGCATGCCCAGGCGGCGCTCGAACTGGCGGTGGCCGCCGACGACCCCTGGCGGCGCGCCTACAGCGAGTCGGCGCTGGCCGAACTGGCCGGCGCCCAGGGCGACCGGGCCAGTGCGGCGGCACGGCTGGCGCGCGCACGCGCCCTGACCGAACCGCTGGATGATCCGCGCATGTCGGCGCGCCTGCTTCAAATGGAAGCCGAACTCGCGCTGAAGGCGGGCGAGTACGACCGGGCCCAACAGGCGTTGCTCCAGGCGCTGCAAGCCGGCCGCCGCTCGGGTTCCACTCGGCTGCAGGTACTCGTGCTGGCCAACCTCAGCGATGCCGCGCTGCGGGCGGGCCGGCCGCGCGATGCGATGCAGGCGATCACCCAGGGTTTGCCGCTGGCCCGGGAGCGCCAGATGCGCAGCGCCGAGCGCACGCTGATGAACAATGCCGTCATCGCCAGGGTGGCGCTGGGCCAGGGCGACGTGGCCCGACGCGAATTCGACTTGCTGCAGGCCGCATGGTCAGCCGACGGTGACACCGGCGCCCAGGTGACGTCGATGCGCGAGTACGGCGATGCCCTGGCCGCGGTCGGTGATGTCCGCGGCGCCATCGAGATCCATCACCGCGAGCGCGAGCTGGCCCGCAGGCTGGCCGAGGCCAACCGCCAGGCCGCGCTGGCCGAGCTGCGCACGCGCTACGACCGCGATGCCCAGGAGCGCAAGGCGCTGCTGCTGGAGCGCGACAACGCACTGAAGACGGCGCAACTGGACAACCAGGGCCTGTGGCAGACGCTGTGGGCCCTGGGTGCCGGCGTGCTGGTGCTGACCATCGCGCTGATGCTGGTGCTGCTGCGCCGTGTGCGCGAGACCAACCGCGCGCTGGAGCACAGCCGGGCCAGGCTGCGCGTGCAAAGCGAACGCGATGCTCTCACCGGGCTGGCCAACCGCCGCCATGTGCAGGCAGCACTGCATGCCGGCAGCCTGGCGCAGGACTTCCGCGGCGCGCTGATGATGATCGACATCGACCACTTCAAGCACATCAACGACGGCTACGGGCATGCGGCCGGCGATGCCGTGCTCGTGGAAGTGGCCCGTCGCATCGCGTCGGTCACGCGCGGCGACGACATCGTCGCGCGCTGGGGCGGCGAGGAGTTCCTGATCCTGGCGCCCGACCTGGCCAGTGGCGATGCAGATGCCCTGGCGCAGCGCGTGCTGACGGCCGTGGGCGGCGCCACCATAGGCCTGCCCGATGGTCGCTCGATGCGGGTCACGGTCTCCATCGGTCACGGCGTGTTTCCCTTGCTGCCCCACCGCGTGAGCGTGGCGCCCGAGCAGGCCGTCAACCTGGCCGACATGGCGCTTTACACCGCCAAGAGCCAGGGCCGCAACCGGGCCGTGGGTATCGCGCAGGTCGAGGCCGACAGCCCTGCGGCGCTGCGAGCGGTGGAGGCCGACTTCGAGCGGGCGTGGGTCGACGGCCGGGTGCAGTTGCGCGTCGATGTCGGCCCGCCGGGCTAGCCACGCGGGTCAGGATGCGCGGTCGGCCCAGATCACGGTGCGCCGAGCCGCCACCCAGCCGTCGTAGCGGTCGGCAAACGCTTCCTCGATCCGGTTGCGCTTGACCTTGAAGGTGGGCGTGATGAATCCGTTGTCCACCGTCCAGGGTTCGGTCACCACCACCAGGGCGTCGAGCTGCTCATGGGGGTCGAGCGACGCGTTCACCGCCGACAGGTGTGCCTGCAGCGACGCCTCGAGCGCCTGGCGCGCCGCGGAGTCGGCGCTGCGCAGGGCGGCGTCCTGGTTGAGCATCACCACGGCCAGTGGCTGGCCCAGGTTGGCGCCGGTCACGCAGCAGGCCTCGATTGCGGTGTGCATGACGAGCCGGTCCTCGATCGGCGCCGGTGCCACGTACTTGCCCTTGCTCGTCTTGAAGAGGTCCTTCACGCGCCCGGTGATGCGCAGGTTGCCTTCGGCATCGAGCGCACCCTTGTCGCCCGTGTGCAGCCAGCCATCGGGCGTGAACGCCGCGCGGCTGAGTTCGGGCTCCTTGTAGTAGCCCAGCATCAGCCCGTTGCTCCTGACCTGGATCTCGCCGTTGGCCGGGTCCAGCCTCGACTGCACGCCGTCGTAGGGCATGCCCACCGTGCCCGGCCTCTGTACGCCAGGCAGGGTGGCATGCGAGACGCCGCAGTTCTCGGTCATGCCATAGACCTCGATGATGGGCAGCCCCAGTTGCTCGTACCACTTCAGCAGCGCGGGTGGCATCGGCGCGGCCCCGCCGGCGGCGAAACGGCACTGGTCCAGCCCCAGCGCACCGAGGATCTTGCGGCGCACGATGCCGCGCAGGACCGGGATTTTCAGCAACCGCTCGAGCTTGGCCGGTGGCATCTTCGCGCTCACGCCATGCTGGAACTTCACCCACAGCCGCGGCACCGAGAAGAACACCGTCGGGCGGGCGCGCTGCAGATCCTGGGTGAAGGTGTCCAGGCTCTCGGCGAAGTACACCTGCATGCCGCGCGACAGCAGCCCGTGCTCGACCAGCGTGCGCTCGGCCACATGCGCCAGCGGCAGGTAGCTCAGCATGCGGCCATCGCTGTCGAGCGCGATGCGCTTGAGCCCGGCCTCGACCGACCACGCGAAGTTGTCGAAGCTGTGCATCACGCCCTTGGGCATGCCGGTGGTGCCGGAGGTGTACATGATGGTGCACAGCTCGTCGCCGGCGCGCACCGGCTCACCCTGCAGCGGCGACGTACGGGCGACGATGTCGCTCCAGGCGGGGGCCGGGCCGTCGGGTGCCAGCGGCAGGCGGATGCAGGGAAGCCCGGCGGGCACGCCCGACTTCATGCCGTCCCAGCCATCGAGCTTGCCGATGAACAGCAGCTTGGATTCGCTGTGCTCCAGGATCTGGCGGATGGTCTCGGCCGCCAGGGTGGGGTACAGCGGCACCGACACGCCGCCGGCCATCCAGATCGCCCAGTCGGCCATCATCCACCATGCGGTGTTCTTCGACAGCAGCGCCACCTTGTCGCCACTGGCCAGGCCCAGTTCCCGCAGGTGCGCGGCCATGCGGCGGGTTTCGTCGAGCACCTGGGACCAGTTCCAGGTTCG